>JALOLT010000010.1 GCA_025455775.1 Fimbriimonadaceae bacterium
GGAAAGGCCAATATTTTGACACCTGCGAAGCGCCAGTCTTTCAACCTATCGAAATCGAAACCTAAGCTGACACAGGTTGTTACTTGGCGTGGACACCAAAGAATTTCAATTTCATCTTTGTGCAGATCCAGCCTCTCGAGCAAAACGATCCCGTCTTCAAAGCGTTCGATCGTTCCAGTAAAGTCATTGGAAGGCGCAGCACTGATCTTGAGGCGAGTCGCCATCTCGCTGCAGTTCTTCACCTCTCGCGTCGCATTGCGGATCCACTGCACAGGCTTTCCTTCGTACTTACCAACCGTCACACTCGGCTGCGATCCAGGAAGCGTGATCAACCCGCTCTCCGTTTTGATTCGCAAACCATAGTCGAGCCGTCCGTCTGGCCTAGCACGCATCATCATAACAACATTGCCTGGATCATCACGGAACGCGCCCATCAGGTCATGAGGCAAAACGATTGGGAGCCGTTTACTTAACTCCACCGCCTTTGCGAAGAAATCTTTGGCGTGTTTTTCATTCACCTTGGGCAATCGAAGCATCTGTAACGCTAGTTCGCCATGGCCAGTCGGCAAGGTGATAACCATGACTCGTGTCTTTTCTTCATCCATATGCATGAGCATCTTCTCGGTGCCCACGAGCCGCCCTGCGGGACTGGGTTGGCCGTTAGGAAGCACGCAAAAGCCAAATCCCTGCGGCGTATCGGTAAGACCTAACGCAAAGCTGGCTTTTTCGACAACGATTGGTTCCCCATCGAAACATACATTCTCAGCACCGATTAGAAAGGGAAGTGCATCGAAGATGGCGATCGCAAACTCGTGATTACGATGCTCTTGTTTGCCCAATCCAATAACCTTGCGGTCAGCTTCGTTGAATAAATGGCTGGGCTTTGTTAGCAGTTCTTGGTACTTGAGCTTCTTTCCTTTTGTGAATCCATTGCCTGATTTCTTTTTGGATTGAACGAAAGGATTGAGGATGAAGTTCTGGTTGTGCAATTGAATATTCCAGATAATGCGCTCTTCCTGAACATTCAACGATTCCAATTTAGGAAGTTCTGCGTCCTCGAAGGTCGACTCGTGAACCGTGCGAATCAACTGATCAAAAAGCTTGAGAGAAATAAGACTCCGATCGACATGGAACTTCGCGTGATCGGGAACACCTTTGTCAAACTTTTCATCTCGAAGGCGCCGCCCAAATGCTGAATAACTCGATTGAAATTGATCTAACAAAGAGTCGAGCGAGTACTCCACATGGATGCAAGCAGCCTCGCCATTCGACTGTTCACAAGAGCATCCGTACTGCGGCTTGTCCTTTAGCGGTTTCAGCCTGATAAACGTGACGTACTTTTCGCTACCTGCATAGACCTCGAAGTGAATCTCGCCCGTATCATAAACATGGGTGATTCGCGGTGTCGCATGGTATGGAGCCTCATCGATCCCCTCAGGGAAGTCGCTTTCCAGAAGATCGAACGCGAGGTCCGACCACTCCTCAAAATAATCCACCTTTTTCTTCGTGGAAGGAAGAGCACTGAACGCCTTGATAAGGGACGGTGGAAGCACTGCACCCGATTCACTCACACCCATCGCTGCGTGTATTTGCGATTGAAGTGACTTCAAAAACTGATTCTTCGATGGTTGCTTGCCGGCCATTCGCCATTCCTTTGATAGAAGATTCCATTTGGTCCCGTACTCATAACAGGTCGCCAAATTGTAATGGAATCTCCGTTCGCAGGAGACTGGTTACCACCGGCTTTTTCACGAATTCCGAAGCAAACTCAGCTCGAATACCCACGAGGATGGCTCTGATGCCACTTCCAGGCGGTCTCCACAATGCTTTCAATAGAAACGTATTTGGGTTTCCAGTTCAGCTCTCGCTGGGCTTTCGAACTGTCTGCGATCAAACACGCGGGATCTCCTGCTCGCCGAGGCCCAATGACCGCGGGGATGGCATGCCCCGTGATCTTTCGACACGCTTCGATGACCTGCTGAACACTGTGGCCGACGCCAGTACCAAGATTCATCTGCAGCACAGAGTTTGGTTGCAACTTTTGAAGTGCCGCGAGATGAGCCGTCGCCAGATCTTCCACGTGAATATAGTCCCGAATGCATGTGCCGTCTTCGGTTGGGTAGTCCGTCCCGAAGATCGAAATATGGGGACGTTGACCTAACGCCACTTGCAAGACGATCGGAATGAGATGGGACTCTGGGTCGTGGTCTTCTCCGATGGAAGCGTCCGACGCCGCCCCCGACGCATTGAAGTAACGAAGCGCAGCCACCCCAAACCCATACGCATGTGCATAATCTGCCAACGCGCGCTCTACCACTAGCTTCGTAAACCCGTACGGATTGATTGGGTTCTGCGGTGTGTCTTCTGAGATTGGCATCTTCTCTGGTTGGCCATACGTGGCCGTCGTACTGGAAAATACAAATCGCCAAACACCGACCATCTGGGCAGAAAAGAGCCGAGACGTGCTGGTGGGAAACTTTCCTTCGATTGCCTTTCGTGATCCTGGCCTGAAGGAAATCTGGCTCAATGACGCGAAGAACAAGGACTCCGCCGCCTATGCATCTCTCTTAACCGTTCTGAGCTACGGGGCAGCCCAGGCTGGCGATATTCGTCAGTCGGTCGAACTCATGAGGACTCTGGATGCGCTTGGGGAAGCGACCCCCTTTACTCACCTCTTCCTGGGGGTATTGCTCTTGTCAACTGGTAGAGAGCAGGAAGCAGAGCAGCAGTTCGCCCGCGTGATGAGTTCCGGGGACAGTTATGATCGTGATCAGGCGATCTTGCTCTCCAGGAAACCCACCCTAAAGCGACAAGATCGAGCTGATGCTGCTATCAGAATTTGGAGAACAACCAAAGAAGCAATCGATGTCGAAAGGATGATGAGTTTGCAACTTTCTGATTCCCGTAGTTCATTATGGAAGGAAGTCTTTGATGGCGTGGCGATAGGTTCCCGAAAGCACTCATTCCTCTCGGCTCTTAAGTTGCAATTAGAAGACAAACCGGCAGAGGCTTTACAAACAATTAAGGGAGCATCAGATCAGCCAGGGGATGATCCGCCTCTTTCTGCAATTCTTGGTCTTCAATTCGAGTGTGCTCAGAAGGTTGGCGACGTCCTTTTGGCCAGAAAGACAATCGTTCAAGCACTGGATCAACCCCGTGATCTTAACCTTTGGCTCTATCGGTACTTGACGATTGCCCAAGGCGACCCATTGGAATCGAAAGTTGCTGTCGCTAAGGCTGTGATTGACCTGGCGACAGCGCCAGTTCTCGTCAGCCGAGCCGTGCTCTTCGTGCCAGAAGCAGCTCAGGAGTTAGAATCTAACTTAAGAGCTGCCTCGGAGAGGTTGCCATTCTCTCCGGAAATCCTCCTCTGCACCTGGGCGATTCAGTACAGTCAGGCCTGGGATCTCCCTATTACCTTTCCCGAAGTACTGGCCAGAGAATCAGATAGCGAAGCCTTTCTCACGTGGAATGCGTGGCGTCTCCTGTTGGAGATTTACCAAGCTCAGCTCAGGGCTGGCACCCTCCGCTCTCCAAAGGCAGGCCTCGTGAACGATGCCCTGATTGAACTCACAAGTCGCTATCCGTCTGAGCTCCGCCAGCGTCCCCTGGACTACATGATGATGGTGGTTGTTTATGCACCTTCTGGCAGAGCATCTCAACTGGGCTTTATGCAGAGGCGTTTTCTGTTGGATAAGTTCGTGCAGAGTGAGGCTGACCCACGATTTCGCGCAGTTGGTCTTTACTCTGCCTGCTTGGCTGGGGATTTGACGACAGCCAGAGCCATTTTTGCGGACGGAAAGTGGGCTGGTGCACAGGTAGCGTCATTCACGGTTGTCTATGCCACGAGTCTGGCGATGGCTGGGTTCGAAGAAGAAGCAAAAGCGGCCCTGAGTTTCGTTCTTGCCTTCGAAGGGTCGGCAGTCGCCGACGAAAAGGCTAGTCTTCTGTATTACCTTGGCTTAGAAGGTCTTAAGAAAGAGCCTCAGTCTACAAATGGCAAAGTGTTGGCAGGATTGGCACGGGCCAAGCGGCTCTTGAGCCTGAAGGATGTTCCAAAACAGGATTTGCAGGCTGGGTTTCAGGACGCAGTGGCAATCCAAAAGCTTGCCCTGTCGACCAGTCGTTCCGATTTGCGGGCCAAGGCTCTGGCGACAGTAACCGACTTTCGCATAAAACTCGACGAAACCCAAGGTGCAGCCAGTGACCCATTACTGAGCGATCCTCTGAGCCTAGAAGGTCATCGCTCCTTCGCTGACTTACCTTGGATGACCCCAACACAGATCGCCGACTGTGTCGGAGACTTTGTCTTTCAGGGCAAGATGAGATGGGACGGAGAAGAGGCAAAACCTGTCAAGTTGGAGCTGAGGGTCGGAAGTGATGGGAATTGGACGGGAGAAATCAAAGGTGGTGAATATCGGCTAAAAATGACCGGCTCCGTGAATCGGTACGGATATCTATTGGGTAAATCTGAAGAAGGACACGAGCTTCAAGGCCGACTCCTTCCTCGAACCATCGGAACCCCAATTGCACGGGTCACCCTTTGGAGTCCTCTGGGTAGGCAAGCCTCAGTGACGAATCTCAGCCTCATCGCGCCAGGAAACTGACAGCCGGGACGAAACTTAAAAGAACAGACTGAGGGGTCTGGGGCAAAAAAGGAGGTGTGATTTCCTGATGGAGATCACACCTTCTTTGGGGCTAGTACGGAGCCTCGAAGGACTCCGGGGTTAGTTTCCCTGAACCAACTTGGCTCGCACTGCCTTCATTGCTGCTTCGGTTCGGCTATTCACCTGAAGTGCCTTCAGGATGTTGCTGACGTGGTTCTTTACGGTTTTCTCCGCGATGGAAAGGTGGTTGGCGATCTCTTTATTCCTCATGCCTTTGGCGATGAGTTCCAAAATTTCGGTCTCGCGATCGCTAAGTACGTAGAGTTCTGTATCGTCGGTGTCGTCGTCATCTTTGACGCGTCGAAAATCCTCAATGACCTTCGTCGCGATTCTGGGAGTGATTTTCGCTTCTCCTCGATAGGCGAGGCGGACTGCTTCAACAACTTCTTGTGGCGTTGAGGTTTTCAGTAAGTAGCCAAGAGCGCCGGATCTAAATGCCTCGAAAACGACTTCGTCTTCTTCGTTGACAGTCAGAACCACAACCTTAACTTCTTTTTCCTTCTTCAAGACTCGCCGCATGAGCTCCAGCCCATCGAGGCGAGGCATATTGACGTCAGTGAGCAGGACGTCGGGCGGGTCTTGTAAACAAATATCCAAAGCCTCCTGGCCATCCTTACACACGGCAAGAAGCTGACACTCTGGCATCAGATTCTTCAATGTTTTTTCGATGGCATTTCTGTAAGGCTGTTCATCATCCGAGATGACGACGCGTATCATTGCCGACATGTCC
The DNA here is from genome assembly GCA_025455775.1 of Fimbriimonadaceae bacterium. Taxonomy (GTDB): domain Bacteria; phylum Armatimonadota; class Fimbriimonadia; order Fimbriimonadales; family Fimbriimonadaceae; genus JALOLT01. The sequence goes on from JALOLT010000010.1 coordinate 5,398, forward strand.
AAGAGTATACAACTTGATGCAGTGCAATGCCGCCACCCCTCAGTGGCTCCCGCGACATAATGGGAGATCAAATGGCAGTTTTGTCGATCCAAGGTCTTCAGGTCGCGATCCAAGGGGTGCCGATCCTTAGGGATATCACCCTTGAGGTGGACTATGGCCAGACGCTCGGAGTAGTGGGCGAAAGCGGATGCGGAAAGAGCATGACTGGCCTGAGCATCATGGGGATGCTGCCTCCCGGATCGCGCACCCAAGGGAGGATTTTGCTGGAGGGGCAAGATTTGCTCCAGCTCGCCCAACGGGATTGGCTCGGGATTCGAGGGCAAGAAGTTGCGATGGTTATGCAAGATCCCTTCACGAGCTTGAACCCGATGATGAAGATTGGGAATCAGATTAGTGAGGTGTATCGGCTTCATCAAAAACTGGATAAAAAGTCAGCCTGGGCGAAGTCGGTGGAGATGCTTAAGCATGTTGGAGTTCCAAGTCCTGAGCAATCAGCCCATAAATATCCGCATCAGATGAGTGGTGGACAGAGGCAGAGGGTGGTGATCGCCATCGCCTTTGCCAGTCAGCCGAAGTTATTGATTGCTGATGAGCCAACGACGGCACTCGACGTGACTCTGCAGGCACAAATTTTGAATCTGCTCACGGATCTCCAGAGGGAGTACAACACAGCCGTGATTCTCATTAGTCACGATATCGGAGTCGTGGGGAGCGTGAGTGATCGTGTCGCAGTGTTTTATGGCGGAAAGGTGGTCGAGGAAGGCGCGGTTCGCGATGTGATTCATGAGCCGCGTCACCCCTACACCCAGGCCCTCATGGACGCAATGCCTAAGGTGGGGCAAGCTAAATTGAGAGTCATTGGGGGTCAGCCGCCCCGCCTGAGCGAACTTCCGGTCGGGTGCTCCTTTGCGCCGAGATGTCCTCATGCGTTCGACGCATGCCGACAAGATCCTGGGCTTGTTTCCACTCCGGATGGTCACAAAGCAGCCTGTTGGCTTGTCGCTGATAAAGCCCTTGTTGAATAGTCCAAGCCTCTTTTGCGTCCAAGTGTCTTGTGCGCTCAGAGGGGGCGGCCCGGAAGAGTGTTTGGATCGCTCTCTCCCAAGTGGGGAACCGGGCGGGCGTAGGCCGCGGGCCCTGAGCGCACGAGACGAAGCGATCCAACACTGCTTAGTGCATAAAAATGCCGAGCTTCTTCACGACCTGGTATTCCAGAACGTCTTCGCCGACAGCTTTGAGGTGGCTGACAGCTTCGATCAGAGGAACTGTGCTCACTTCTTGACCGTGGAGACTGACCATGACTGCGTTCTCTCCGGCAAGCAAGGCATCGATCGCCCCGACTCCATAGGCGCGCGCCAGAATCCGGTCGCGAGCATTCGGCGTGCCGCCTCGCTGGATGTGTCCCACAACCGTTGCCCTCATTTCGAATTCATCTGGGGCCTTTTGTTCAATTCGCTTCATGATTCGTTGGGTCACCCCTGCAAATCGAACTTCCGAAGAGCCTCCGTCTTCGATGCTCAGTTCGCCTTCAACCATCGCACCTTCTGCGACGACAACGATCGACGAATTCTTGTTTTGCTTCCGTCTTTCTCGAAGGTAGGCGACGAGGTCATCGATTTGGAAGGGGAACTCCGGTAGGAGGATCGCATCGGCGCCTCCAGCAAGTCCCGCCTTTAGGGCGATCCAACCAGTGTGGCGACCCATAACTTCAACAAAGAGCAAGCGATCGTGACTCGTGGCGGTCGTGTGAACTCGATCAAGGGCTTCCACCGCTACGGTCAGGGCAGTCGAAAAGCCGAAGGTTTGATCCGTCGCTGCCAAGTCATTGTCAATCGTCTTGGGAACACCAATGACGCGCACGCCTTTTTCAGAGAGTTGAAGGCCGGCTGAGAGGCTGCCGTCGCCCCCGATGATGATGAGAGCATCGATCCCCAACTGCTGAAGATTGTGCTTTGCTTCTTCGAGAATCTCGTCTGGAATTTGGTTAGAATTGCCCACTCCCACTTTTCCGCCAAATCTGCCGCGATTGGTGGTGTGAAGAATTGTGCCGCCGATGTGGCTAATCCCGCTGACATCTTTGTCGGTGAGTGGTTGGGTTAATACAGGAGTCAAGATTCCTTCGAATCCGCGCTGAAATCCAACGAACTCGTATCCGTTTCGGATTCCATAGTGAACAGCCCCGGAGATGACTGCGTTTAACCCTGGGCAGTCGCCCCCGGCGGTGAGTATTCCAATTCTTCCTCTGGCACCACTCATAACGCTTTTCAGACTACACCGCCAGCTAAAGAGAGTGGGTACCTGTCTGATGGAACCGGAAAGAATCCCAAGGAGATGACGGCGAAGCGGGCACTCGGCCCTAGGATTCTGTCAAGATTCAACTTGGAGTTGACTCCTTGTCAAAAATTGAATATGGCAAACATCAAAGAGATTGAAGGCATTGGCCCAGCATACGGCGAAAAGCTCGAAGCAGCAGGAATAAAGACCGAAGAAGCTCTCCTTGAAGCAGGGAGCACCCCCAAAGGCAGAGAGGATCTGGCAGAGAAGACCGGCATCAGCGCCAAGCTCCTGATGGGTTGGATCAATCGAGCCGACCTGAGCCGGATTAAAGGGATCGGCAGCCAATATGCTGATCTCCTGGAACACGCGGGAGTCGATACAGTGCCAGAACTCGCTCAACGAAACGCAGGCAACCTCCACGCCAAAATGTCCGAAGTGAACGAGGCCAAAAACCTCGTGAACAAATTGCCAACTGCCGACCAGGTCGAAGGCTGGGTCGCAGAAGCCAAGACGCTGGAGCGCAAGATTCACTATTGAGGTTGACTAAATGGATATCTCGGGAATGATCGAGAAGCTTGGATTACCCCCCGAGCTGCTTAAAAAAGTTGAAGAGTTCGCTTCCCAGCAGGGAATTGATCTCAACAATATCGGCCCAGATGATCAACAGAAAATCATGGGAATGGCTCAACAGTTCATGGGTGGTGGCGGTGGAAACCCACTTGATAAGATTCAGGATATGACGGAAGGAACTCCCATCGGAAACATCCTGGAAGGGATGGGGTTTGGTAAGGATGAAAGTCCGCCTGCCGAGGATCCCACGCCCTCCGACCCTGCCTGAATCGACAGATTCTTCGCAATTTGCGACTGTTCCACAAGTTGCAGTGTTGGAAAAAATCCCCCTGAGGTAGTCTTAACTTACCCAGGGGGTTCTTGTTTAGTAAAAACAGGGGCTAGCCTGGGATTTTGTCACTTAGGAAATCCCTATGAGCTTTTTGAAAGAGTTCCGCGAGTTCGCCCTTAAGGGCAACGTTATTGACCTTGCCATCGGTGTGATTATTGGAGGGGCCTTCGGCAAAATCGTCGACTCCCTTGTTAAAGATGTCATCATGCCTCCGATTGGCCTTCTCTTGGGAGGAGTGGACTTTAGCGCCATAAAGTTAGTCCTCAAAGCCGCGGAAGCAGGCAAGCCGGAAACAGAAGTTGCCATCAATATGGGACTCTTTATCAACAACGTTGTGCAGTTTGCAATCCTGGCTTTTGTGATCTTCCTCATCGTAAAGGCTACCAACAAAATGCGAGCAAAGATGGACGCTGCGATGGCTCAGCCTGCTGCACCAGCTCCAACCAACGAAGAGGTATTGCTGGCCGAAATCCGCGACCTTATGAAACAGCAAAAGGCGTAATCAACCTTCGCCTCTTCTTGTCGAGTCTGCCACCCATTCACACAAGGTGGCAGGCTAAGTATTTTCAACGCCTGCTCGTGACAAGTTCGAACCAGATAGACCGAGTTCCATCGAGTGGGAAAGTCCACACTCCGTTCAGGTTTCGGCCATTCAGCTGTTTAGCACGGCGACCCAATTCATTCAGTCTGAACCAAGGTCGGAGTTCCACCCCATTGGTTGGTTGTGGTTGTTCGGCCTGGGTTAAAGACCATGCCCTGGTTCATAACCGTGCCGCAAAGGGTGACAAGCCTCACGTTTGGTTGAACCTGGGCGACAGAAAGAGTGAACCAGCGCGGACTCCAGGTTTGGGTGAAGCTCAGGATCCCGAGATCTACTTTTGGCTGGGCACCGATGTAAAATGCGCCCTTGTCAGAGATTGACCTAACGAACCCGGATGCACCGAACGACCACTTAACCTGGTTGTTGTCGGAGACAACTGATGTGGCATTTGGATCGACCTGCGCAACAGGATCGTTTTGCGGATCACCCTCGAGTTTGAGCCCGACCTGACTGCGGAGACCCTCAAGAGGATCTAGCCCTAAATCCCTGGCGTTTACATTATTCCACGGGGTTCCGACAGTCGCCAGAAGTTCCAATTCCTTTTGGCGATCCATGGTACGCCAGATCTGAGCCTTTGCTGGTTGCATTCCAAATGTTCTGAACAAGAAGGCTGCCGCAGGAAAATGAGCGAGTTGTCCCGGATGGCTGGTGTTGTCAAAGGGGTTGAAAATGGCGTTCGCTGTGATTGAGGCAGTACTGCCAGCATAGGCAAAGTGCCAAACTGCATCCCAATCTTGCAGTGATCCATAGATCGCTGCAAAAAGTGGTCCTTCAGTTGCATACAGATTTGGGTAACAGTGGTTGTACTCCGTCACCATAAATGGCTTACCAAAGATGCGTCGAGACGCCATCGCAGCAACCCAGCTTTGCTTTGGCGAACCAACCATCGACTTTGGTTCAATCGACCAGTTGGTAGCCCAAAATTCACCAGTCGGAATTGCCCAGTAACCATGGGAGTCGATCACGTCAAATTTATTCATCAAATGCGGACTGGAAACGCCGACAATTGTGGGAACAATGATCGCCTTTATCTTAAGGTCTTGCTTCAATAAAGTGGCCATCTCGTCCCAGTACTGAGCTTCCAGCTCTCGGAGAAACTCGAGGAAGTCCCTCCTCATCTCAATCGTTGGTCTTATCAGATAGCCTTCTCCTGGCATCGACAGGGTATTCGCCAAGGTGATCCCTGGGTCAAGCAGAATCTCGCCCCCTTTGCGCAGCGAAGCATTGCGAAACATAAAGGTCGCTTTGGCTTGAGATAAGAGACCAAAAAGGTAACGGGAGTTCGGAACGTTTGCCCCAGCGACAAAGGTGAACTGGAAGGTTTGCCAATTCTGGCTGAGAGAAAGCGTCTCCTCGATACCCAAGGCAGTCCAGGGGTCTGAGTTGCGACTAATATTGAATCGAATTTGTCTTGCTTGGTCTGCCTTTGCCTCAAACTTGACGGTGTAAATCTGTCGGTTTTCAATCGGAACGCCTGCCGCGAGTAGCTCAGCTATCCAATTAGCACTTCCGGGAGTGGCGACCTTAAAGGTGCACTCGTTTCCATTTGGTGTGAACTGCACCACAGCTCCTAATTGGGCCATAGGTTGCCAGTGACTCCCCGGACTAAAGCTCTGGAGCATCTCCGGCCCGAGGGGTTCCGATCTTTCTCCCCAAGCTGCCTTGAGCGCATCATCAGTTTGATACTTCGTTCTTAAAAACCAAGTCCACTTCGTGCGAACTTGAGCTTTGTAAATCTCCGGAAACTTGAGGAACCAGCCGTCGTAAAATGCTTGGATGAGAGAGTTCTCGTTGTTGATTTCGACAAAAGCGATCGCGGGATCATCTGCGTAGCTCATGCCAGTGTAGGGGTTCACTCTGCCCAAAAGCTGCGTTGCATACTCCTTTTGCAAAGCTATGAGGGCTGGATCGAACATCGCAATCGTTCCCTGCATCTTCCAATCGACTGTCTCAATTTCCGGAGGCAGCCCGTCTGCCGCGACGAAGGTTCTTGAGACCAGAAGGTTCATGTTCGAGTAGATTCCATTCTTTTTGAGTTCAGCGACAAAGCAATCTAGCCTATCCACGGATACTGGGTCTAGCCTTCGGGTGGAACCATGGGGGCTTGTGCCAAAGATGTTGCTCGAATTCCATGCTGCCTCCAGATGGTGGAACCGCACGGCATTCACGCCAAATGCAGCAAGCCGTTGCGCCATGATCTGGCCCTGTTCTGGCGTCGGAAAAGCAGCTTCAGAACAGATGTTTGTCCCCCAAAGCCTCGTACGGTTCCCGCCAACGGCGAGCTTGCCATCTTGAACAGTGACTGGCAGCTGGATTGATCCACCGTTCAAAAACGCTACGGAAGTTGGGCCTGTATTCACCTGATCCCAGCGAAGGGTGAAGGGTACCGTTGGCAAGTCAAGAGCCGGTTGCGACATCGCAGTCGGCAAGACAGCGAGTATCAGGGCAATGGACATGCCTGTATTATAAGGATCTAAACGTGTAACTTCCTGTTTTGAGAGAACTAGCCAAGTTTCTGGGAATGATTCATCGCGCTCAGCTTAATGTGAGCCGGAGGGGGGCCGACCTGGAATAGTTCTCCTGTGCCACCGCACTCTGGCTCACAGATTAGATTGCGACGGTACGGAGTCCGTCGTCGATCGTGAAGGATGCTTCCGTCTTCTCTCGGATCTCATCGATCGTGACCCCTTCCGCTGTTTCACGGAGAACTAACGTGCCTTCGCGGACTTCGAACACACAAAGGTCAGTGATGATCATATCGACACAGGCTTTACCAGTGAGGGGCAGAGTGCATTCCTTCAAAATCTTTGATTCGCCTGATTTGTTGGTGTGCTCCATCACCACGACGACGCGCTTCACTCCAGCCACCAAGTCCATCGCCCCGCCCATGCCTTTCACCATTTTCCCTGGGATCATCCAATTCGCGAGGTCGCCTGTTTCGCTCACCTCCATCGCTCCCAAAACCGTGAGGTCAATGTGGCCACCGCGGATCATGGCAAATGAATCTGCGCTCGAAAAATAGCTCGTTCCCGGGATTTCGGTGATGGTCTGTTTGCCAGCGTTGATCAGGTCCGCATCTGCCTCGTCTTCGAAAGGGAAAGGCCCCATGCCAAGCATCCCGTTCTCGCTTTGGAGAACGACTTCAACGCCATCCGGGATGTAGTTGGCGACCAAGGTCGGAATTCCGATCCCTAAGTTCACATAAAAGCCATCTCTCAGCTCTGCCGCTGCCCTCTTTGCCATTTGGTCTCGACTGAGTGCCATGTGCGGAGTTTACACCCAGCTATTTCACTCGCGACCCGATTGTTGAGATCTCGTGAAAAGGCTTTAGCGAACCGGGACGAGCCTGACAATTCGATCTGGCCCGTTCAGAGCCAGGTAGACATAACCATCTGGGCCGACCCGGACATCTCTTACGCGGCCCATGTTCCAAATGAGCTCCTCTTGCTCAACCAGTACGCCGTTCTTCATGCGAAAACGTTGGAGGGTTTGACCAGCGAGCCCACCAGCCAGCAGATCACCATTCCACTTCGAGAAGGCCGAACCCTTGCCGATGTCCAAGCCACTTGCTCCGATCGAAGGGATCCAGCGGAAGGCTGGCTGCTCCACCGTTCCTTCTTTTGCAGCCCAGGGGTGGCTTCTGGCTTGGTCACTGTATTCGATGGAATAAGTCGCCACTGGCCAGCCATAGTTTCTGCCTTTCTTTACGAGGTTCACTTCGTCCCCGCCCCGCGGGCCATGTTCTGTATCCCATAGCTCCCCACTTTGGGTCATGACGAGGCCCTGGGGGTTTCTGTGACCCAAAGACCAAACAGCTTTCGCCGTTCGCGATTGGTTTGAGGCAAACGGATTATCCGGGGGAAGGGAACCATCCTCACGCAGGCGAAAAACCTTGCCGTTTGCCCGGGTGACATCCTGGGCCAGGTTCTGGTTACCCCTTTCTCCAATTGCGAAGTAGATCATGCCTTTGCCATCAAAAACGATGTGGCACCCAAAGTGAACTCCTGCTCCTGAGTAGTCACGCTCCTCTGCCTGCCAAATCGTTTCCCAGCCGACAAGGCGGGGGGCTGCACCTGCTGCGAGCTTGGCGCGGTAGATCCTGGTCATTGCTTCCCGACTGTTGCCAGGTTTGGGGTCATTGATCGCGAAGTAAATCCAGCCGTTTTGGCGGTAGTTGGGGTGAACTGCGACATCCATCAATCCGCCTTGTCCAATTTCGACTACTGGCGGTAATCCTTCGACGGGAGTCATGTCAGAACCTCTTCCCAGGAGGAGAGTTCCTGGTCGGTTTGTGACGAACATGCGCCCATCCGGAAGCCAGTCAATCGCCCAAGGAGTGCGGAGCCCTTGACGTACCACTTCTTCCACTCGGTAGCGGTGGTACTTGCTGGAATAGACTCCGTTTGTCGCTTTCGGGCCGCCAAACTCTTGGCGCAGACCACGCCCCTGCAACTCCCGGATGTGAACGACAAGACCCCAAATCTCAGCGTCGCTTAAGCTATCGCCAAAAGAGGGCATCCCTTTGGAGTCATCCCCATTCTTGATGGCATTAAAGAAGGTCTTGTCGTGTTTCTGGTCAAACTTCTCGACCGAGATCCAGTTCCCACCAGCCCCACGGCCATCCTCAAAGTGGCAGTTCGCACAGTTCTGCTCATAGAGCTTGGTCATGGTGATGCGCCTTTGCTGCATCTCCTTCACATTTCCGGTGCTGACCTCCAAGGGAACCGGTGCTTCCAAGGGGAACTGGTCATCCAGAGAGGGGATAGGTTCGGGTGACGGCGAAACTGGGGTTGCCCTTGCTGTCGGGCCAGGGGCGCAGCTCAGAGCCATGGCTCCAGCAGCAAAAAGAGCAGGGGCGATCCAAAGACCTTTCACACCAAAACTCTACCCGACCGATGGATTTCTCCAGGATTGTCACAGCTTCCTATTTCATGACGAATTCTTGGACTCAACTCTCGTATGCTATGCTTTACTTATATTTAAGTTTTGATATAGTAGTTATGAAAGGTTTCTTGTTCTCGTTTGGAATTCCCCTTTTGGTGGGGATTTCCAGTTCGTCATTGGCCCAGGGTCAGGCCCCGGCAAGTCTGCCCCAAGATCAGCTAGCTCTCATCGCTCGCCGCGTCGAGATCGGGGATGGCACTTCTCTTGCCCCAGGTGTTGTCGTGATTTCTGGGGGCAAGATCGTGAGCGTCTCACCTGGCAGGTCAACTCCGACCGGTGTTCCTGTCCTGGATCTAGGCGACAGCGTCCTCACCCCAGGGTTTATCGATGGCTTTACCGGCCGGGGCCTTCGTTCCCAGCCAGCGGCAGCAGAAGTTGCCAGGCCAAACACTGGCGTGGATGCTCCGAACACGATGTGGATCGCCAATCGCAAAGGGATTTCTGCCGAATACCTCGCCAAGGATCAGCTTCAAATTCCGAGCGATCCAGCCACTTCCTTGGCAGGAATCACAACGGCTGTTCTCTGCTCATCACGGGGATCCATTAGAGGCACTGCCGCTCTCGTGGACCTGATGCCAGAGGCTATAGAAAACCGAGTGGTCTTGCCCAATGCTGGGGTGGCCTTCTCCTTTCGTTCGATCCCTGGCGCTGGCTATCCCAGCAACCTCCTCGGGGTGATCGCTCTTTTGCGCCAAGTCCTCACGGATGCCACTTCACTGCGCGACGGGGTGAGCCTTTGGGAAGGAGCGAAGCCATCCTGGGCGGCGACTTTAGAGGCCCTTCAGCCAGTGGTGAAGCGAGAGGCGCCAGTGATTTTCGAGGCAAACTTTGCGCGAGAGATTGATCGCGCCTTGGATCTTTCTGAAGAGTTTCAGTTCAAAGTGATCATTCTCGGAGGGAGAGACTCCTCTGCCGTCGTGTCTCGTCTTTCGACAGCTAAAGTTCCTCTCATCCTGTCGGCGGCGGTTGGGTCTCCCCCTTCTCTGACTGATCCGGATGGAACTCCCGAGCAGGATCGCCAACCAGCGGCCTACCGCCAGGAACGCCGAGATCGGTGGCAAGAACAAGCCACAAACGCTTCCGCTCTTGCTGGTAAGGTTCCTTTCTGTTTCAGCAGCGAAGGGGCCCCCCAGAACTTCTTGGCTGGCATCAGGGAGCGAATTCGGCTGGGTCTCGCTCCAGAAGTTGCCCTCAGGTCCCTCACCTTGGATGCAGCGAAGATCTTTGGCGCCGAGGCGCTCCTAGGTTCGATCCAAGCAGGCAAGAAGGCAAACCTCGTGGTGTTTTCTGGCTCCTTTGACCTTTCCACATCCCGCGTGACCCACGTTTGGATCGATGGACGACCTGTCTTCCGTGAGACGACAAGCCCTGCATCAGCAGTGGTGACCCGACGATGAAAAAAACCTTGCTCACCGCCCTTGTTTTGGCCGCACTCTCGGCCCTGGCTTCGGCCTACTCTTTCCCTTTTGAACTCGAAGCAGACCGCAAGCCGCGCACACTGACCCAGGGGAATTGCCTCATTAAAAATGCGACCGTATTGACGGGAGTCAGAGGGACTCTCAGCAACACAGACGTGCTGATCCGCAATGGCAAGATCGAGGCGATTGGCAAGGGCTTGAGATCAGAGCCAGGCCTGCCTGTTATCGATGCAACTGGGAAGTTTTTGATGGCAGGAATTGTGGATGGCCACTCCCACCGGGCCAGTGATGGCACCAATGAAGGGAGCGAGAGTTTGACTTGCGAAGTTCGTATCCAGGACGTCCTCAACCCAACCGCCCTTAATATCTGGCAGGCTTTGGCGAGCGGCCACACTTCTGCCTTGATCCTTCACGGGAGTGCAAACTCGGTCGGAGGCGAGAGCGTCGTGGTCAAATACAAGTATCAGACCACTGCCAAGCAGATGATCGTGCCAGATGCTCCCCTGCAGGTGAAGTTCGCCCTCGGTGAGAACGTGACGCGAAAGGGTGATACAACCGGTTCCCGTTTCCCAAGGAGCCGAATGGGAGTTGAAGCCCTGTACCGCCGAGCCTTTCAAGAAGCGAGAGAATACGAAAAGTCATGGGCTGATTTCCGAAAAGGGGCAATGGTAAATGGCAAAAAGGCCCATCAGCCAAGAAAGGATTTGAGGCTGGAAACCTTTGATGGGATCTTGAACAAGAAAGTCTGGGTGCAATGCCACTCTTACCGTTCCGACGAGATCTTGATGCTTGCCAGGCTCAGCGAGGAGTATGGATTCAAGATCGGTTCGATGCAGCATGCCTTGGAGGCTTACAAAATCGCCCCGGAACTGGCCAAGCTCGGAGTTCCTGTTTCGATCTTCGTTGATAGCTGGTCGTTTAAGGTCGAAGGCTATGACGCCATCCCATGGAACGCTGCGATCTGCACTCGGGCAGGAGTTATCGTGAGTATCAACACAGACGGCCTCTCCGGTACGACGGCTCTCAACATCGACGCAGCGAAAACGATGAGATTCGGCGGAATGACGGAAGAGGAAGCGGTCCGAACCGTCACCCTGAACGGAGCCATCCAACTCGGGATCGACCACCGAACCGGATCCATAGAGGTGGGTAAAGATGCGGATCTCGCCTTGTGGGATGGCCACCCTCTTTCGGTTTATTCTGTCTGCGCCTTGACGATGGTGGAAGGGGTGGTTTACTTCGAACGGCGCGACGCCTTTGGAATCGACCGGGTCGCAACAAGGAAGAGCGAGCTGGATCGACCCTCCCGCGCGCCTGAGCCGACCTCAATTCCAACTGGAAAGCCGATTGCGATCGTCGGGGCAACCTTGCACCCTGTCTCTTCTCGCCCCATCGCAGCCGGAACGATGGTGGTTCAGGGAGAGAGGATCATCGCGATCGGAAAAGACGTAGCTATCCCTCGCGGGGCGAGGGTCGTAAATGGACGAGGGCTGAATATTTATCCAGGTTTTATTGACGGCTTCTCGACCATGGGCTTGGCCGAGATTAGCCCTGTGCCAGTGATGATGGACAATAGCGAGCTCGGCCCCAGCAATCCTGACCTCGATGCTGCCACTGCCCTCTGGGTGGAGTCAGCTCACTATGGCCCTGCCCTTTATAACGGCATCACCCATGCTTTTGTCGGCCCAACTTCTGGCGTGATATCGGGCCAGGGGGCTCTCATCAAGACGGCTGGCCTGACCCCAGAACAACTGACTGAAAAAAGAAAGGCGGCTTTGCTGGTTGGTTTCGCGACGGCGCGGCGCGGCCCAACTTTGGATGTTTGCGATGACTGCTTTGATGCCTCTCTGGCTCTGGGTCTGGGGGGCGCGGTTGCCAATAAGCACGATCACGACCACGATGATGAAAAAGAGGACGCGAAAGCCAAGGACGAGGAAGGTCACCATCACCATGGCAGACCTGAGTTCATCGGCGACGACCACCTGTCGCTGCTCCAGAGGGAAGCCTACTTTGACCTCTTGGGGGGGCGGCAAGAGATCCAGCCGGAGCAAGCCCAGTCGACAGTGAATGCCTCGATCGATGGGATCTTTGACAGTGCCATCGCCTACGCAAAGCTTCGCGAACAAAACCCAGCTGCTCCCAAGAATGTACGGCTCGAAGCGATGCTGCCTTACGTTCGCGGCGAGAGGCCGTTGGTGTTGACTACGAGAACGGCTGCTTCGATTCGGTCGGCAGTTGCCTTTGCCGAAAAGTACAAGCTAAAAGTAATCCTGAGAGGTGCAAGTGAGGCCTGGCGCGAGGCTCCCTTGCTGAGACAAGCCGGAATCCCTGTCATTCTCACTCCTGCCGGAAAGAGCACCTTGAGTGCAAACCTCACAGATCAGCCCTACGATCCCTACGACACTCCTTATGTCCAGGCTGGGATTTTGCAAAGGGCAGGGGTGAAGTTCTGCTTTGGTTCGGGATCTCCCTCAGAGGTGATGAATCTGGCGGTTCGGACTGGCCAGCACTGCGCCTACGGCCTCTCTCCCGAGGCAGCTTTGCGGTCGCTGACCCTCTCGGCAGCTGAGATCTTTGGGGTTGAAAAGGATCTTGGCTCTTTACAGGTTGGAAAGAAGGCGAGCTTCATCGTCACAGATGGCGATCCCTTTGAGTTGACCACCAGGATGCACTATGTCTTTATCGACGGCATCTCGAGGCCATTGCAGAGCAAACACACGATGCTCCGCGATCGGTACCAGGGTCGCTAGTTCGACTGGGTGATTCCAGAGTTTGCTTGCCGGGGGGCGGCCCGGAGACCAAGTGTTGAACATGGCTCCCAGGGTTCCGCTCCGGGCGGGTCGTGGCTGCGGGCCCCGGCAAGCAAACGTAAAGGCACAGACACCCTACTTCAGCCCCTGCGTGGCGCTGGAGTGAACTAGTGAGTGAGAGGGCGGACTTCAACTCGCCCTTTTAATGCCAGAGTCGGGCACCCCTGGGCATACTCCACCGCATCTTCGAGAGTGGGGCACTCGATCACGAAAAGGGCGCCAAGCCCGTCACCCCAAAAGAAGGATTTCAGGTCAAAGACACTGCTTCCATCCAGAACTAAGCTTGCCTCGTTTACTGGCCAGCCGGACACAAAGACTCCCTGTTCCTTGAGTTCCCGAACCCAGGTTCCAAAAGCTTCCTTAGCATCCGATTGTTCGCTTGGAGAAAGGCGATCCCAGACTCCGGAGTCCCAGCAAAGAAGGGCAAAGTGCATAGCTCATGATAGCAGGCCGAAACAGCTCGGTTGAGAACGGCGTAATCACAAGCTGAGGATCGAGGAACCAAACTTACCCCACAGTCATTTCCTTTCTCGATAAACAATCCCTGGAATCCTCCCATGTTAAACCTTCTAAAACCCATCGATCTCTCGGCAAAGGCTTCAACTGGTTTGCTCCTTCTCAGGCTCTTAGCTGGGTCTGCGATGGTTTTGCATGGTTTACCAAAACTTGGGAATCCGACGGGCTGGATGCCAGCCGAAGTGGGTATCCCTGGATTCTTGCTCGCCCTTGTGGTGCTAGGAGAGGTCGCCGGCGGGTTGGGCCTCCTCTTGGGCGCTCTCTCTCCGCTTGCCTGCCTTGGGGTAGCGGCCGCTATGGGAGGAGCCATCTGGTTCAAGATTCAAAATGGAGCTGCCTTTGTGAATCAGAGCGAAGGTTATAGCTATCCCGCCCTTTTCTTGGCTGTGGCTGTCGCCCTGATCTTCACTGGTCCTGGGCGATTCTCGCTCGACGCTTTGGTCTTTGGGAAAGCCAATGCCCCCTCGTCCGACCCTGCTCTCCAATAGCGGGTGAGCCGAAATTAACTCCCCCTCCGCCAGCCAGCGGAGGGGGAGTTCTTATCGAGCGTTCTCATCGAGCTTAGAGGCTCGGCAAGACGGAGATCCCGTCGATCGTTGCGCCGTCTTTGCTAAAGACTGCGATGTTCAGGCCAGGCAGGTAGTTCCAGATCTCGGTCTCTGTCCCTCGGACGAGGCGAAGTCGCTGGAGCCCTTTCAGATCGACCCCGATCTCCGATGCTTTCATCCCAACTGATAAAGTGACACGGAAGGAAGAAGTCGGGCTCTTTGCGCGCAGTTGCACAGAGCTTCCTTTTGCGTAGCTCGTTACGCGGAAAACACGCTCGCTTTCGAAAATTGCGACGACGTCGCCTCCTTTGTAGCGTCGCTCAATGATGTCGGGATACTGCTGACTGAAGGTGAAGCTCGTCGCTGGCTTTCCTAAGGCGGTTTCAAAGGCAGTGACCCCTTGCAGAAGGGCGATTTGCTTGCCATCTACCGTCATCGAAGTGATCTGAGCAATTTCTGCCTGATTCTCGATTTCTTTGATAGCGATCCCTGCATCTCGGCAGACCGTTTCCCAAGCGCGCTTCACCAACGCAAAGCGAGAATCTGCGACTGGCCCAAAGGTGAGATAGGTTCGCAATACTGCTTCTACCCGAAAGGCTGGCTGGCCAGTGAGCTTGGGGAGGTTGACTCTGGCCATATTCTCGGCTGCTTCCATATTGAAGCTCCGAGAAGGGCCGGTCGCAATAAAGGCATCGCGAATCATCTGGGCTGCCTTTGCCTCTTGCCCCAGTCTGGCTAATCCAAGAGCGGAGTTGTTCGTCAGGCGCAAAGTCTCCAGGGGATCCTTCGTGGCCTTCAGCATTTCGTCGGTCAGGCGGCGACCTGACTCGATGGACTGGCGGTCGTTGGTGGGATGGAGCATCAGAGCCAATCCGAGGAGTTCCGAAGCTTTCGTGCTGGTCGGCGCAGCAGCTACTGATTGTCGAATGATCTTCAGGGCCTCTGCGTACCTCAACTGATCCTCCGCAGTGATTCCTCCTCCTTTGGGGCGAACAGGGATCGGCAGCACTGGTCCGAAGTCTGGCTTGAACATTCCTTCTTTAACCGTGTCGGGCAGGAGGTCGTAGTAGTTCATCAGACTCGCTTGGCCCTGCATGATGAGGGCTTCTTTCAAGCGGGAATCCTTCTTGTAGGCTTCCGCAAAAAACTCCGCCGCAATCCCGTAGTCCCTAGCCTGCATGAAGCCAAGAGCTGCTTTGTATTCGATGGTGCCAAGCAGGATTGTGTCGTCGTTGTTGACCGCGGCAGCCCTCATCCTACCGTCGGCGTGGGTTCCTGTCATGTGCAGGGCGATCTCCCCGGATTTGTCAGAGAGTTCCGAAAGGCGGATCAGGACTTCGACCATATCCATCTTGTTGTAGCCGGCTGAGACGAGGGCCTGGGCTCCCAGGCGATCTGCTTCGTACTCCAGCTGGCGGGTGTAGATCGTCATCATGTCGGCCCCGCGTCGCCTGACGGTCGTGTCAGTAGGGTGGCCCTTGGAAAGGTGGGCCATTTCATGGGCAATTACGGCTCTCACAAGGTTTTTGTCGTGATCGAGGAAGGTGAGGAGACCCTCGAAAACCACCATCACCGCTTGAAACTTTCGGTCTGGGGTGCGCTCTACCGTGACAAAAGCGTTCACCTTCGGCTCATTTTTCATCGTGAGCTGAATGGGATAGACATAGTTGGCCTGCCGCGGAATGTAGGCTTCCAACTCAGTGATCATTTTTTGAATATCTGATTCGCCCAGTTTTGTCTGGCTGTAGCCAGATGAAAAGAGCAGGCAGAGTAACGCGACGGACGACGAGGCCCTCAAAAACATTTTCATTTTTCGTTCCTTGCTATGCCGTGGGCTGGCGTCAGCACATGGCAGCAATCTTGAAAGGGTTACGTGCAACTCTGGGCACCGTTACTCCCGGGGGTGCAACTATTCCTAGAGTCCCAGGTAGTTTGAACTCCAGTTTGTTGTAAATGCAAGGATGGCAATTTTTGAGTTCCTCACCCAGATTGAGAACGCTGAGCGGCAGTTTTTGTGAATTCTGGTGCAAACTCTGCCATGGAACATACGGTTCTCTTGTGGCCCGATGGGAATCCGGATGGCTGGCACGCCTTCGAGCCAGAAGGCGTTGAGATTTCGCCGGAGGGTTTTCGCCTGATTCGCCCGGTTGAACAGCCTCGTCTCACCTTTCACGGGGATTGGAAGTTGCCTGACCCGAAGGTGCTCATTTTGCCGGGCGGTGGCTATTGGCTCGTTGCGGCAGACCACGAGGGAGAATGGGTGGCGGAATGGCTGGCGCGCCACGGAGTCCCTGCTGCTGCCTTGACTTACCGGGTTCCTAATCCCGATGGTGACGAGCCAAAACACAGGATTCCGCTTCAGGACGCGACTGAGGCTTGGCGGATTGTGTCGGCCCTTGGTGCGACAGGGGTGATGGGATTTTCGGCTGGCGGACACCTGGCTGCCAGCTTGGCCCATCAGGAGGAGACTGTGCAAGCCCTTGCCCTGATCTACCCTGCTTACCTACTGGCCGATTCTGGGGCCGAGCTCTTGCCTGAGGTTGCTCCTTTGCCACATCAAACCGCTTTCTTGGTTCACCACGAACACGACTTGGTTCCTCTCCAGAATAGTTTGAGCTATTTTCGCGCTGTTCAACCAGCGTCGAAGCAGCTTCACCTTTTGGGAGGCGATCTTCACGGGGGAGGGATCCGTCTCGGTGATCAGCTTGCCCCTTGGGCTGATGACTTGGCGACGTGGTTTCTTGAAGTCTGCTCTTAAGGGACTCCCAGTAGACGCTGATTTTTGGGATTCCTCAATCAAGTTGATGAATTCAGCTTCGGCAAGATTGTCACTATAAATGTAGTTTCTCTCTTTTTTCCTGCAAATTCGCACGGAGTGGGTGTATAAAAGGTTAATGCGACGAGTCTTCCTTCTATTCTCGCTTCCTCTGCCGGCAGGAAGCCTATCTCTTATCACTCCTAAAACAGCTTTATGTACTTCATCGAGCTGACGTCAAATAGGAACAAATTCGAACGGTTACCCAATATGGGGAGGCACCTGTCCAACTAAAACGTTTCGTGCACTTCGGTACAATTCAGTAACTGACATGTTCTTTTGCGGCTGCGCTCCGCTGACTCCTCCAATTCCAAACCCTGATCCACCTCTCCCGTAACGTTTGAAAGGAAACCCAAGATTTGTCAATCATATTTTCGATCCTCTGGCTCCATCAAGCTATCTCTTCTGACGAGTACCGCCTTGAATCACTTCAGGCAGCGTCGATTCGACCAGGTTACGTCGTCTCTCTTCCGCGAGCCTACCAGGGGGTAGAAGTGATTCATAACTTGGCAAAACCAATTCTTGAAACCAAGGATCTTGAAAGGTTAGGTCAGGCTCATGGCTTAGCAGTTCGGATTGATGACGAAAAGAAGACGATCGTTTTCGAGAAAAAGCTAGATCGCAAGGAGGACGAATCTGCCCTACAAAGGTCTCTTGTGAAGTTTCGGGATTCGATTCCGAAGCCTGCCGGAATCAGTCAAGCTGTCGAAAACGTGAAACGTGAACTGCAGCAAGCAGAGACGACTCCTACTATTAATCGGCCTGGCTCTTATTCCCTTACAAAGACCTTGATGGCTGGGGCACTGGAAAGAGTTGTCCCTCATCTCGCCGAAGCGCTTAAGTTAAGAGAGACAATTGTTCTGACCACCACGCCAAGGGGCTCAGAGAGAGATCTTGGATTGACAAGATCGGATTTGTCAAGATTGCTCGAAGAAGTAGATCAGATTCGCATGGCGCTTGACAGTGCTGTGCCCACAAGCTTTACGTCTTTCTACGCAAGTTCGTTGCGTAGAGAAATCGAAGAGTTCGAACCATTTCAGATCTCTCTTTTGTTTTAGCCCCTGACAAATCTACGACTGCAGTTCACTTATTTGCTTCTAATCATGAAGGACGAGTAGTGATGTATGAGCTTTTCTGGATCGATAACCCTTCTCAGGATGTGAGCGATATCCAAAGTGTTTTTTAAACGGACGAGGGTCAGGAAGCGCTTGGAACACTTGTTGAGGATTCGTCTTCTCAAAACACTGTTGCTGTCTCAAAAATGCTCTACGGAACTCCCTCCTTTTCGAAAAGAAATGAGGTTGCCCAATACAACCCCGGAGATGCTCTTCTCTCATTTGCTAAGCACTCCGAAATTGCCACTGGAAAGCCTGTCGTGCTTGGCGCGAGTATGGAGAGTGAACACGAACTACTCCTCAGGATTCAGGATGCAGCTAGTCGAGGGGCTGGCTCACCCTACGTCTCATTTGGCAAGAACCTCCTAAGAGGGCAAGGCGGAGTCATCCCGACGACTTCTGGGACTGATGGTGTCTCGTTAAACCAATTCAGAAATCTTTATGATTCTGGCGGCTTGCGAGGCTACCTTGCCTTGGGTGCGGATGACAGTATCTATGTTGCTCGGCTCCTAGAATTGAGAAGCAGGGTCGGCTTGAAAGGCTTCGTGCCATCGGATTTGTGGGTTTCGTCTTGGCCCTCAAAATTACGAGACAGTTTGTTGCCTGACTTGAGAGTCTCTCTTGCTTCCGTTCCCGTGCAAGTCCTAGTGGAATTGGCTGGTGATACCCTCGACTTAGCATTGCCGACGAGGATTCCTCTGCCCATTCGCGGACAGGTGATTACAGAAAAAGAGAGTGGCGTCTGGCGACTCGGTAACGACCAAGTGGGGTTCGTGCCAACCCCTATGAGTGCTGAGACCTGGCGGCGAGTGAGTCGCTCTGGGCAAGGTCAGTTTGGGGAACGGACGGAATTCAGTCTTCGACTCTTTGTGACCCGGGAAAAGGTGGTTACGTTTCCGCTGGGATTCGATAGCCTGGGAGTGAAAGACAACTGGGTTCCGATTGCCGATCTGAAGCCAGACCTCGGGTCTGGTTGGGAGAAAGTTTCGGGGGAGGACTAACCCCGCCTCCCCGAGGCCACACCCTCCCCTCCGCTGACGCTCCGGGGCTGCGCCTCGGCGGGGTTACTGACGATCCAGCCAAGCCAGGAACGCGGTCGGGAGCACCCTGAATGGCGAGCCGCGTCGGGGCAGACGAGGGCCGAGCGGAGCGAGACCCGAGGAGGGATTGGCCTTGGGCCGACGCGGCGAACCAGAAAACCACTCAGATTTCGGCTCCCGATCACCTCCAACCAAGACTCTCTGATAACCTCTCCACTTCTCGCGCGTAGAACTATTCAGACCGCTGCCGCCTCACTAGGCCGCGATTTGGAGAGAGAATGAGAACCTCAAAACATGTTTTCGCAGTGCTGGTTGCACTGCTGAGCCTCACTGTCCTGAGCCCAGCCCAACAAAAAATCACCGAAAAAGACATTCAGGACATGGTCAGGGAGATGGATGCCTTTGTACCACGTAATCCCAATTATCAGTATCCGGCAAGGGCAGTCTATGAAAGAGATCGGGTAGTCAATGCCACTGCCGGACTCGACGGAAAAAAGCCAGTGGTAACAGTTCATCAAGGATTAGTCGACTTGCTCCGACACGATCGCGATATGGTTCGAGCCGTCATAGCCCATGAGCTAGGGCACCATTCGGCTGGCCACCACCTGAAATCGCGAGGATCCACCGGTGACAGAATCATCACCACGACACGTCAATGGGAGTACGAAGCAGATCGCATTGCGGCGATCGCCCTCGAAGAAGCAGGCCACTCGAAAAACGATATGGTCAGAGTTCTGCTCTATATTGCAGAGTACATGGATCAGGTTGATCCTAAAAACGCTCCCCTCCACCTCACCACGACCCATCCAGAAAGTCGGCAGAGAGCTGCTGCGATTTCGAACGATCCCCAGATTTTTAGATCTGCCATCTCCTACCGCTCTGCGATGGCAATGATGCAGGCCAGAGAATATGCCATCGCAGAAACCCTCTTTGCGAGAGCCTATCAGCAAGATCGCCGCTGGACTGACGCCTTCGTGATGCAAGGTCAGGCTGCTCTCATGGCCTATTACGATGCCTTGCCGGATCCAGTGAAAGAGACTCTCTTCAAGCCAGATTTCGGCCCGATCCTGCCCCTTCCCTCAACCGCCAGAGGTACGACAGTCACAGCCGAAGACCAAGTCCGGTACCGCTACGCGATGGACGTCCTGCGCAGGGCCCAAGCAGCTGCACCCCAATCCGTCAAGGCAAACGAGCTGCTTGCCCTGGGGCTAGCCCTGGAACCACTTGGAGCAGCCAGTGAGCTCAATCGCGGACTCTTGCTCATGAATCAGCTCAGGACATCCATGAGAACGAACCAAGACCGCTTGCGGCTCGCCAACAACACTGCCCTGGTTGTGGCTCGAATCTCAGGCGCGGCTCGGGGATCCGAAGTAATCCGCAATGCCATGATCTCTCTGCGAATAGGAAGCCCAGAAGCGGTCAAAAACCTGCTGCGAAGCCCGGTTCCAAATCTGTCCCGCTCTGACTCAATCCTCCTGAGTCGTTTGATCCAGACTTTCTTTGATCCCACGTCTCTTAGCCAAACGAGATTCGAGGAAGCTGCAAGGAACTACGAAAACCACCAGCGAGCTGCCAACCTACCAATCCGCCAACTCGAGATGAAGGCGAACCTCTCCAGGGTCATGTCGCTCACCGTCGGAACGAATCGCATCAACCTGCTCCAGACCTCAGAGGAGGTGGCTCGGATTCTCGGAACATCAAGCGGACGTCACATCTTCGACAGGGATTACCCTGATCTCTTTGAGTCACGATTCCAGGGTGGCGATGTGAGGGTGATCTTTGAGAGCAACCAAGCTTTTCGAATCACGTCCTACGCAAAGGGTTCTAGTCTGCAGATCCGCACCGACGACCCAACGTCGCCGTTCCGCCTGGTGGTCACGGTAGGATCCACCGTTGCCGAGTTTGAACGAAACTCCGGGGTGAGTCTAAACCGCCTGCCTGTCATCGAGCTCGTAAAAGCAGGGGGAGTTGAGAATTGGTACTTCATCCAAGGAAGCCAAATTGGTATTTATTCCCAGAGTGGCCGCACGATCGACGGCATCACAATCCTGCCCTCCTTCACCATCCAACGCTAAATCCAGGTGAGAAATAAGGGGCCGTCTCACAAGACTCAGCCCCTTCCCGTCAAAGAATCAATCTCAGTCAGTTCAGCTTCGCAAGCTCCTTCTTTAGGGTCTCAATCGCTTCCATCGCGGCAGGATCTCGTCCCGCAAGAATTGCCATGTAGATGCTGAGGTAGTCGCCAATATGGGCGAGGCCAAGCATCTTGCTCAGGAGCGAGTCACCAGGAGCCGTGATCATTGTGACTTCCGAGTATCGCTCCACCACCTCGAGCGTCAGGCCAATCCGAGCCTTCATGCGGTCGCTTTCGCTTCCCTCGCTCAAAACGACCGTCACCCACTTTTGAACCCCTTGGGCTCCACTGCCTTCCCAGCCCAAGATTTCGTTGTGACAAAGTTCGGGAAAGACGTGGGTGAAAATCATTTCCTTACCGTTCTCGTTGATCTGGCCCTTCCAACGCTGAGCGAGGGCAAAAGTCCAGCCACTGGTTCCATATAGAAGCCCCACCTTCGCGCTCAGTTGCCGCGCGATCTGCTTGGCTTGGTTTTTGTCTTCGTCTGGTTCGAACCCATACTGCTCCTTCACCCGGAAGAGAGTGGCAAAAGCTCCCTCGTAATCTTGCGCGGGAATCAATCCCAGGCTTTCGCAGGCATACACGACCGGCAGAAGCATGTAGCCCATCGCAGTTCTCGGGGGCTGGCCCCCCGGAACGATGATCAGAGGATAGCCATCCTCCCTCGCCATTTCTGCCAGCTTCCCGCCACTGGTGACCACGATCAAGGAAGCACCTTTCTTCTGAGCATCCCGATAAGCGCTAATCGTTTCTTCTGTATTCCCCGAGTAGCTGACCGCAAAGACGAGGGTGCCTTGGTTCACAAACGAAGGGGTGAAGTAGTCACGATTCACCAAGAAGGGCGTCTTCCCTTGATCTTCGAAGAGAGCTTTCACCAAGTCGCCACCAGCAGCCGACCCACCGAGCCCAGTAAGGAGGACAAGATCAGGCTTGGCATTCCACTTTGGCAGAGCTGCCTTGCTCGCGATCCCAAGGGCAGAGATGCATTGCTCCGGAAAAGCCTGGATCAGCTCGTTAAAGCCAGTTGGGTCGTTTTTTGTCGGAAGTGTCAAGCCATCGAGAGTCACCATAGGCCAGAGGTTACTCTAACTGGGTGAACAGTGCAGGAGGGATGTTCATTCCACGAGATCTCTGTGGTCTTTGCCCAATGGTCACCCGAGAGTGAGGTTAAACTGAGAAGCGATGGAGGCACTTCTCACCACCCATCTCCCCCACCTCCCACCCCCGCGGAAGGGGAAAGTTCGCGAGGTTTACGACCTTGGGGATGAGCTTCTCATCGTCAGTACAGACAGGATCAGTGCCTTCGACGTCGTGATGGCGAACGGAGTCCCAGGTAAGGGTCGCCTGCTGAATCAGATGAGCACCTTTTGGTTTCAAAAGCTCGCCTCCATGACCCCCAACCATCTTCGTGTCACCCAAGATGCAGAGATCGCGCAGCGAGTCGGGCACCATCCCGAGCTCAGAGGACGGTCAGTGATTGCAAGAAAAGCCAGTCCTCTGGCAATCGAGTGCGTCGTTCGGGGATATCTTGCCGGGTCTTTATTCAAAGAATATGCAAAAAATGGCTCCAGCGTCTACGGCTTAACCTTGCCGGACGGAATGGTCGAAGGGCAGCAACTCCCTACCCCCCTCTTCACCCCTGCGACAAAGGCAGAAGAAGGACACGACGAGAACATCTCGTTTGACCAGGCAGCTGATATCGTGGGGAAAGAGGTCGCAAACCACGTCCGACAAACGTCGCTCAAGCTCTACGAAGCAGCTGCCGCCCATGCCGCCACCGTCGGACTGATCCTGGCTGATACCAAGTTCGAGTTTGGCCTGACCGATGAAGGCTGTATC
The DNA here is from genome assembly GCA_025455775.1 of Fimbriimonadaceae bacterium. Taxonomy (GTDB): domain Bacteria; phylum Armatimonadota; class Fimbriimonadia; order Fimbriimonadales; family Fimbriimonadaceae; genus JALOLT01. The sequence goes on from JALOLT010000010.1 coordinate 28,356, forward strand.
TGGATTGACGAAGCCCTCACGCCAGACAGTTCACGCTATTGGGAAGCCACTCAATACAAACCGGGGGGAAGCCAACCGGGATTTGACAAACAGTTTGTCCGCGATTACCTTCTCGCCAGCGGTTGGGATCAAAGCCCTCCCGGGCCAACTCTGCCGGAAAATGTGATCAACCAAACCCAGGCTAAGTACCTTTCTGCCTTCGAACGGATCACTGGCTCACCCCTCGATCTGGGCTAGTGCTCATTCCTTATGTACTACCTTTACAACTTTCTGCTCGTCATCCTCTCCCCTCTCTGGGTTCCTTGGATGATCCTTCGGTCAAAGCGGAGAGCGGAAAAGGTGGATTGGGGCCAAAGGGCTGGCGACTATGGTTTTTACCTGGAGCGGGGCAAACCGCGGATCTGGATTCATGCCGTGAGCGTGGGGGAAGTGATGGCAGCTGTGCCGATTCTGAAGGAACTCTACGACCAAGACGATACAGTCGAAGTCGTTTTGAGTGTGACAACCTCCAGCGGCCACCAAACAGCTCGCGAGAAGGCAAGTGGCTACGTCGATCATCTCATTTACTTTCCCATTGATGTGCCTCGGTTTGTGATGAATGCCTTGGTAAGGGTGAAGCCGACCGTTGTCGCAATGATGGAGACAGAGCTGTGGATGAACTTTTTGACCTTCGCAAAGAGTTTCCATGCGAAAACTTTTATCATTAATGGCAGAATCAGCGACCGATCCTTTCCCCGGGCGATGAAGCTGAGATCCTACTATCGCGCCCTGCTCAGCGAAGTGGACGAAGCCTTGATGCAGACTGAGGTTGACCGGGAAAGACTCCTCGCTTTGGGAGCATCGCAGGCCGAGGTGATAGGGAATTCGAAGTTCGATGAAGCAGCCAAGCTCAGAGACACAAATCCTGCGGAATGGCGAGCCGAGTTGGGAATTCCCCCCACTGCGAAGGTGGTAGTGATCGGATCGACCCGAGGCAGGGAAGAGCACGAGTGGGCTCTCTCTTTGGTGGCTCGGCCAGACTGGGAAGAATTTTGGGTCGTGCATGCTCCCAGGCACCTGGAAGACTGTGACGCATTGGAGGCATCTGCGCAAAAGCTCCTCGGAACAGAGAAAGTCGCGCGGAGGTCGCTGCGCCGTTCTGGTCGGTACCTGATCCTCGATAGCTACGGTGAGCTCGGCGAGGTCTACTCCGTCGCTGACGTCGCCTTGGTAGGGGGATCCTTCCTAGTGAAAGGGGGACAAAACATGCTCCAACCCCTTTCCCATGGAGTTGCTGTCGTGACAGGGCCAGCAACGGAGAATTTTCGAGACATTGTGAGCCTCGCAAACCGAGCGGGAGCCATTGTCACCTGCCAAGCAGAAGAGGTCGGCGATTGGGTCGTGAAACTCATGGACGACGAAGAGCAGAGAAACAGAATGGGTCACGCAGCAAAAAAACTGATCACAGAACACCAAGGATCTAGCGCAAAAACCGCTGCTATGCTCCTCTCCGCCGCCCGCGAACAAGTCAAGGCTCAACCGAAGAAGCGAGAGGCGTAAGATACAAGTGGTGGGTGAAAAAGAGGATGAAAGAAGAGTTTAGTTTTGAGCCGCTAGGCGAGGACATGTTCCGGAATCCCGAGCGACGTTGCCCGGTCATCCTTTTGCTCGATACCTCTGGCTCGATGGCCACTGCAATGAACATGGTGAATTTGGGCATCCAAGACATGAAGAATCAACTCATGACAGACCCCTTGGCCTGTCAGAGAGTCGAGGTCGCGATCATCACCTTTGGCCCAGTCGTTTTGGCGCAAGATTTTGTCACAGTCGATCAGTGGGTACCCCCGCGCCTCGCTGCGAGCGGCAACACCCCGATCGGAGAGGCCCTCACTTTTGCCATCAACCAACTCAACCTCCGAAAGGCTGCATATCGAGAGGCGGGAATCCCTTACTACCGCCCCTGGATTTGGCTGGTGACAGATGGAGCCCCTACCGATGCTTGGCGCCCAGCCGCCTTGCAGGCGAAAGCAGAAAGTGCCGCCGGAGGGATCGAGCTCTTCACGGTTGGAACTGACTACGCCGACTTCAATGTCTTGCGCGAAATCAGTGAGCCTCGCGCCCCAGTTCGCTTGAGAGAAGCGCGTTACCGAGAAATGTTCGTTTGGCTGTCCCAGTCCCTGAAGCCTGTCTCGACCTCTCGGCCAGGGTCGCCCCTCACCTTAGAACCACCCAGCGACTGGGGAAAGATCGAATCTTAGGGATCTGAGAAGAAAGGATGGGCTGGGTCTTTGCTTCTGCGATCTCGAAAGGTGCCATTCACCAAGAGTCGGAGCCCTGTCAAGATGCTGCCTCGGTAGTGACCTTTTGGAGTAATGGCCAAGAAGGGCTTCTCGCTGTCGTGAGTGATGGGGCTGGCTCTGCCAAGCTGAGCCACCTGGGGAGCCAAAGGGTCGTCGAGGTCTTCGTAAATTCTGTCCTGGCTTTGGTGAGCGGTGAAAACAGCCATGAGAGCCGATGTGGCCTCGATTCAAGCGATGCCAGCCTGATCTTGCACCTTGTTCAGCAGGTGATCCACAACCTGGCTTCAGAGCTAAAAATTGACATCCTGGATCTGAGTTCTACCTTGGTCGGTCTCGTTATTCTGAATGAATATGCGTTTGTCATGCAGGTTGGGGATGGGGCGGTCGCCTTGTTTAACGGGTCAGAGTGGGTTGTTCCTGTCTGGCCCCAAAACGGAGAATTTGTGAACGAAACGACTTTCGTGACGAGCCAAGACGCCAGTCACCTGATGAAAGTTAAGATTCTACGCGGAGAGTTTGAGGGAGCGATTGCCTTTACGGACGGCCTCCAATACCTTGTGCTCGATCATCAAAAGCAGCAGGTTCATCAACCATTTTTCCAGTCCGTCTGGGAAAAGGTGCCGAAGTCGGAGGGATGGCATCAAGGTTTGGCTTCTTGGCTCGACTCGATTCTCAAGTCAGAACCAGTCACCAACAAGACCGACGATGACACGACTTTGGTTGTGGCAAGGAGGTGGCCTTGAAACAGCAGCTCTTCCTGGATGGTGCTCCTCTTTCTCTTGGGTCCCGACTCGCCGAAGGAGGAGAAGGCACGATCTTCCGGCTGAACCTACCGGGCGATTTGACCCACCCAAAGCTGGTTAAGCTCTACAAGGAGGAAGGTAAAAGCCGCGAAAGGAGAATCCTCAAGGCAAGGGTACTGCGCCGTCAGGCGAGTGAAGAGGTTCGTCACGCCGTCGTCTTGCCACTCGATGAAGTGACGGACTCTAGCGGTGCAGTTGTGGGCCATACCATGGAGCACTTGGCTGGCTGGGTTCCCCTGTTCATGTTGTATCAGACAAAATCCCGAGTCCAAAAACTGGCTGAGAGCGACTGGGGACTCTTGGTTCGGGTCGCTCGCAATCTGGCAACCTCGATCCAGTTTGTCCACGAGCGAGGGTGGGTGATTGGTGATCTCAACGAGTCAAACTCTCTCGTCAGTCCCAAAGCAGTCGTCAAACTCATCGATGTCGACAGCTTTCAGGTAGCAGAGTGCGGCAAGGTTTTGCCATGCCCTGTCGCCAAGTCTGAACTCCTGGCTCCCGAATACTCTGGCTTGTCACTCGAAAATCTGGAGCGAAGCCAAGAGGGGGATCTCTTTTCCCTCGCTGTCCTCATTTTTCAAATATTATTGCTGGGTCGCCATCCCTTCGCTGGTCGCCCTCTCCAGAGCGAGCTGACTCTGGAAGAGACGATTGTACGCCAGATTTACCCCTATCGACCAGAAGGGCGCTCCGAGATTGCACCGCCTCCCCACGTTTCGATCAACTGGGTGTCACAAGAGATTCAGGCCCTTTTTTTGCGGAGCTTCGAGGGAAAGCCAGAAGATCGCCCTTTGCCGTCCGAGTGGATCCTGGCCCTGAAAAACCAAGAGAAGAATCTGACTGTTTGTGGCGTAAACCCCCTCCACAAATACAATTCCGAATTGCAGAACTGCCCTTGGTGTGAGTGCGAAAAGGTCTGGGGAGTCCCCTTGTTCGAAGCCCAGAGTACGCCAAATCAGATTCTGCCGTTTGAGGTGGGAGACTTTGTGGAAAGGGTCACTGCTCTACCAATCCCGTCTACGGTCGAAAAGCCAGAGCCCATCCTTTGGAGTGAGGTGAAAAGAGGAAAGCACTTCCGGGATTTAGACGTGGTTTTTCTGGGTTTAGCCGTTGTTCTCTACGGAGCTTTGGCGATGATCTCGGTAGAAGTCCTGATGGTCGCGATTCCCATGATCCTTGGCGTGTTCGGCCTTGGCGCAGTTGTGAGGGCTGTGGTCAGGAACTCGAAAGGCAATAAATGGAGAAAAATTCTAGGTCAATACGCCACGCTTTTAGAAGAATGGGATTGCCAGGCGGATCCAGACCTCTTTGTCCAAGCCAGACGAAAGCTGATCGAGGTTGCCGACTGGCAAAGGGTCGAATGTGAAATGCGAGCTGAGCTGGAAACCAAGGCCAAGATGAAGATCTACGAGCCTCAGCTTCTGAGCTATCTCGCCAAATACTCAATCCATGTCGCCAATTGCGATTCTCTCACTCCACGCCATAAAGAGTCTCTGGCGGCAGCGGGGGTCACGACAGCGGCAAACATCTCTGAGGCCTCACTCCAGAAATTGATCAAAGGGTCAGGAGATGGCGAGCGGTTCAGGGAAGAGCTTCTTCAGTGGCGGGACGAGCTGGAGGAATTCTTCTGGAACTCTTCCTTCTTTGTTTTGCCTCAACCTACTCAATCAAAGATTGAACAAGTCATTGCAAGAGCCAGACACGAGGCACAAGATGCTTTGCGCCACGGTGAAGCCCGCTTGCTGAAACTGAGTGACCAATTGATGGCTCAGCAACGATTGTTGGGGCAACAACTCCACGCCCTTCGCCGGGAAGCAGTGGAGGCACTTTCGAAACTACCAGCCCAGGGAGAATCGTTCGGACTTGTGAACTTGGATCTCTACAGACCTAAGGGGCCGACTCTAAAATCCCAGCCCGCCCAAGCGATCGAGCAAGCCAGAACCGAAATCTGATGCCAAGCTGAACCACTTTGCCACGCCATACTTCGCGCAGATTTCTGCCACCAATTGATCTGCTTTCTTGGTTGGGACGTCGATGCGTTCGGCGCTGGTGCCTTGCATTTGGGTCAGAGCCTGCACGGCTGCGTCTGGATTTTCGGCGGAGTTGGCAATGGCATCCATGATCTCGATCATCATGCCGCTGGTTTCCCCGAGGGCTGTTCGGTATGCAGTTTGGACCGGGATGCACTCGGCCGGAGCTGGCTTGGACATGAAGAACTCATTGAGTTCAAACCATTCCCGCTTAACTTCTCTTGTCCGCTCTGCCAACTTTGCTGTGGGAGCTTCTATTTCGGTTGTTGGTTCTTCGCCTCCTGTCAGGCTGCGCAGTTCGCTCAAGGCTGGGCCCGCCTTCAGTTGAACCATCAAGGTGGCGAGGCTTCCGATTTGCCCCCTCGAAAGTCTGGCCCGACGTTCTTCCGTGACCCGAAGGTGTTCGAGCCAGGCTGCTACATCGCCAGGCATCTTGGCCGGATCTGGCAAAACAGGAGTCGGAGCTGCATCATCCTGGAGGACGGGAGCGACTGCTGCTTGATCCTGCAGAACAGGTGTAACCTGGCCTCCTTGGGCCAAAATCGGCTTTTCATCACCTCGCTGGGCGAGGACATTGAACCCAACGGCCCCCAAGAGCAGGAGCAGGAGCAGGAGCAGAACTGCACCGCCGATGAGCATCGTTCGCTCCTTCTTCTTCTGGTGGAGGTAGGGGTCAGGTTGCATCATGCCTTTGTCACGGATCTCCTTTCAAGTTTGACGCTCTTCACCGCGCTCTACGTCCCAGAATCCCGTAAGTTTTCCAGGATTCAGGCAGATATTCTCATGTCGGAGCATCACTTGGCCGAAAGGATATGTTATAGATACTAGAGCAAAAGCACCGACGCTTTCGCGACTTGATTGCCGCCGATCAAAAACTGATTGCTATGAAACCAAAGATCAGCCCCAATCATCCCCTGGTTGTTCACTTCCGTGAGATCGTCCACGACCAGGTGGTTACTCATGTCTCCAGCAAGGATCAGGACGATGTGACGAGCTATCTGACTGACTTGCTCGTGTCGTTCTTGACAACGGAGGGTGTCTTTGCCCTGCGAGATGGGGATGGCACCCACCAGACGATCATCGAGATGATGGCTGCCGCCGATGTGAGGCTGGGGGCGAACTCATTTTTGCAAGAGCGCGAGGTTCACAAGCATATCGGTGACTTCATCTTGTTCTGGAGCGGGATCCATCCTGAAACCTTGAACACTGTCCGCACGCCGGATGGCAGGATGATCCGGTGCGACTATTCCCATCGGGCGAAGGAGAGTTACCACCTGGTGAGCACCTTCGATTTCCCCCCCTATGATCGAGAGGCTCCCACTTTCCGAAAGCTCAGTCACGAATTTGAGGCCTACGAGTTTGTCATGCGCCAAATCGGGCAAAAAACCAATCTTTATGCAAGTTGATTCTCTGAAGAAGTCGATTCTTTAACCATCGGCGCCAGCATAAACTTTCGGTTCAGTAATCCTGGGAGGCAGGCCAAGACGATGGCAGCCCCCATGATGGCAAAAGTGGTTGCGAGGCCCAAGTATTCGATGGAGGGCCCCACGAGGAGGATGCCGATTGGCTGTGCCGCCTGCTGTACCATGAGCCAGGCGGCACTCACGCGCCCGATCTCGTGGCTCTTGAACGCAGTCTGGATATAGGTGTTCATCGTGAGCCAGACGTAGGGTAAAGCGACGCCACAGAGAGCGTTCAATATCAAGAAAATCCAATAATTACGTCCAAAGACCATCAAGAGGACGAGCAGGCCGAGGGCAAGGGTGCCGTAAATATATATTGGACCAGGCCGCTTGACGAGCGATCGTCCGGCAAGGATTGAAAAGACTGCCATGAAGAAAACGAAGGCAAACTCAATCAATCCGAGCCTCCAAAACTCGCCCCCAAACCACAACTTGTTTGAGGCGACATAGACGACCATAAAGCCACTGATTGAGACACTGACGGCAGCGTTCACCAGAAGCGCAATCTTCATGACAGGGTCGTGGCCCAAGACTCGGAGCCCTTCTTTGATGTCTTTGAGGCCTGTCTGAAAAGCCTCACTGGCTTTCTGGGCAAGACCCTGGGGTTTCTCCGACTCTGTCTCGTCCCTCCCCGGTTTTAGGGCTGGCAGGGTGGCAATGAACCCAGCCGAGACAGCAAAGGTAAAGCAGTTCAGAAAGGCAGTTACTGGCAAAAAGAGCTGGGGAAAGAACTTGTCGATTGCTCCCAGCAAAAGGGTTGAAAGAGCCAGGCTGATCATGGAAATGACCTGAGAGCTGGCCATGGTGAGGGCGTTGGCTTCGATCAGGTATTCCCGTGGGACAAGTGCAGGGACAGCGGCTGTGCGAGCTGGATTGAAGAAGGCATTGACCGTGCTGAGCGAGAAGGCAGCCAGGCAGATTGCCACCACCGAAACTGAGGGGGAAAAGAGGGCATAGAGCCCGAGGGCGAGGGTGACGATCGTGCTGACGCTGTCCCCGATCACCATGATTTTGCGCCGATCCAAACGGTCGGCAAGGACTCCAGCCAGGGGAGCAAAAACAACGTAAGGGATGGCAGAGAGGGCTCCCACGAGCCCGACCACCATCGCGTTTCCTGTCAGCTTTTCTGCCACAAAAAGAAAGGCGATGAAGTAGATTGCATCGCCGAACGTCGAGGCTGTTTGGCCAATCCAGAAGCGCCGGAACTCTGGAATGGCGAGAACTCTTGCGCCAGGAAGCACTGCACAGAGGATACCGGCGAGGGTTCAGTGTTCCTCGGGACAGCTCGCTCGCTCGACCCAAGCCTAACAGACTACTTCCAGAACGATCGTTAGAAAATCTTAAGCATCCACTGAAGTTCCTCTCAAACTTCCCCGATAAAACTACCTGGGTGACCTGCACCAAGGATAAACGATGTACGAACAGTACTGGGGATTGAACGAACCACCGTTCACACTAACGCCTGACCCGCGTTTCTTATACATGAGCCGAGCTCACGAAGACGCGCTCATGATGCTTCACTACGCCATCACGCGCAACAAAGGGGCTGCTATGTTGACTGGCGACATAGGCCTTGGCAAGACAACCGTCAGCCGAAAACTGCTGGAGACTCTCGATCCTGTGCAATACAGGATCGTCCTCATCGTCAACCCGATCTTGACTCCCGTTCAGATGCTACAGGAAATTCTGTCGCAACTTGACGTCCCTGTCAATTCTCGGAATCGACAAGTGCTGGTGCAACGTTTGCACCTCGCTTTGCTTGAATACTACGATAAGGGTCGCAAAGTGGTCTTGATGATCGACGAGGCCCACCTCATCAGGTCGCTTAATAGTTTCGAGGAGCTTCGGCTGCTTTTGAACTGCCAGATGAACGACCAGTTCCTCATCTCTCTTCTTCTGCTTGGTCAAAAGGAACTCGTCCCCAAGATTCACAAAGTACCAGCATTGGAGCAAAGACTCGCAGTTCGCCACCAGCTCAAACCCCTCGAGGTGTTTGATACGGGAGAGCTGATCTTGCACAGGCTCAGAATCGCTGGCTACACGGGTGAACACAGTCCCTTTACCCCCGAAGCGATTCACCAAATCCATAAGGCTTCCGGTGGTGCCCCTCGAGTGATCATCCAGCTCGCCGATAACAGTTTGCTCATGTCCAGTGCTCGAAAAGAGCGAGTGATTGACGGCTACCTCGTCCACGAAATGGTCGAAGAGTATGCCGGAGGAAGGGTCGCATGAATCTTGCTGATGCCATTCGAAAAGCCCAAGCTGATGGGCCAGTGATTCCCCCGCCAGCGCCTGCGCCAGTTGCTGTGAATTCCCCAATTCAGCCGGAAGCCTCTTTGGATTCTGCTTCGGTTGCTCTGGCTCCGGATGCACCGGAACCACCCAACCAAGCCGTGAACTCCGGGAACGTGGTGCGATTGGAAATCTTTCTCACAGCCGAGCAAATGAACGGAATGTTCAGGGCCATCATCAACGGCCAGCACTCTGTCTTGACTCTACGCGAAGCAGCTGCCTACTTAAGAGTTTCACCAAAGACTCTGCAAAAGCTCGCTGATGAGGGAGATGTTCCTGGTGTGATGATCGATGGCAACTGGAGATTCCCGAAGCCCAATCTCGACGATTGGATCATGACCCAAAGTGCTCTGAACGAGGATCAAGAAGATGTCGCTTAGCCTATTCAAAAAGAAGAACTATGTGGGGATTGATATTGGTCAATCAACGATCAAGTTGATCCAAATTGACCGAACGAGCAGTGGTTGGCGCGCTTCGCGAGTGCTCACTGTCCCGACCCCAGAAGATTCGATGAGAGATGGGGTTGTGATCGATCCCGATGCTGTGGGCTTGACGATTCGAGCTGCCCTTCGCACCGGTCGGATCACAGCCAACACTGCCATCATCGGAGTTTCCGGCGGGGGCGTCGTGGTTCGCAATGTCCGAACCACCAAGATGAACCAAGAAACACTCCGAAAATCGATTCGGTACGAAGCAGGACGATACATCAGTTCCTCCTTCGAAGACAGCTACATCGAGTTTCAGATCCTGGGAGACACAATTGATAATCAAATCGATGTTTTGATTGTCGCTTGCCCCAAAGAACTGGCAAATAGCCGAATGAGGGCTTGCCAAATTGCTGGGCTTGAGGTTTCTGTGGTTGATGTCGAGGCCTTTGCTGCCTACCGGTCTCTGATCGAGTGCGACGAAGCCTCCGTTCTCGGGCAGATGACAGTCGCCCTGGTTTCCATTGGTTCGACTGCAACGTCGGTGAGCGTCGTGACTCAGGGTCGCTTCGCCATGATTCGGTCTATCCCCCAAGCTGGTCAGACCTGGACCGAAGCCCTGAGAACCCACTTCAAGCTGTCACATACCGAAGCCGAACAGGGGAAGGCCCAATTGGATCTAACTCCCCTCCTGAACGAGACGGCTGTCATCGAGAATCCACCCTTGCGGGTTCTTCAACCCCATGTGGATGATCTCATTCGAGAAGTTCGCCGCAGCCTGAACTACTACCAATCGCAACAGACCGAGGCAGGGCAGAACAATCCCGTGACCCACCTGGTGATTACCGGTGGTGGGGCGAGATTGAAGGGCTTAGCCGAATACATGAGCCACAAGCTTGGCCTGCAAGTCGCACCCCTCGGCGCCTTTAGCAGCCCCAAGATCACTCAGTTCGGCGAACCGGACGAGATTGGGATGGAGTACGCCGTGGCTGCCGGGCTTGCGATCCGCGCCTTTTCTAAGTCCGCCTGACCCCAAGGAATAGATTCGATGCCAACGATCAACCTGATTTACGAACAAAGACTCCAAGCCAAGGCTGTTGAGCGCAAACTCAAGGCAGGCATCATGGCGATCGTCGGCCTGGGAGGCCTCTGCTTCCTGGCGACGACGTTCCTCATGGTCGATGCCACCCGATTGCACTTCGAGGCCTCGGCTCTGGAAAGAAAGAAAAAAGACCTTGAGCCCCTCCTCGCTGAGCTTGATGCAAATCAAACATTGCTCAACGAACTCAGCCCACGGCTCCAGACCCTCACCAAAGCCCAAGATTTCACCCAGAAGTGGAGTCTGATCCTGGATCACCTGACAGTGAATACACCTCCAGGCACGTGGTTGACCAACGTGAAGGCATCTCAGACAGACAAGGCGAAGCCTCTACAAGTCACTCTGAATGGCCAGTCCATCACGAACGAGAACATCGGAAATCTCATGCTGAGACTGGAAACGAGCGAGATGCTCGAGAATGTTCAGCTGAAGTTCACAAATGAACGACCCGGCCAAGACGGGGCGAAGTCACTCGACTTTGAAATCATCGCCGATCTTTCGGGATCCAAGGAAAAGGAGCCTGAGAAGCCCAAGGAAACATCATGAGCAAACAAGGTAACCCAGCTCAATCTGTCCTCTTGCTTGGCCTAGCGGTTGCTGCTGTGGGGGGTGGAGCTGTCTTCTGGCAGTTCAACAACCGTTCAGACGCAGAAGCTAAGGTTTCCCGACTTCGACAGGAACTCCCAGACGAATCGCAAATAAAGGAGTCCCTTGAGAAGTCCAAGCTGGAGGTGAGTGAACTGCAGAACAAGCTGACTCACCTGGAACAAGGAGTGCCAGGCATCGCCTACGTTCCAACTCTACTCAAGGAACTAGAGCAACTCGGTCTGAGCAAAGCGATGCAAATCACCGGCGTCCGTCCAAACCTTGTGACGGCCCCTCCTCCAGCAGAAGGAGAGAAGAGGCAAGAGAGGCCCTACCAAGAGCTTGAAATCGACATCACTGGACGCGGTTCTTACCAGTCAGTGATGGAAATGGTCAAGGCTCTCCAGAGCTTTCCCAAGATCGTCGCTGTGCAAACCGTTGGATTAACCCCACGAAGAGACGGCACGAACTACACGTCGCAACTCGATGCCAGCGTCCGGCTCAAAGCCTACATGTTCCGGGAGGGCGACAAGAAAGCCGGGGCAGAAGAGCCTAAGCAAGTCGCAACGAATTCTCGGGGAGGATCCCTATGAACGACAAAAAGAAACTGATGGTGGTCGGAATCTTGTTGGTGGTCATTCTTGCCGTGGGAGCTTTTCAGTTCATGGGAAGTTCGACCCCAGCGAGCGCAGCCGCAACCAAGAAAGAAGAGATCACCAAGGAAGCCGAGGGTGCAGAGCTCGGATCTGGTGGTGAGGAAGAAGCAAAAGGGCCAGCAATCGACCCAGCCTTGCAGCCTCTTATCGCCGGCACCTTCCCCTCGCGAGACCCCTTCTTGCCGGCTGGAGCCAGGGCAATGGAAACCCCAAAGTCGGTAAGCCAGACCCCTCCCAGCCAAGCGCAGAACTTACCGAACCCAGTCACAGGGCCAAGCTCCGCGCCACCCCCACCGAGGATTTCGACGAATCGCCCTCGGTATGAAGCACCAGATCCAATGAGAGGCAGCTTGCCGCCGATCAACCCAGGTGCCCCCAATGGACCACAGAACCCGACCCAACCTATCGTGGTTGTGCCGACCTATCGGCTCAAAGGAGTGCTTTTGGGTGACAGGCCTCTGGCAGTTTTTGAAGATTCTAAGGGCAACCAGAAGCTGGTGCCGCTCGGAGGATCAATTGACGCAGATACCATCGTGGTGTCGATAGAGAAAGGAAAAGTGACGATCAGATCAAAGGGGAAAGAACGAACCCTTGTGATCGAGGAGGAAGCACGTGATTAATACAACTGTCAAACTCGGAATGGCCCTAGCCCTTGTGGCTACCAGCCTGATTGCGACGGCTCAAACCCCTCAGCTCGAAAAGGTTGTTGCCACCCAAGTTGGTAACGGACACCTTTTCGTGATCTCTGGAAATGGCCTCTCGCGCCCGACTTCCCGCTTCACCGAGGGCGGAATCAACTATGTCCTGGAATTCGATGGGATCGGAACTCGCCGAGATCGGATCCAAGTGAACCGAGGCGGGGTCTCCTTTGTCTCCTTTGGTTGGACCGACCCACGAGAAGCCAAAACGAGAGTGATTTTTAGAATCAACCGAGGAGTCAAGCCGATCCTTGAACAGAAGGCCAACGAATTTTGGGTTTGGGTCAATGTCTCAGAATCAAGCCGCAGTGCTTACCGTCCGGGTGGGAACTCCCAGGGCAATGGCACGCCTTCGGCTGTGAAGACTCCTGTGGGGCAGGCCAACAAGGGCCTCGATGCAGTCAAAACGCCAGAAGCACAAGGAACCTCAGGAACTCTTCCACGCGTTCCTGGCTCGGGATCGTCCAAGATGCCATTGCCTCACCCAGCTGTCAACAAATCTGGTGAGGCAAATAGCGGCACTGGTGCCATGGATCCTATTCAGGGCGGCCTCAGTGTCTCTCGGGTAGAAGAGACTCGCCGCGTTGAGCAACCCCCCACCAATGCAACTCCGAATCCGGTGAGAGTTTCGAATCCTTCGCCCACCCCTGCATCTCCTGCCGTCTCGCCGTCAAACCCCCTCGTCTCACTTGACTTTGTGGGAACCGACGTCATTCAGATTCTGAAGGCTTTGGCGATTCAATCAGGCGTCAATATCATTGCCTCGCCAGACGTCAGCCCGAGCGATAAGCCGGTTCGCCTCACTGTGTCCCTGACTCGGGTCACACTCGATGACTCCCTGCGATTCATTACAGCGATGGCGGGACTGCGCTACGGCAAGTTCCAGAACACCTACTTCGTCACTCCTGCCCCGAACTTTGCTTCCGCCGTTCGTCAACTGATGGAGCGAATGGGTGGCAAGTACGAGACTCGAGTCGTGAATCTAATTTCCGGCGAAGCAGCGCAAATCCGCGAAGCTGCGCTCAAGGCGATGCCACCCGATGGAAGTGATGGTTTCTATGAGATCATCATCCCTGAAGGCACCAAGGTTTCGGTTTCGAGCAGTGAGCAACAAAAGGCGAATCAGCCTCAAGCTGGTGCATCCGGTGGCGACTCCCAAGCTGGCGGACGCACAAACGAGACGACTCAGACGGTGCAGGGTGCCGAGCTGGAACAAGTCCGCCGTGCCAGAACCTACTATCTGATGGTTGTGGGCGACCCTGCCAGAATGGACTCGGTTGTCTCCTACATTTCTGAACTAGACACTAAGCTGGCTGAGGCCTTTAGCCTCCAACGCATCAGCTCGATCACGACTTCAGTAATGCCAGCGCAAAGTGGCGACACTGGCCGCATCAAATCCACCTTGGAGTCACTGATGCGCGACAATCCCCAAGCGACCGACATCAAAATTCAAGAAACCTTGGTCGAAGGCACGAACAAGTTCGAAACGCGAAAGGGATTGATTTTTGTCGGACCCCAGAGCGAAATCGACCGAATCGTGAGGATTGCGAAGTCGCTCGATCGCCAACTGTGCGAAATGGCGGGAATCCCTTACTCAGACGACACCACTGCTCTCCAACTCGTGAACGAAGTGGTCGCGGTGAACTTCATCGACCCTGGCATGGCAGAACATGAAATCAGGACGAGAATCAGAGGAATCCAAGTCTCGACCTTGCCTATGGCAGTGACACCTGGCAGCCTCACCACGACTTCCAGTTCAGAAACCTCGAGCTCGGTGGGAGGAACAGACGGAGGAGCCAAGCAGTCGACGAGCCAGCCAGGAAGCCAAACCAGCGAGTCAAAATCAGATAAGACCCTGAACGGAACTGAACCGATGAAGCTCATGCTGACCGGTACGAAGGCTCAGATCGAAGAAGCCAAGAAGGTTCTTGCGATGATCGACATCGCTCCTAAGCAAGTGGCTCTCGAACTTCGCGTGATGGAGCTTCGCAAGGAAGATGCCCTGAGACTTGGTATCAACTGGAACGCTCTAACCGGTGGAACAGCGGTCCGTGCGACCCTGAACCAAGGCTTGGGTGATGCTCCCGCGACGCCGGGAACGGTTAGCTACAACGACAGTTCGCTCAGCGTTCTTGGAACCCTGGACAAAATGGCGAACGATCGCAACCTCATCGCCCGCCCCAATGCTCTGGTGAGTGATGGCCGAACGGTGCGCCTCTTTGTGGGAGACACGGTTCGATACATCAAGACGATCCAAACCAGCCAGAACGGAACGACTGTGCAAACAGACGAGATCAACGTCGGTGTCGTCTTTGATGCCAGTGTCCGAATTGGCAGCAATGACTCGATCGCGATGAATCTGGATCAGAATTTCTCGATCCTCACAGGATTCACTCCTGTTCCTGGTGGCGGACAACTGCCTCAGACCAGCGACCGACGCACCTCCATGTTCGTGAACATGAAGAGCGGTGAAACCCTGGCGATTGGCGGCCTGATCTTGGATCAAGATCGAAAGAAAGTCAGTGGGATCCCGATCCTGATGGATTTGCCGATCATTGGCAAACTCTTCAGCCGAACGGATAACTCCCGCGACCGAACTGAGATCGTGTTCTTCCTGACGGCTGTGGTTGTGGATAGCACGAACCGCTCGAACGCTGCGAGCCCCAGAAACAGCGCATCCCGAACCCCCGATCCAGTTGGCGACTACCGCAAAACTGGGCCTGGAATCGGAGACAAAAAGTAAGGTACTAAAGCGGGCAACCTCCTGCCCGGTCACTGGCGGAATGGGTCTTTTGGCCCATTCCGCCACCTTTGTTTCCGGATTATTGTTTAAGTAGTAGTCGTCGGAAAAACCGTTTGAGAATTCGTTTACAAGCGATTCGTTTCGCGATTGCAACGGAATGACTCGGGTTTGGATTTTTTGGGCGATCAACGCTCCGCGAAGGCACCGTTCAACGATTTTTGGAAAAAACTTCACCGAACCTGGTACCTTTACGGTGTAGGGTAATGGGTGGGTATTGTCTGGCCCCATCCCTTAGTGATTATTGCGACACATCTGACGGGTGTTCCGCACGCTAAGACCGACCAGACTGGAGACACAGAGAATAATGAAAATCAATCTCAACATCGCGGCCATGGTTGCCGCCCTCGTCGCTGGTTTCGTGCTGATCGGCTGCGCAGAAACTCCTGCCGGTGATGCCGCTGCTGACGCCGCCAACAAGGCTGGCGAAGCTGCTACCAAGGCTGGCGAAGCTGCTGGTGCTGCTGGCGAAGCCGCTACCAAGGCTGGAGAAGCTGCTGGCGCTGCTGCTGGTGCCGCTGGTGAAGCTGCTGGTGCTGCCGCTGGAGCTGCTGGTGCTGCTGCTGGCGACGCTGCTGCCAAGGCTGGAGAAGCTGCTGGTGCTGCTGGCGATGCTGCTGCCAAGGCTGGAGAAGCCGCTGGTGCTGCTGCTGGTGCTGCTGCTCCTGGCGCTGCCCCTGCTCCTACCGGCAACTAATCGATTTACAAAACGACCAAAAGGCGAGTTCCCTCTGGGGACTCGCCTTTTTTTTAGTTTCACCCTGTCTGCCAACAAGTATCCTCCCGCGGGGTGTGGTGAAATCTGCCAGGCGTGAGCTCCTTCATACGGTCCTCCAGATCACCAAACAGCCTTAAACCAAGACAGAGTAAAATTAACCAAAGATAACAAAATGGGTCTGCAGAAACTTGTTCTGATTACGGCGCTGACTTTCGGCCTTCTCTTGGTTGGCTGTGTCTCGCAACCTTCTGCCGATTCCATTCCCGACAAGCCGGGCCAATTGAAAGTCGTAACCACAACGGGAATGCTGGGAGACTTAGTGGAAAGAGTCGGGGGCGACCGAATCTCTGTGAAGAGCCTGATGGGGCCAGGGGTTGATCCCCACCTTTACCAGGCAAAGTCGAGCGACCTTCTGGCCCTCGACCAGGCTGACCTGATCGTCTTTCACGGCATCGGACTCGAAGGCAGAATGGCGAGGATCTTTACCCAACAGAAAGACAAGGCTTTCGAAGCAGCTGCCCTCGATCCTTCCCTCCTCCTGAAGGCAGACAACACGACCGAGCCGGATCCTCACATCTGGTTCGATCTCGACCTGTGGGGGAAAGTAGCAGAGAGGGTGACCCAAGAACTGAGCCGCCGCGATCCAGCAGGAAAGTCCACCTTCGAGGCAAACCTGAGGTCATACCAGGCAGATCTCGAAAAGGCAAAATCCGAAGTCACAGAGATCCTCCGCACGATTCCCCCAAAGCAACGAGTGCTCGTCACTGCCCACGACGCCTTTCAGTACTTTGGAAGAGCCTACGGGTTCGAGATCAGGGCGATTCAGGGAACCAATACTGCATCTGAGGCAGGGGCAAGCCAGATCCGAACCTTGGCCGACATCCTCACCGAGAGAAAGATTCAGGCCATTTTCGTCGAGACAAGCGTCTCCAGTACGACGATCGGAGCCTTGCAACAAGCCACCGAAGCGCGGGGTTGGCAGGTCAAGATTGGGGGATCTCTCTTTTCCGACGCCATGGGAGATCAGGGGAGCGAGAGCGGAAGCGTGATCGGCATGAATCTCTCCAATGCGAAAACCATAGCGGAGGCGCTCAGATAGTTGCTCTCTCCATCCGCGATTTAACCGTCGCCTACGCCGATCAACCTGTGCTCTGGGATGTCGATCTGGACCTTCCCGGCTCTCAGCTCACGGCAATCGTAGGCCCAAATGGGGCAGGTAAGAGCACTCTGGTGAGGGCTGCCCTCGACCTTGTTCCACGCCAAGCTGGTTCTGCCCGATTCTGGGATCAACCTTTGCGCGATGTGAGATCCCGAATCGCCTTTGTCCCGCAAAAGCAGGAGGTCGATTGGGACTTCCCCGTGACAGTCCGTGACGTTGTGTTGATGGGTCTGACTCCTCGTCTTGGGCTTTTCCGGCGACCCAATGGCGAACATCTCCAAAAAGTCGATGAGGTGATGGAGCGGCTTGGCCTACAGCCCCTCGCCAAGCGCCCCATCAGTCATCTCAGTGGTGGCCAGCAGCAAAGAACCTTCCTGGCGAGGGCGATGGTTCAAGGGGCAGAGTTGCTCATCATGGACGAACCCTTCGCTGGTGTGGATGGCCCCACAGAAGAACTCCTCTTTGCGACCTTGCAATCCCTACGTGATCAGGGTCATTCGATCGTGATCGTCCATCATGATCTCGAGACAGTTGCGAAGAACTTTGACCATGTTGTCTTGCTCAAACGAGAGATCCTTGCCACTGGGTCACCTTCGAGTGTCTTGGTGGACTCAAACCTGAGGCTCGCCTATGGTTGACCTTTTGGGTGACTACACGATTCGCATGGTCACGATTGGCTCAGCCATCGTTGGGGGGCTTTGCGGTGCGCTTGGCTCCTTTGCTTATGTTCGAAGGCAGTCTTTGGTTGGGGATGTGGTTGGCCATGCTGCTCTACCTGGAGTCGCCCTCGCCTATCTTATTTCTCAGTCAAAGGATTTGGCGGTCTTGATGCTCGGAGCTGGGCTCACCGGCCTCCTCGCCCTCGCAGTATCGATCCTGGCGGTTCGATACTGCAAAATGGATCAGGGAACTGCATTCGCGAGCGTGCTGAGCACCAGTTTTGGCGTGGGAGTGCTGTTGCTGAGCTTGATTCAGCAAACCCACGCAGCAGATCAAGCTGGCCTGGATCGTTTTTTGTTCGGTCAGGCAGCGACCCTTGTGGAGCCACAGATCATCACCATGGCAGGGGTCGGCACAGGTGCCTTGGCCCTCATGCTCATTTTCTTCAGGCCGCTTGTGACTTTGAGCTTCGATCCGTCCTACAGCCGATCAACTGGGCTCCCAGTCGTGGGTCTTGAATCTATCCTGCTCGTTGCCCTGGTTTCTAGCGTCGTCGTGGGGATTTCTGTTGCTGGTGTCGTCTTGGTGGCTGCCCTGCTGGCAGCTCCTGCTGCCGCTGCTCATCGCTGGTGCACGCGTTTTTCCACTCTTGTCGCTGTTTCCGCGGCTTTTGGGGCTCTTTCTGGGGCGACTGGTGGATTCTTGAGCTCCACTTGGGCGAATGTTCCGACTGGGCCCCTGATCATCTTGATCCTCACTGGCCTCGTGATTGTGAGTCTTCTTTGGGGTAGGCGGCGCACTGAGCCGAGGGAAGTGCCTTCGTGACCTCTTCAGGGTGGGTTGTTGTCATCATTCTGCTCACGTGCGTGACCTGTTCGCTCGTCGGATGCTTCCTGGTTTTGCGGCGATCTGCCATGACCGCCGACGCAGTGAGCCACTCCGTATTGCCGGGGATTGTCTTTGCATTTTGGATCAGCGGAGGGCTCAATCTCTTCTCCGCTTTTCTGGGGGCAGTTGGCGCCGGGGCACTCACAGTGGGGCTCACCAAGTGGCTCACTCGATTTAAGTTGAAACGGGAGGACGCTGCTTTGGGGATCGTCTTCCCTGCTCTTTTTAGCGTCGGGGTGATCTGGGTTTCTGTCGCCTATCGCCAGGTTCACCTCGACACAGATGCCATCCTCTTGGGTGAAGTTCTGCTTGCGCCTTTCGAGCAGCTCCAGATTGGAACAACATCCCTTGGTCCCGTTTCCGTTTGGCTTCTCGGTCCTTTGCTGGTTTTGGCAACTGGTTATCTCAAGCTGTTTCAAAAGGAGCTGATTTTGGAGTCTCTCGATCCTTCTTTTGCCAAAGTTTCGGCTCCAGCTGCATCCCAGATCGGGAGCGGATTGACTCTTCTCCTGTGCCTGGCGGTAGTCGCGAGCTTCACAGCAGTGGGGGTCGTGTTGGCGATCGCTCTCCTCATCGTTCCAACCGCTGTGGGGCGGCTTTGGACAGACTCTCTGCGTCTCCTCATTTGGCTTTCGGTTGGGATCGCTTGTTTGGCTGGGGGCCTCGGCTTGTTCCTTGCCTTTGGTTTGAATCTTTCCGTCTCTGGCAGAAAAGGCAAGAGCTCACTTTCGCCACCCATGTATTGGCGCTCCATCTTGCGAGCCACGGGGACGACGAGGAGGAACGCAGGCTGAGTCACTTGGAAACGGATCTCGGCTGGAGTAATGACTGGGTTTATAGAGTGGTTCGGGAGGCTGAGGAACGCAACTTGATTAGTAAAGCCGGCTCGATTCTGACCCTTACGGAAGCGGGACATCGTTTGGCTTTGGCCCTGAAGACTTCTCCGGGTGAATTAGGCCCCCTGCCAGACCTCTCCTTCAGTTAGAATGGTTTCTGGCCAGATGATCTTTACGAAGTACCCCAGCCCTGCGAACTTTTCCTTTTTGAATGATGCGCCAGATAAGGCGGGAAACGTCTCGATTGGATCGCGAAGTGTCACCCTCAAGACCGCCACCTTTGGCAAAGTTATTCACCAGATCAAGTTGGTCAATCCTGAAATCTGGACGCCAGACACTCCCCTGGTGGCCCTGAACTTTCCCGCTCAGAGTGAGACTGGAATTGCTCCCAGCGAGGAGGGTTCCATCGCAATCCCTGGATTGAACGGAGAAACGATCCTCACTCTAAAAACTGGCTCTGGCATCGGGCTCAGCGGGCTGGCGTCGATTTTTCGAATTGAGCTGCCCAAAGGGTGTAACTTCTTTGGCGGAGGCCAGAAAAACTATTGTCAGATTGAGCTGAGTGGCAAACGCTCCGTGAACTGGAACACGGATCTTTGGAGTGACTTCCACTTCTCCCACGTAAAGGATTGGCCGACCGACCCGAGCTACTTCACCACCCCTTATCTTGCCGTTGAGCTTCCGAGTGGGGACTGGGTTGGACTTCTACTCCACAATCCGGCTCCGACCTTCTTCTCGACCCCTGGGAAGGACAACACTCGTGCGTTCGTTCACTGGGAGCTCACGGATCCCGCTTTGCTAATGGGATCCTATGACGGAGAGCCCAACCTTGTCGTCATCGTGGGGAACTCCTTGGCCCACATCACGCAGATCCTTTCGCGGTTGATTGGCGTGACACCTCTTCCGCCTCTCTGGAGCCTTGGCTTTCACCAGTCGCGCTGGGGCTATGGCGGTCACGACGATTTGATGGAGCTGGATCGTCAGTTCACAGAGCATAAAATCCCATGTTCCGGTCTTTGGCTCGACTTGGATTATATGGATGGTTATCGCATATTCAAGACCAATGAGAGTCTCTTTCCCAAGGGAGTGGCGTCGACGGCTGCCAAACTCGCCGAGAGAGGGCGCAGGATCGTCCCCATTATCGACCCGGGCGTGAAGTTCGAAAAGGGCTACAGAGTTTATGACGATGGCAGTGCCCAGAAGATGTTTTGTCTAAACCATGAAGGGAAGGAGTACATCGGAATGGTTTGGCCGGGGCATACGGTCTTTCCCGACTTCACCCAGCAGAGAGTCAGGGATTGGTGGGCCGGATACGCTCAGGAGTTCCGAGAATCTGGTTTCGGGGCTTGTTGGGTAGATATGAATGACCCTAGCACAGGGCCAATTGATCCTTATGACATGCTTTTCCAAAATGGAACAGCAAGACATTGGGAGCATCGCAACCAATTCGCTCTGGGAATGCAGATGGCAACCCACCAGGGCTTTTTGAAGGCCAAGCCAAACGAACGTCCCTTCATCTTGAGTCGCAGTGGTTTCACTGGTTCCAGTCGCTATGCCGCGATCTGGACGGGCGACAATGTTTCGAACGATTTTTATCTCAGGCATAGCGTGACCACCACAATTGGAATGGGGTTGAGCGGCCACGTCTTCACTGGATCAGATATTGGCGGCTTTGGCCAAAACTGCTCTGGCCCTTTGATGGAGAGGTGGATGCAGGCGGCATTTCTCTTTCCGTTTTGCCGAAACCATAGTTCGCTTGGCACGACTCCCCAGGAGCCCTTTGCCTTTCCGAAGAGGATTAGGGAGAACGTCGCCCACTACATCCGGCTGCGCTACAAATTCATGGCGGAGATCTACCGACTCTTCATCGAGCATGAGGAGCAGGGCGATCCCATCATCAGACCTCTCAACTATGAATTTTCTGGAAAAAAGCTGGCTCTGGTGAACGATCAGTTTATGATCGGGCGATCTTTGCTCCAAGCCCCGATTTTGAGTCAGGAGGGCGAAGAACGGGATCTGATCTTGCCTGGGAAGGGGTATTGGTTTGACTTAACCGGAGGCACTTGGGTCAAGGCTGGAAAGCATAGAGTTATCGTCAAGCGCACGGAGACCCCTTTGTACTTGCGTGATCAGTCATTGGTGGCCATTCAGCCTGGTGAGGCAACGACATCCCATGTGAATCTCAACCAGGTTGAGATTCTTGTCGGCCTCGCTCCCTATCGACAGCGAGGATCCGTTGGTTTGGCAGACACTGTCCTCTATGCGGATGATGGCTTGAGCTTTGACTACAAGTCCGGGAAGCGAACGGCGATGAAAGTCGTTGTCGAGTCGGACGCGAGAGGGATTTTGGCGACGACGGAGAATCTTCAGAGTGGTTTTGGCGAGATCCAAGCGACGCTCGTCTTCTTCTGGGAGCCAAAGAATCTGAAGATCAATGGAAAGAAAGTCGTGGCGGAGAGGGGCAAGTTGGTGATGACCGGCAAACCAATCGTCGTCTGGCGAGCGGTTGTTCCGAAGGGGTAAGAGTCTCGAACTTTGCAGGCCCGCCTCCCCGAGGCCACGCCCTCCCCGTCGCTGGCGCTCCGGGGCTGCGCCTCGGCGGGCCTGATCGGCCGCCACAGGTGAGGCTTCGCCGGGGGTAACAAGAAACGGGTTGTGCCCGACCTGACCATCGTTCAGAGTCCGACGCCTGACTTCCCGCCACGAGGTTTGCGCGCCAGGGGGCGGCCCGGCCGACCAAGCTGGGAACGGAACCACCCAAGGTTCTTGTCCGGGCGGGTGTGGCTGCGGGCCCGGCGCGCAAACCCGAAAAACGACCCGAGGCCTCACCCACCCCGGACTTCCACAACTTGGCTCCCAGCCACATGACTCAAGAACCCAGAGTCGAGGCTCGCCCCGAGACCAGGGCTGTCTGGCAAGTGAACGACGCCATCCCGAACCGAGATCCCGCCGATCACCCAGTCCGCTCCGTGCCCGAGAGAGGAGTCAAGATCGAAGTACTGGAAACTCGGGTGAGCCCGGGCCAGGTGAGCAGCCGCAGTCGTCCCCAGCCTGGTCTCGATCATCCCTCCCACCATGCTCGGATATCCCAGCTGGGCGATTGCCAGGCCTCCTGCAAGACCCCGCGACTTGCTCAGCTTGACGTTTACCCCCCAGCAGCATCCTCTAAGAGCGAGCCCATCGAGTACGGAAAAGCAACTCTCATCTGCCATCACAGGCACCAGGCCCAGGTCATTCAGAGCTTTCATCCCGGCGAGATCTGTTTTGGCGACTGGCTGCTCGATGAACTCAATCCCGAAGGGTTCAAGCCCTCGGAGCAAAGTCTCCCCCTCGATGGCATCATAGGCCTGGTTCGCATCCACCCGAAGGGTGACTTCCTCCCCCACTGCAATGCGGATGGCTTCGAGCCGCGCCAGATCGGCCCTGACCCCATCTCCCAGCTTCACCTTGATAATCGTAAAACCCTCGTGGACAATCCTCGCTGCTTCCTCGGCAGCCTGGGGGGGAGGCAAAATCGAGATCGTCTGATCGGTTCGCAAAGCCTTATCCGGATCTCCTGGTCCAAGAAAACGCCAAAGAGGAAGCCCAGCTGCCTGACTCAGATAATCCTGGACTGCCATCTCGAAGGCACTCACTGCTGCGTGTTGAAAGGGCATCAAGCGTCCCAAGAGAGCGAGGCAGGGTTGCGCTTCCTGGTTAACGAGCCACTCCGCAAGGTCCTGAAGGGCAGCAAAGCAAGTGCGCCCCGTCTCCCCGTTGATGGAATGCAAAGGCGCAGCCTCCCCCCAAGACTCAAGACCATCTGTCCATCGAAGTTGAAGAAACACGCATGGGGCCTGGTGAGCAACCATCGTCGCAATGCGAAAGGGCTTTTTCAAAGGGACAGGAACCCAAAAAATTCTGGCGGACTCAAGAACAGACTGCTTCACACGTGATCTGATCATAGACCAAGGGCGAGTCATCCTGTTGAGGGTGGCCACGAGTGCTAAACTCCAGCGGTCTCATGCCTCGCATTGCCATTTACCCCGGCTCCTTCGATCCACCGACAAACGGGCACCTGGACATCATCGAAAGGGCCTCCACTCTGTTTGATACTTTGGTTGTCGCAGTCGGAACGAACTCAGAAAAGTCCCCCTTTATGTCGGTAAATGAGAGGATGGCTGCCTTAAACGAGTCGACCACCCACCTGCAAAACGTTAGAATCGATACCTTCAAAGGACTACTCGTTAAGTACGCCCAAGACCAAGGGAGCCGGGTTCTAGTAAGGGGCTTGAGGGCCATTTCAGACTTTGACTATGAATTCCGGGTCAGCATGGCCAACAAAAATCTGGCCCCAGAAATCGAGACGGTGTTCCTGATCGCGAAAGAGGAATACAGCTTCATCGCCAGCTCCGTCGTCAAGGAGATGGCGCAGCTTGGAGCTGATTTTTCTAAGTTTGTGCCAGGTCCTGTTGCAGAGAGGATGGCAAAAATCCTGGCAGAAAGACCAGAGGACTGAACCCTCTGGGAGCTTAAAAGCGTGTTAAACTATAGGTTGGCGTTTTTGCAGAACGCTGTTTCACCATCATGTCAGTCCGCAAAGACAACTCGATAGACGTTCTCCGCCTTCTGGAGAACCTAAAGACGAAGGTTCAAAAGCCCAGATCCTTCATGGGGATCACTTTTGGGTTTGACAAAGACGACCTGACGATGGACATCGAAAAGATCCGAGCTTCGATGCCAAAGGATGTGAAAGACGCAGCCAGCTTGGCCAGAGAACGAGAAATTGTCTTGGCAGAAGCCCACGAGGAAAGTTCGAGCCTGCTCGACGTAACAAAGCGCGAGTGCGAGAAGATGCTGGAGGAGGCCCAGATCGAGGCAACCCGTTTGGTAGAAACTGCACGGCTTCAACATGAGCAACTGGTGAGTGAAGCCGAGGTTTTGAAGATCGCTAAGGCTACCGCCGACGAGATCAAACACAGTGCTGAGCGGGAAGCCAGAGAAATGCGCCGAGGCGCAGATAAGTATGCCCACGATGTTCTGACAAACCTAGAGAACGTTGTCGGGAGAGTTCTCGGTCAAGTGGAAAAGGGCCGAGCTGCCCTGGAACCCTCTTCAGAAAGGGCTGTAGTCTCGACAGAAGCTCGCGATAAGGTCAAGTCGTGATCTCCAATTGATCTTGAACCCAGTGAATCTGAGCCTCCTCGTTGGGCTCGGTGCTGCCGCTGGTGGTTTGGGCCGGTTTTGGATCTCTACCTTGCTCAACCCAGCAGGACAAGTGGGTTTTCCGACTGCTACCTGTCTGGTCAACTTGGTCGGCTCCTTGGCTATTGGATTGGTCGTTGGTTCAATCGGAGAAGACCCAAAGCTGGTTTGGCTCAGGATTCTTTTGGTAAGTGGCTTTCTTGGGGGCTTCACAACCTTCTCTGCCTTGTCGCTCGAGACTCTGGGACTGATTCGCGCCGGTGAAGTCGGAACAGCCGTGACCTACGTGCTGACCTCAGTGGTGGGTGGTCTACTTCTCTGTTGGGTTGGCTTTTGGCTTGCAGGTCTGATGCGCCCTCAACTCGCTGGCTAAAGTTGCTCTATCTCCCCCGCCTTGGCGCGACCTGCCTGGGCTTAGACTTTCGAGTCGCTGCTTCGTACCGTCGGCGGTTCTCTTCCGCACTGAGTCGAAAATCGACCACTGGCTCTGGATAGCCCAACTTCGTTCGCTCTGGGACTGATGAAGAGTAAATTCGAAAGCCCCGAAGCGGGGAGAGTTCTGGCAGCCACTTGTGGCTATAGGTGCCAGTGGGGTCGTAGTCTTTCGCTTGTTTGTCGAGGTTAAAAAGACGGAATTCTCTGGCATCATTCCCCACGCCAGCGGCATATTGCCAGTTCCCCCAGTTACTCGCTACGTCATAGTCCAGAAGCTGCTCTTCGAACCACATCGCCCCAAGTCGCCAATCAAGCCCCAGGTTTTTGGTGAAGAAGCTGGCAACGATCTGGCGTCCGCGATTGCTCATCCAGCCTGTCTCCTTTAGCTCCCTCATGTTGGCGTCAACCAACGGAAAGCCAGTGCGTCCCTCTTGCCACGCCTCCAGGAGACTCGATTCCCTGCGCCACTTGACCGCAAGACCCTGAATCCCTTGCGGGAGGAAGAGGGTGCGCCCCTCTTGAAATGCAACCCACCGAAAGAATTCTCGCCATAGGAGCTCGAACTTGAGCCAGTAGGTTGAATCGTTTTCGCCGTGGCATGACTCATAGTCTTCGATCCCCCGCAAAATCTGCTGAGGCGAGAGGCAGCCAAGGGAAAGCCAAGGGGAGAGCTTACTACTGTGATTCGCTTCAACCATGCCGTTTCTGGTGGCTTTGTACGTTCGGATCGCTCCAGAAGCAAGGTATTGCCGCAGGTGCGCTTGGCCACTCTCCTCCCCACCAGAAAAGACCATGATGCTCCGTTGATTTGGTGACGGTGTTTCAACCGGGAATAAGTCTGAGATAAGGCTAACGGGGGCTTGAGCGGCAACACGAATCGGTTTGCTGGATCGGATCGGTTCGACTAGGCGGCGAAAGGTGGTGAAGAGGGGCGGGAGCTGGGATTGGCGGAAGGAAAGAGTTCCCTTGGTGAAGAGCCCTCCGTCATCCACGAGCTTCAGGGCAAGCTTCAAACTGGCTTCCTCTTGCGATTCTTCGGTACCAGGCTCTTTGGGGCCAATGACTTCTCTTACCCTGAACCCTGAACTCCCAAGACGGGGAACAAGGCCCTCAGGTTGCTCTCGGATCAGGGGCATGTTGAGCGCAGCGAGACTTTTCTGCAGTGAGTGGAGAGATTCCTGTCTGAATCGCTTCCGATGGGGGCCGGCTCTAAGATCGCTCTTGCTCTCTGAAACCCAGGCGACGACCGGCAGGCCCATTCGGAGGGCTTCAGCAAGGACCGGATTATCTGAGACCCGGAGGTTGCGGCGAAACCAGACGACTACACAAGGAGACACTTTGGTTTCTACGACCCGACACGTCCGTAGATCTGTGGGGGTAAGGCAATTGGGCTTGGCTCGCAGCTCCCCTGATTTGCTGAGTTCAGAAGTCCGTCATTCGAACCAGGTAACGCCCTACCTTTGGCGATTGTTTGAGGCAGCCCTTTGGGTTGAGTAAAGGGTTTGCCACAGCACGTACATCCGCCAGGAAGGGCTGGAGCGTCATCCGCGAGAGGGGATGTATCGCCACCTCTGTGATGGCAGTGTTGGGTAGCAGAACTGGCGCTTGGAGGGACATCACAATCCACTTATCACCTTCTGAATCGTCGAACTCGGCAACTACTTTGCCGGTCAGGGTTGGAAGCAGGCAGTCCGACGACGGATTGGGTTCCAGATACACAAATTGTCCTGAAGAGGCTATCCGGTCTCGATAAGCACCCATGCTATGATGTGTTGGCTAGATGAGAACCTCTCATCCCTGGTGAAAACCAAATTTGCGGCCAAAAGAGCAAACGTTTATTTCAGTCGATCCTTGTTCCCGGTTCGGGACTACTTTTCTTGAGCCTGCGTCGCTTTTTCTTTTGCCACGAACGGAATTCTTCCTCTGCACTTTTGCTCAGGGGAGAAAAAGCCAGCGAGGCATGGATCCCGACCGCGATTCCCCAGAGGACGATGGGAATAAGACTTTCCACCCCAAGACTAGCGATGCCAACGATGAACATGAAACCGACACTAACCACGAGCCACGTGTAGAAATGGCGAATCCAGGAGCCCTTGAGAAGCTTCCGGTATTCTCTGAGATCTTCCTCCTCGCCATCCAGATCCTCGTCAAGTTCCTGATTTTCTTGGCCACGCAGACCAGTCCGTTTCTGGCGATATTCTTCTTCTGCATCTGCGACCTGCTCTGGTGAGATCCCTAACTCCAGGGCTGTTCGATTCAGCCTGTCTCTGAGAGCATAGGTCGAGTCGTGATCTTTGGCGATCGCGATCCGAAGAATCTCTTCAATATCTTGCTCTGACTGGAGATGGTCTTCCTGGGGTGCCATGCAACTCTTTCTATTTTAACCGAGCCTTGCTCTCGGCTGGGGGTGAGTTTGACGCGGCAAAACTACCCTCTAAGCCGGCCGAATGATCGCCACGAAACTCCATTCGCCAGCGGCTAGCACCTTGCGCACTTCGATAAAGACCTCAATTTCCTCACCGTCGGAGCGAAGAGCCGTCACAGTCCTCCCCATGCCAAGAATCCTCGCAGTGCCTGTTGCAACGTGGCGATCCACATAAATCTGGTGACGGCGACCCTGCGCGTCCGGCATCAAGACCTCCACCGAGCGGCCGATCACTTCCTCCGCCTTATAGCCAAAGATCTTCTCGGCACCCTGGCTGAACTCCTGCAGAACTCCGTTAGCCCCGATTGATACGACCCCCACATCCAAGAGTTCAAGGGTGGCTTTGTGCTGGGCCTCCGCCTTGGCGAGGTTCAATCCAACCTCGTGAAGCTCGGTCTGGATCACATTTTTAGTGCGGCTCAGTTTGTTCAGGTTCTGTTTGAGCAACTCCGCTTCTGCCTCAAGCTCCTTGAGTCGGCCCTCTGCCTTGATTCGAACCAGGCTGGAGGCAAGCTCGGCGCGGGAAGAGCCCTTTAGTTTGCGCCGGACGCGGTTCCAATAGGTGTTCAGGGTTCCTGTGCTGATCGAAAGACGAGCCGCAATTTCCTTATCGGTCAGACCCTGGCACGAAAGATCAACGATTTGCTCCTCCCGGGGGGATAGGATTCGCGAACTACCTTCGTCAATCTGTTGCATCCCTTACAATATACCCTTCATTCGTCAGGTTATGTCATAAAAATTGATGACGGTAAGAATCGCGACTTGTAAGATTTCCTAACAAACGAAATAATGAACCTTACAAGCCGTATCGATCTGGGTGTTTGCAGTCCGCCCAGTCTGCGGCTTGAAGAATATAACATGAGCGTCGAACTACTGGCTCGATTTCAGTTTGCACTCACCATTGCGTTTCACTACATTTTCCCTCCGATGAGTATCGGTCTGGGACTGCTTTTGGTGGTGCTGGAAGCGAGTTATCTCAAAACAAAATCCCCGGATCTCGAGAGAGCTGTCCGGTTCTGGATCAAGATCTTTGGTGTCATCTTCGCGATGGGGGTCGCGAGTGGCATCGTCATGGAATTCCAGTTCGGAACGAACTGGGCCGCCTATTCTCGCTTTGTCGGCGACGTCTTCGGGAGCGCGCTGGCCGCCGAGGGCGTCTTCGCTTTCTTCCTCGAATCTGGCTTCTTGGCGATTCTCGTTTTCGGGTGGAACCGAGTCAAGCCATGGGTGCACATGCTCTCCACCGTCATGGTCGCGCTCGGAGCAACTTTCAGCGCAGTGTGGATCATTGTCGCGAACTCCTGGATGCAGACTCCTGCTGGATTCGAAATCGGGACTCACCATGGATCCCAGAAGGCACTGATCACAGATTTCTGGGCGATGGTATTCAACCCCTCTGCCATGGATCGTCTCAGCCATACAGTTTCGGCTGCATGGATCACTGGGGCATTCCTCATGATGAGTGTTGCTGCCTACTATCTGATCAAGAATAAGCACGTTGAGATCGCAAAGCCTTCGATGAAAGCTGGCTTAGCTCTGGCGGTGGTTGCGATCATCCTTCAGTTCGTCACTGGCCATTCGAGCGTCGGAGTCGTGGCGAAGCACCAACCCAGCAAACTAGCTGCCTTCGAAAACCACTGGGATTCCAGCAAGCCTCTCGACCTCGTCATCCTTGGCGTTCCCAAGGCAGGCGGCGGAAACAACGGACTCGTGATCCCTGGCGGTGGCTCGCTCCTCCTCTACGGGGATGCGACGAAGCCAGTGAAGGGCTTTGACCAGATTCCAGAGAACGAAAGGCCCCCGATCGCTGGGACCTACCACGCCTATCACGCGATGGTCATCATCGGAATCACTCTCTTTGGCTTGACTGCCATTACTGCCTTGCTCGCCCTGACCGGCAAGCTTTGGACAGCGACTGGATGGCTCAAACTCCTGGTTCCTGCCGTCATCCTTCCTCATCTTGGCAACCAGCTCGGCTGGATTGCAGCGGAAGTGGGTCGCCAACCCTGGATCGTCTGGGGCTTGATGCGAACCGACGATGGTATCAGCAAGGCGGTTAAGGGAGAGGCAGTTCTGACCTCCATCATCCTCTTTAGTGCTATCTACGGCCTGCTGTTCTACCTCTTCATCTATTTGATGGACAAGAAGATCAAGCAGGGTCCAGATCCTGCTCCGAGCGAGCGGCTCGATGGCCCGATGAAACTCGAACCCTTTAAGCCAGAGGTGAAAGCGTGATTGAACAACTAAACCTGCCTGTGATCTGGTACATCCTCATCGGCGTCCTCTTCGTTGGCTATGCAATTCTCGACGGCTTCGACCTTGGAACAGGGATGATTTTGCTGACGGTCAAGGGAGACCAAAAGCGTCGGATCCTCCTGAATGCGATCGGCCCTGTCTGGGATGGTAACGAAGTTTGGCTCCTTGTGGGAGGAGGTGCCCTGTTTGCTGCCTTTCCCGATGTCTACGCCACTGTCTTCTCTGGGTTCTATCTTCCCCTTGTCCTTCTCTTGGTCGGGTTGATTTTCCGCGCTGTCGCGATTGAGTTTCGCTCCCGAGAGGAAGGAACAAGGTGGCGCAACACCTGGGATATCAGTTTCAGCGTTGCGAGCTACGTAATCACTCTTCTCCTGGGTGTGGCGATGGGCAACATGGTTGTGGGGATCCCGGTTGATGCGGCAAAGGAATACACAGGCGGGTTCTTCAACCTCCTCAACCCCTACGCTCTGGTTACAGGAATCACCACGATCGCTTTGTTTATGATGCACGGCACCATCTATTTGGTGATGAAAACTCAAGGTGAACTACAGGCAGAGATGAAGGCGCGAGTGAAGGGAGCGATGATCTTCTTTGGCGTGATGTTCGGGTTGGTCACGATGGCTACTTTGGTCTTCGTGCCGAACATGGCTGAAGTCATCCGATCGATGCCTTGGCTATTCCTGCTGCCGGTTGCTCTCCTGCTCTTTGCGGCGAATATCCCACGCGAGATCACAAAGGGCCGCGAGCTGATGGCGTTCCTCAGCAGCTGTGGCGTGATCGTCACTCTCCTCACCCTCTTTGGATTGGGTAAGTTCCCTGTCTTTGTGCCGTCCCTCACAGATCCGGCCTTTAGCCTGACCGTGATGAATACCCATTCGACCACAAAGACCCTCTCCATCATGTTCATCATCGCTCTCATCGGCGTTCCTTTTGTCCTGGCCTACACGGCTGCAATCTATTGGGTCTTCCGAGGCAAGGTGAAAGAGGAACAATTGCACTACTAACTTAGGCAAAGTCCCAGCGAGGACACGAACGACAAGGTCATAATGAATGTGCCGGGTTCGAGTGAGTTCGACCCGGCTCTTTTTATGTCAGTTGCGACCCCCCCCTCCACTTTTGAGAACCTTGGCTTGCCAAAGGCTGTCTTAGCTTTGGTAACCCAAGTTGGTTTCCACCACCCTACCCCCATCCAGGCGGAGGCTATTCCCCTCGCTCTTCGTGGAAATGACCTAATCGGTGTTGCACAGACAGGAACTGGCAAGACTCTGGCCTTTGCCTTGCCCATGATTTCTAATTTGGCTAACGGAGAGGTTGGCCTGGTGTTGGCTCCGACGCGCGAACTGGCCCAGCAGATCGAGGTGACCTTCCGAAAGCTCGGGGTCTCGACGGCCCTGTTGATTGGTGGGGCGGCAATGGGCCCCCAGCTTGGCCAACTGCGACGTCGCCCCCGTGTGATCATCGCAACTCCTGGCCGGCTGATGGATCACCTGAGTCAGAACAATGTTTCTCTTGATTGGGTTGGGGTCGCGGTATTGGACGAAGCAGATCGAATGCTCGACATGGGTTTCGTGCCAGACATTCGAAAGATTTTGGCGAAGACTCCAGCCGGACGACAGACCCTCTTGTTCTCTGCCACCTTTGCTGGCGAAGTCGAAAGGCTCTCCCAAGAATTCCTGCAAGAACCAGTGAAAGTTGAGATTTCCCGCCAAGGAACCGCCGCCGAGCTCGTTGAACAAGAGATCCTCATTGTTGCCCACGAGGAAAAGCAAGAAGTTCTTGGCGATTTGCTCGACGACCACGATGGAAGCGTCTTGGTCTTCACCCGAACCAGATGGGGAGCCAAGAAGCTCGCGAAGCGAATTCACTCTATCGGCCACTCGGTCGCAGAGCTTCATTCTGATCGTACCCAGGCTCAGCGCACAGCTGCTCTCAACGGTTTCCGGACGGGGAACGTGAGAGTCCTTGTTGCAACCGACATCGCAGCCAGAGGGATCGACGTCAAGGAGATCGGTCTCGTCGTGAACTTCGACGTCCCAGAACATGCCGAGGACTACGTCCACCGGATTGGTCGAACTGGCCGGGCAGGAAAGTCTGGCAAGGCGATAACCTTCGCTTGCCCCGACCAACGGAAGGATGTCCGCCAGATCGAGTCTTTGATCAAAGCCGAGTTGCCAGTGAGTGCTCACTCCCGCGCGAGTCTCGCTGAGAGCCCTGCTCCGCGACCGAAAGGTGGCGGGAAGCTCCGGTTCCGAAAGCGCCGCTAAGGGATTTTTGGTCTGCCCGCCTCCCCGAGGCCACGCCCTCCCCGTCGCTGACGCTCCGGGGCTGCGCCTCGGCGACCAGACCCCTGGGAGGGTTGGCACTCGTTGCTGAGTCCGGCTTACCGGGAACCCCCTCCCAGAGGATTAGGCCCCCTCAGACCCAACCCCTTTTCCTCCCGGAGGAGAGAAGGGACTTTTCAGACTCAACTGCTGGTCTTTCAGAGTGAATCAAAGCCTCTCCCCCGAGTAAATGGTCTGTAAAACAAAGCACTCACTGCCTTCTCGCCTTCGTCGAGCGGATAAAGGCGAAGACATCCTCAGCCAGCTGCGCATGACAACCCTGGTGGATGTACATCATATGGCCAGCCTCGTATTCCTTCGTCACAAAGTTCGTCTTCACAGCTTCCTGCTTCAATCCCATGTGATTCAGGGTGTAGTAGGTGGCGAAGTGAGGGGTGGCAAGGTCAAAGAAGCCAGAGGCCACAAAGACCTTCATAAATGGATTTTTATGAAGGGAAGATCG
>JALOLT010000011.1 GCA_025455775.1 Fimbriimonadaceae bacterium
CTCCTCCCCATTCTACAAGGCATCGAGGGTCGATGATCAGAGGCCAGCCCAAAGGTTGTCGAGAACCCTCGCCACGGCACAGAAAGACTGTTGGCCCCAGCCGAGAGAAAAGTGGAGACCTGGGCAACAAAGAATCGGTATCCTGATGATTGCGAGGCGAAGGAGCCTCGGCACCTTGGCAAAAAACCATGATTCAAACCGATGCCTCCCTTGTCCAAGAACTCGATGACCTTCGCCCCCGCGTCCCGGTCGGACTCTTGAGTAGTCAAGAGAAGGATCGTCTGATCGAGCGCTCGTTCTTGGGGCTATATCGGTGGTATTCCGCCAAGAGCCAACAGACTCGAAACTGGAACCCAGATCTCGATATCAACTGGAGAGACATCCGCACCGATCATAAGCCTGAGATCAACACGATCCTGGAAGGATTCTTTGCCGTCGAGCAGTACGTGCCGGACTATGTTGAAAACATCGTGCACATGTTGCGTCGTTCCCACGGCAGGAGCCACTTCCAGATTCGATGGGGCAGTGAAGAGGCGAAGCATGCGGATCTCTGGCATAACTCGATTTTGTTCAGCAAGTTCCGAACCCCCGAGTGGCTGACGAACTACATGGGTGAGCTCCGCCAAAACGCTTGGAAGCTGCCTTGGGAAGGGGATCCAATTCGCATGATCCTGTACACAGTCTTTCAAGAAAGGGCCACCCAATTGAACTATCTCAATCTCGGTGTGATCGCCAAAGGCAAGAGTGAGCACGAACTGTACAAAGATTCGGCTGATCCTGTCTTGGTGGAAGCAGCTCGCGTGATCGCGATCGACGAAGCAGCTCACTACAACTTCTTCCTGGAAGGAGCGAGACTCTGGCTCTACTACTACCCGACCCGCACTCTGGAGGCTATGCACGACGTTTTGAAGTACTTCGCAATGCCAGCAGGAGACATTATCCCTGGCTACGACAAGTTTGCTGAAGTCGTGTATAAGGCAGGAATTTATGGCCCGCGACAAGTGAGCAAGGATGTGATACAAGTAGCTCTCGATAACCTAGGGGTGGCGAGCAAGAAGGCTCTGGAACAAGGGATTAAGAAAACGAGGCTCGTACCGGACGAGGATGGCAACCTTCGCGAGACAGCGATCTTTCCCGGGTTGGACTTTGTTCACATCGAGGATTGCGTCAAGCGAATCTTTGGCAAGGTGACCCAATTCGAAGAAAAGACTGGCCACAACGAGGTTGATCCTCTGATCTGGAAACCAGCCTATTGATGGTTTTGGTAAAAAAATCCCCCTCTCCGCGGTATGGAGCGGGGGATTTTTTGTGTCCTAAGCAGGAGTGATGTCGAAAGTCAGAGTCTGACCGTTCCGAATGACGGTGATCTTCGTCGCAGTTCCGGCTCTCATCAGACCGAAAGCCGCTTGCAAGTCTTCCATCGAGGTGATTTTGCGGCCTGCTAACTCGATAACTCTGTCACCAGCTCTGACTCCCGCAATGGCGGCGGGAGAATCATGTGCGACTCCCTGCACCAGAACGCCTTGGCCACCAGAGCTTGACATGTCGGG
Organism: Fimbriimonadaceae bacterium; assembly: GCA_025455775.1. Classification (GTDB taxonomy): domain Bacteria; phylum Armatimonadota; class Fimbriimonadia; order Fimbriimonadales; family Fimbriimonadaceae; genus JALOLT01. The sequence continues at coordinate 1,551 of JALOLT010000011.1, forward strand.
AGTGAGCCCGAGCCTCACTTGTCGTTGCTGACCACCTCTCGGGCGGATCTGAGCATCTGGATTCCACGCCAACTTGGGACGGTTATCTAGCTCCTTCGCTGTGAGTTTGACTGCCTCAATGACCTTAATCATATCGGGAAAGTTGAGAGTATCGACTGTGTCTTTCTCTGTGTGGTACTCGGGGGTGAGGCCACTGTGGAAGAAAAGAACCGGCACTTGACGCTGGGCAAAGGGGAAATGATCGCTGCCGGCCATGACGTCGTTATTGCCATTGAGCTTGATGCCTGGGACGCCAGCCTTACTGAGGACATCGTTCCATTCACGGGAGGTGGAGGCCCCGTAGACGATCACATTTCCATCTCTCACTCTGCCAATCATGTCCATATTCAGCATGGCAGTGACCTTAGGCAGTTCGGCCGCAAAGTCTCTGGCATAGGCGAAGGCTCCCACCAAGCCCACTTCTTCCCCGCTGTAGAGTTGGAAGATGATTGTCCGCTTGTTGGACTTGGTAGACGCGAAGTACTCGGCGAGCTCCAAGACGCCAGCCACGCCGGAGGCATTATCGTCAGCTCCGGGATGGATGATTTCGTTGCCGTTCCGGCTTCCGACTTCCCCGTAGCCGAGGTGATCATAGTGGGCGCCAATAATGATGACTTCGTCTTTGAGCACTGGGTCGTTGCCAGGCAGAGTGCCGATCACGTTCAGACCCTGACCCCGATGGGGTTCCATGGCAGTTTGCTTCTTGGCAGTGATTGGCAATTCGCGTGCCGAGAGACCAGACTTCCTCGCTGTCTCGAAGTCCACCCCGGTGAGATCTCTCATAAAGCTCTGGCTCACGTTCACAGCGACCAATCCAAGGTCTGCCGGAACACCATGACGACGGGTCGGCCTCGCTAAGTCTTTCTGGCCATCGATTCCTCCGACATAAATGATCCCGATTGCCCCATTCTGCTTGGCTTTTTGGGCCGAGGTGCGGTTCAAATCTTGTCGGCCAGTTGGGGTGCCGCGATAACCTACTACAATTTTGCCTTCGGCCTTTACTTTGGCATAGTCTTCGTCAGTCCCCCATCCAACCCAGACGAGCGGAGCTTCAATCAAGGTGCCGTCTTTGCTTCCCACCATGGCGTGAAAGTCTCTTCCAACTGTGAGCTCCTTTTGTTGGCCATCCTTTCCGATCAAGATGAGGGTATTGCCGGTTGCCTTGTGGCGACTGTTTACCGTGATATCGAAGCGATGGATGTAGCCGCGATGGCGCCCTTCCTGGAGCCCAAATCGAGCAAATTCTCCGGCCAGGTATCGGGCTGCCATCATTTCGCCAGGCTGGAGAGTCAAGCGGCCACCGAATTCTGGTGAACAAAGAATCTCTACGTGGCGGCGGACATCTTGTTGGCTGATCTCCGCCCGAAGAGTTCGGGGGGTCGTATCGATTGAAGGAATGACGGCAGCAAGTGCCAGGGCGATGATCGGGGTTGAAACCATAGAACTCAACTCTTACATGAAGGAACTTTTTGTTGATACAGAATTTTGAGGGAAAAAGTTAACGCAAAAGAGGGTGGAGCTTATCCAACCCTCTTCGGTGAGTGATTGTTTCGAACGTGACGAGCTTGCGGCTCTCAATTTCAGTTGTCGAGCGATGCTTCGTAGCCTTCTGCGCTCAGGAGGCCATCGAGTGATGTTCCATCAGCGATCTTGATCTTGAGGAGCCAGCCGTTGCCGTAGGGATCACTATTAACCAACTCGCTCTGGGCCCCGAGCATGTCATTGACCTCGAGGACCTCGCCTGCGATGGGGGCATAGAGGTCACTCACAGTTTTGACGCTCTCTACTGTTCCGAAGCTCTCTTCCGCCTGGACGATTCGCCCTGGGCTCGGCAAGTCAACAAAAACGACGTCCCCGAGCTCGCTCTGAGCGTGATCTGTGATGCCAATGACTGCGGTATCACCTTCGATCTTCACCCACTCATGGGACTTCGTATACTTAAGTTCTGATGGAATGTTCACGACCTTTCCAGGATACCAAAGCAAGCCCAAGCACTGCTTTGGTAGCATGAAAAGCTTGTGAGAATCTCCTTTGTGACTCTTTTTCCCGAAATGGTCGCTCCCACGCTTGGTCACTCAATCTGGGCGAGGGCGGTCGCAAAAGGGGCAGTGGAGTTTCGCACCGTCAACCCTCGCGACTTTGCTCTGGATCGCCACAAGTCAGTCGATGATTCCCCTTATGGCGGCGGGCCTGGCATGGTGATGATGCCCCACTTGATCGAGCAGAGTCTGGAAAGTTTAGAACTCGCACCAGATGCCTCGATTATTCTTACCGACCCGATGGGTGAGAAGTTTTCTCAGTCGGCGGCCAGATCACTGGCAGTGGAAAGGGAGGTCGTCTTCATCTGTGGTCACTACGAAGGAGTTGATGAGCGAGTCCGCACTCAATTGGCAACCCATGCCTATTCCATTGGAGACTACGTTTTGACCGGTGGTGAACTGCCCTCGCTTGTTATGGCAGACTCGATCATCCGCCTGCTTCCGGACGTATTGGGAGACCCCCAAAGCCACCTGGATGACTCCTTTGAAGACTCGCTCCTTGGCTTCCCTCTCTATACAAAGCCGGCTGTCTTTCGCGACCATGCTGTGCCGGAGGTCTTGACCAGTGGGGATCACAAAAAAATTTCTGCCTGGCGGAGGAAACAGCAGCTTCTTCGCACCAGGCAGTTTCGGCCAGACCTTTTCGCAATGGCTAGGCTGTCGCGTCAAGACCTGAAACTCCTCTCGGAGGATTAGTGCGCGCTTCCGCCACCTTCCAGGTTCTCCGGGAATGGGAGCACAGCCTTTGGGCACTTGAACCGTTCGTGCCAGTCTGCCCAGGTGACGTCGGTGGCCCCGATGACATGGGTCACTCGCACCCACTTCCCGTTCCGATCCCTTTTGAGCAGGGCGCAAATCCAATCGTCGAACATCCCACTCTCGAATTGCTCTTTGTAGCTGGTCTTCTTCCAGTCGATATCCTTGCCATTGGGCTGGAGCACCTTGCCAGAGTAGAACGCCCAGTCACCTAGAACTCGCAACTTATCTACTTTGAAGACGACCTTTTGCTTGAGTTCTTTTTCGACCGTTGGCCGAAGCCCATCGAGAACTGCTTTGCGGAGGGGGGTTCCGACCGCTGGTTCGACTACCTTTTGCGCACAAACGAGGGAGCTTAGGCAAACGAGCAACGCAAGAGTGAAACCCTTCATAGGAGGACAGTCTACCGAATCCCGTTTGGAGCTCTGGCTGAAATCAAGCTCGAAGGTCGAGACGGCCAAACAATTTCCGCCACCAAGAAGCCAGTCTCTGCTTAAAAGAGCTTTTGGGTGGAGTCGCTAGAGTCGAGACAGCTTCGAGGAGATCGGGACATTCGTGCATCAAGTCGAGAATCTTCATCTCGATGACGACCGGGTTTTCGTCAAATTCGTTGTGCCAAGAGCAGACAAAGCACTCTTCGTTCTCGACGACATTGAGGGCCCCACAGAGAGGGCACACCTTGAAGTGTTCGGCAGCCATGCGTCGCCTCAAGAGGGACGAGGTGGTCGGGGTTGGTCTGAGGTTCGACATGGTTCCTTACTGAATATCATCGGAGCCTTGCAAGCGCTTCTGCACGAATCTGGTATGTTGACTCCGAAGGAATTCCCCTTGTTCCTTGCGATCGTGACCTATGATTCCTCCGCCGATTTTTGGAAAGACTTTCCAGTGCAGTGGCAATGACTGTTTGTACCGAGACCATGAGGGGAGAAGAGTTGTCGCAGATATCGAGGGCTCGGGGGAGTTTCGAGTGGACTGTTCAAATGAGTCCCAGGTGACGGTGTTTTGCGACGAGTCGCTTTCCCACCTCCTGCACGGGAGCTTTAGCCAAAGCCTCGTCGTCGCAACCACTGGCCAAGATCCAGTCGTGACAACGACTGGGCACCCTTGGGAAGAGAGCGGAGAGACCAAGAGGGATGTCCACGAGGGCAGTGGGGGGGTAATTGCTGCTGACGGCTCGCCGCTTTTCATCGACGGTGATTCGCGACCGCTCTACTGGGTTCCCGGCCAGTTTCCCGTGCCAGTTTGGAGAGAAGTCAGGGGAGGGGTTTTTGACTTTGTCTCTGCCCCATTCTTTGAGCAAGGGATAGATCAATGGACAATCGAAGATGTGTCTCAGGAGAAAGATCGGGCTTGGAAAGTCCAAAGCCTGAGCCAAATCGTCTCGCTGAAGAGCACATTTCAGGACGGATCCGAATGGACTGCACCTTGTGCGAGCCACTTAAACGATGCCTCGTGGAACGTGACCTTGCCTCCCCACGCGATAGCCTTGAGGTTAGAAAAGCTTTATGACCAGTTTCATGGCCGACAAAGGGTTCGGGTTCTTTTGGACGGCGAGGCGGTCGGAGTTTGGTACCAGCCAGAAGAAGACCGCCTTCACCGATGGGGACGATCCAGTTACGTGCAGCGACTCTTGCCGTCGTTTCATCCTCGTACTGTCCGAATCAGCCTCTCGCCTCCCGCTGGTGTCCCCCTTTGGTCAGTCGCAAAGATGAAGGTTTCTGTACTCTTGCCGAAGGAAAAGGGCCACTCCCCGGTTTATCCCTAGTTTCGGGACGAAACATGGAACATGCCTAGTGGGAAACTATGCATACCCTGGGAATGTTTGCGTACTTGGTGGCGACGTTGATTTTGGCGTCGCTCTTGACGGTCGTTGTATCGATGTTTCGAAACATCAAGAGTCACGATGACTTTCGAAGCTGGCGATACATTTTGTTCTTCTGGGTAATTCTCTCCTTTGGCCCCTACCTCTATGCTGATCTCCTGACACGAAAATCAGGGACAGATTTCGAAAAGATCGTTCGAAAGACGATGAGCGAAGCGGAGGTCGGAGGCAAAATGGAGTACTTTCGGGTTCTCACATTAACAGATCGATCCGCGAGAATCGTGGCAGTTGCGACTGAGCCGAGTTCAATCGGCTTTATGGATCGGGTTGTGATGACAATTGATCTCAGCTACTCTGGAAAAAAGTGGGAAGCTAAGCAGTACCAGTTTGTGAGTTCTTTTAAGCGGGGGAAGGACGCGGTGAGCATGCCCCCCTATTGGTAAGCGATAATAGACAACATGACCTTGCGTGAGGTCTTGCACGCTCATATTCCGACCCTCTCGTCCTCGAGCACCTTTCGCGACGCTGTTGACAAGATGGACATCTACCAGTTCCAAGGACTGGTTCTGGTCGATGGTCAGCTTCGCCCTTTTGGCGTGATTACCGAAGGCGACTTAAGCCGCGCGATTGTCCACCGGGGAAATCTGGCGGACTTAGCCAACGAAAAGGCATCTGACTTTTGCTCCAAGGATCCAGTCACGATGGGGCCAGGAACGGAAATAAGTGATGCTCTTCACCTCATGATCAGCCGGGGCATTACCCTTCTTCCCGTTGTGGAAGAAGGTCGCATGATCGGGATCGTGTTGCGGGTGGATTTGATGCAGGCACTTCTCATGGATCTGAAGGCCCCTCCTGCCTGAGACAGAGAATTCTAGTCCTCGTAGAAAGGGGGGATTATGTTGACACTAGGCCAAGACTTCCCTTCTTTTGAGTTACCCGATCAAGACGGAAATCTAAAGACCCTTGCCGACTTTTCCGGCTCGCCCTTCATCGTTTACTTCTACCCCAAGGATGATACAAGTGGTTGCACGACCGAAGCCTGTGAGTTTCGCGACTCGTTTCCATCTTTTAGCGGGGCGAACGTGATTGGCGTTTCACCTGATTCGGTCAAGTCCCACAAGAAGTTCGTGGACAAATACTCACTCCCTTTCATTCTTTTAGCTGATACCGATCAGGCTCTGTCCCGGGAGGCTGGGGTCTGGGTTGAAAAGTCGATGTACGGCAAAAAGTACATGGGGGTCGAGCGAACCACCTTTCTCGTTGGGAGCGACGGCAAAGTCTTAAAGGTCTGGAACAAGGTCAAGCCAGCCGGACATGCGGCTGAGGTCTTGGCGGCTTTAACCTCTGCCTAAAGGCATCTGTTCCAGGAGCAGAGTACCGGGCGACCCGATCTTTGGTTCAAAGAGTCGGTAGACTCGCAAGCCTATGTTGCGCAAGGTTACCGCCCCCATGTTGCCAGGCATGAAGGCGAAAGGGGAACGTATTGTTTGCGTCACGGCCTATGACTATACGTCTGCCCTCATGGTTGAGCAGTGTGGCATAGATGTCGTCTTGGTGGGAGATAGCCTTGGCAACATGATCCTGGGCCATAGCACAACTCTTCCCGTGACCTTAGGGGATATGGTGCACCACACAGCTGCTGTCCGTCGAGGGCTCCAGACCCCTCTTTTGGTGGCAGATCTTCCCTTTGGTTCTTACAACATTTCTGACGGTCAGGCAGTGGAGAGCTCGATCGCCTTGATGCAAGTTGGAGCTGAAGCAGTTAAATTGGAAGGGGACTACCCAGAAGCGATTCGCGCAATTGTGAGAGCGGGAATTCCTGTGATGGGTCACATCGGATTTACTCCCCAATCAGTTCACTCGTTTGGAGGTTTTAAGGTTCAGGGGAGGGGGGAAAGAGGCGAAAAGCTCAAAGAACTTGCTTTTCGTTTGCAAGAGGCAGGTTGCTTCGCCTTGGTCCTCGAACTTATCCCGGCTGCCTTGGCCAAAGAGATCAGCAGTTCCCTGGATATCCCGACGATTGGGATTGGTGCTGGAATCGATTGTGATGGCGAGATCCAAGTCTTTCACGACATTATGGGTCTAAACCAGAAAGTGATGAAGCACACAAAGGTTTATGCCGAAGCAGGAGAGGCAATGAGAAAGGGCATGAAGCAGTATGTGGCAGATGTGAGGGGCAAACTCTTTCCAACCGGAGAGAATAGCTTTTGATCATTTGCCGCACCAAAGCCGAGCTTCGGAATGAACGAGCTAAACTCGGAACCCTCGCCCTCGTCCCTACGATGGGAGCCTTTCATGAAGGTCACCTTCACCTGATGAGAGCCGGTTCTCTCCACGCTGAGTCGGTAGGTGTATCGCTTTTCGTGAATCCGACTCAGTTCGCCCCCCATGAGGATCTTTCACGCTACCCCCGGGGGGAAGACGAAGACTTCGCTTTAGCCGAGGCTTCTGGCGTTGATTTGATATTTGCCCCTTCGGCGGAAGAAATGTATGGTAAGGCACGGAGCCAAGTCGTGGTTCAAGGAAGTGCCCTTGGTTTCGAAGGGGATATGCGCCCGACTCACTTCAACGGCGTTGCAACAGTTGTGCTCAAGCTCTTTCTACTCTTTAGGCCACAAGTAGCAATCTTCGGATGGAAAGATCTTCAGCAGTGCTCTGTCATTTCCCAGATGGTTCGTGACCTCGATGTCCCTGTTTCGCTGGTTTTTGAGGAGACAGTGAGAGAACCTGGCGGCCTTGCAATGTCGAGCAGGAATCGGTACCTCAGTAAGGAACATCGAGAAGAAGCAAATGCCCTAAGCCGAATCCTTTTTGCTACTGCAAACGTCTTAGCGTGCTCTCCTTTCGATCAGGCTTCTATTTTGGATGGTGCAAGACAACAACTTGTTGACAAGGGCTTCAGTCCTGACTACATTGCAGTTGTAGACCCAACAACAATGGAGACACTCCCTGAGGCCAAACCAGGTTCAAGAATAGTGGTTGCGGCACGATTCTTTGGGGTGCGATTACTCGATAATGTCCCAATCCCAACAGATTTTTCGCATTAGATCCTGATAAAGGTTGTGAAACGTCTGATGTATTAGATACACTGCCTCATAGATTGATAGGGATTGCCCTATTCACCTGAGGATCGTAACCTAATGGCCAAAAGTGTCGAAAAGATCAAAGCCGGTTTGAAGCTGCGCACCCAAGCGAAAGAAGGAGTCCTTTCTCTTCGACTTGGAACGAAAAAGTATGTTCTTCCTTTCGAAGCTCGTCTCATCCAATCCGATGAGTACCTCTTCCTTCATCTCCCTCCCAGTGCAGAGATTCTGCGGGTAGATGGTCGAGACCTGATCCTGGTTGAGTCTGCCGACGAAGCGGAAAAGGCAGTGTCCACCTTTCGAAAGGGTCGCAGGCGCACAGGCGGTAGAACAAAAAAGGAGAAGGTTGAGATTTCGGACGAACTAAAGAACGCACTCCAAAACATCCCTAACGGGTTCAAACTGGCTTACGGACGGGATGGTTCGTTACGGCTTGTCAAGACCCGCAATCGCGGCAAGAAAGCATAGTCTGGCTGGAAGACGGATTTGTGATTGAGCTTGGGCCTCACGCCCAAGCTCAATTTTATATTTTCGGTACCATTAATCCCGTCGAGGTGCCGAATTAGCTCAGTGGTAGAGCAACCGCCTTGTAAGCGGTAGGTCGTCGGTTCAAATCCGTCATTCGGCTCCATTCCCCCCCTCTAAGACCGCCGGAATGCGATGGCGCTGGGTTACAGCCCAGCAGGCGGCAATCATCATAACACTTGCTCCGATCAGAAGAGATTGCCGAAGAGTCGTTTCCTCGGCTAGCCAGCCAAAGAGCATGATTCCAACAGGGGCAAGCCCAGCTAGGGCCCAAAAGTGCATCGACAGTACACGCCCTCTCAGCTTGGGGGGAGAATTTAACTGGAAAAGGGTATTGGTCGTGTTGAATTGCATGACACTGCAAAAGCCTAAAACAAACAAACAACAATAGGCGAGGATCAGAGAGGTGGTAAGGGATAAAACAAGCAGGGCCACGGAGATCCCAGACATAGCGACTAACAAAACCAGGGTTCGCTCTTTGAATTTTGCGATCGCAGCAAGAGTGACCAACGACGAGAACGCCCCGACTCCGACTGCCGTCAGCATATTGCCTAAGCCAAGCTCCGTCTGGCCAAACATTGACTTTGCAATCGCTGGCATCTGGCTCAAGTACCAAACACCTAAGAGAGATGTGCAGGATTCCATAACGAAAAGAGTACGGAGCGACTGCGTACGAAAGGTATAGCGAATGCCATCCAGCAGGAGATCATTCCACGACTCGCCACTGGGTTTGCTGCCTTCCAAACTGACGCGGATAGCCAAAGCAGCTAAGATAAGCCCCATAAAGCTTACGGCATTGATGTAAAAACACAGGGTCGTCCCAAACTGGTAAGCCAAGATGCCACCAATGGCAGGCCCTGCGACCCTGGCAAGATTAAAGGTCATCGCTTGGGCGGGGATTGCTTCCGGAAGATTCTGATCCCCTACAACATAACGAATCATGGATTGCCGAGTCGGTGCTTCAACAGTCTGAGCAGTCCCGACAATCAAGGCAACTGCCAAAAGGTGCCAGTACTCCAAAAACCCGAACGTGCTGGCAACACCCAAAAAGAGACTGCCGCACGCCATGATGGACATGCAAATCACCATCAAGAGCTTTTTGTTGATGAGGTCTGATGCAAGACCACTAAAGGGGCCCAAGAAGGTGAAAGGCACCATGAGGCAAAAGGTCACGAGGGCCAGTTTTGCCTTGTCACCGGTCAGTTCGTATACGTAGTACCCTTGCGCAACACCCTGAATCTGGGCGCCTGTAAACGAGATAAAGGTGCCGAGCCAAAGTAAGCGGAAATCTCGATTCCTGAGAATCAGCCCGATGCCTGGCAAGTTGAGTAACCACGATCGTTTTTCGACGTCGGAGCTACCCATGTCTGTCTAGTATGGGGTCTTGAGGGTCTCAAGCGCGGGACTCTGCTTGACCTATATACTTGCGTCCATGCCGGAAGCGTGGATGCTCGTCCTGGACCTCCTGGTGTGTCTTGCCGCCGCCCTGGTCGTTGGGCTCATCTGCGAAAGAATTGGCCTTAACTCCATCGTCGGTTATCTGGTCGCTGGCGTAGTGATTGGGCCAGGTGCCCTCGGCTTTGTCAGAGGATCAGACCAGATCCGCGCCATCGCGGAGATTGGAGTTGCCCTGTTGCTCTTTACTATCGGTCTGGAGTTTAGCTGGCGGCAACTGGCAAAACTTGGTCGGGGCGGGTTGCTCGGCGGAACCCTCGTGACGGGGATCCTCACCTGCATTACCACTGGCGTCACTGTTGCTTGGGGAAAACCTTGGCAGGTCGGGGTGATGCTTGGCATGATCATCTCCTTGAGTTCCACCGCTGTCGTTCTGAGGATCTTAAAGGATCGAAACGAGTTGGATTCGCGGCACGGGAGGGCCTCCATGGGCTTTGTCCTGGTTCAGGATGTGCTGATGGTGCCACTCCTGATCATTGCCACTTTCCTGAGCAAACCAGTGGGGGACGTTGTGCAAGAGATGGGTGGTTCGGTGCTTCGCACCCTGCTCTTGGTCGGGATTTTCGTGGTTGTGGTGTCGGTGATCATCCCCCGGCTCCTAACCGCCAAGCTCGTAGCGAAGAATCGCGAACTGCCTATTTTGCTTGCCATTACAGCCTGCATCGGGGCAACTTGGGCGGCGCACGAGCTACAGATTTCACCGGCCCTAGGAGCATTCTTCGCTGGGATGCTTTTGGCAGAGAATAAGTTTGCCGATCAAATGAGGGCCGACGTTCTTCCCCTTCGCACCCTCTTCGTCACGATCTTCTTTGTCTCGGTGGGTTTGCTGGCTGATCTTCAGTGGTTGGGGCAGAATCTCGTCTTGGTCCTGACAGTCACATCCTTGGTTTTGCTGCTCAAGACCCTCGTCACCTATCTCACACTGCGCCCGTTTATGTTGGGATCGGTTCCCGCCTTAGCGACAGCCCTAGCCGTCAACCAGATTGGCGAGTTTTCATTTGTTCTGGCAACCATCGGACTCGCTGGCGGTCTCCTCAGCCAGGACATCTTCCAGCTAGTGGTTTCGACAACTCTCCTGACCCTGCTTGTCGCACCCTTCTTCACTGGGAACGCAGAACGCCTTTCGCTCTTCCTGGCAAAGAGGTTGTTACCAGCGAGAAAGCTTGCAGCCGAAGAACGAAAGAGCAAGGGGAACAAAATGGAAGGTCACGTAATCCTGGTTGGTTTCGGCGAGGCGGGACAAGAGGTTGGTTCAGTACTGGCTTACCACGAGATTCCCACTCTTGTACTGGAGATCAATCCGGACTTAGCGGATTTGGCCATTAGTCGCGGACTCTCCGGCAAGGTCGGGGACGCGAGCCAAACGGAGATTCTGTCTGTTGCAGGGATCTCGACGGCAAAGTGTCTGGCGCTGGCGATTCCCAATACCCAAGGGGTGAAGGACATCATAACGACTGCCCTTTCTCTGAATCCCGAACTGATGATTATTGTCCGAGCCAGATACCATGTTTATGCCCAGGAATTGGACATTCTTGGCGCAGACGTGGTGGTGGATGAGGAAGTTTTGGTGGGGAGGATTCTGGGACAATCTGTCTCAGACTTCTATATTGATCACGAGGGAGAACCAAAGAGGCCCAGAGGCTCCAAGCCAAGGGCAGGCAAGACAGAGTAGAACGAAGAAGAAATGACCCCTGCCCTGCTCCGAAAGGTTTTGTACGCCTATTCTGTCTTTATGGTCGGTTTCGGCCTTTTTGGAACCTTGCGGGCGAACGAGCCACAGTCCTTGATTGGCGGTTCAGCCGTAGCTCTCGCCATCGCCGGGCTCACCTTGCTGAGCCAAAAAAACCAGAAGGTCGGATTCGGGCTCGCGGCAATCATCCTTGTCCTGACAAGTGCTCACTTTACGAGAAACTGGGTGACTAAGGGCTTCTATCCAGCGGGAATCATCGTGATCGCCAGTGCCATCCCCCTTTCCGCCCTCGTCGTGGGCCACTTTCAGGCTTCGAAAAAGCCTGACTAGTCGTACCGCAAGAATGGCAGCCTTACAACCTGACCTCGTACCTCACTTACCTTAACAGATGTGCCGGGGTAGGCAAAATCGTTCTTTAAGATAGCAGTCGCGATCCAGCCGTAGGAACTACTCAGGGATGCGCGGCAGATTTTGCCTGCCAAGACGCCCTCGGCCATTACTTCGTCGCCTGGCTTAACTTCGCCATCCAAGCTGAGTCCAACCCACGTCTTGGTCGTTCTGCCCCGGCTGTGGATTCTCATCAAGACTTCTTGGCCCTGGTAGCAACCCTTTTTATGGCTCACTGTACGGTTTTCGAAGGCACTTCCCAGCTCTGGTGGCAGAGTTTTCGCATCAGCGTCGAGACCTGGCCAAGGAATTCCTGCTTCGAGAGTTGCGAGTTTCAGATCACCTTCGGAGATTTCTGGCAATTGTTCGCACAACCAAGCGGTGGTCTCTTCTGGACCAAGCAAATCCCATCCTCCGCTTCCAGTCCTGTCATTCCGAAGAAGGAGGGTTTCTCGGTCGATGATAACGTCAACCGACGGGAGCGAAAACTTTTCGCTCAGAATTCTGCTCGCCCTGGCTCCTTGAACACTCATGATCTCGCCTGGCATCAGCTCGGCGCGAACATCCTCCAAGATAACGAAACGTTCCACGCGATCCAAGAGCACTTCGGGGCGATCCACCACAACAAACAGCTGATCCTCTGTGGCCCAAACTGCGCCATAAGTCTCCAATTGCCCAGTCGGAGTAACGAGACAAAAGGCGAGGCTATGACCAACTCGGAGATCCCTCATGTCTTGGGTGACTTGGCCCTGGAGCCAGCCTTTCCTGTCTTCCCCTTTGAGGCAGATCACTTTGCCCCCAGCCGGTCTAAACCATCCAGCGTCCTGGCGGATTGTTTCAATTCCTGGAGAGAGAGGTGCGGAGGGGCTGCCAGAGTCAAACATGTGAAACCTGTTCGGTGGTAATTCTAGGGCCTGTGATCAAGTCCCCACTTTGTTAAAACGGCAAAAACGGTCCATACTGTGCCATGGGCCCAGCGGGAATAGTCCTTCTGCTCACAGCAGGAGGCCTTTGGGGAAGCAGTGAAGAACGTCGGTTCGAGCGTTTGGCAGCCCAGGACATCGCCTCTCGTCTTCAGGGAGAAGGCAAAAAAGTTTCGGTGAATGTCCGGCCCAATGGAATTGCTGCTGCTTGGGGTGAGATCAGCCTTGCCACGATTACAGCGAGTCACTTTTCTCTGGAAGGCCTTCCCCTCTACACAGATCCCACCCGTTCCCGATCTGGAATCTTGAGCCTTTTGCAGTTGCGCTTATCCAATTTCACGATTCGCGGTCTAAAGGTCGCCCAGCTCGAGGCAGATATCCCCTACAATCGCTACGACTTCGGGTTGGCGAGGGGATCAAAGCAGATTCGGCTCAGTCATAGTGGAGTGGGAACTGGCTGGGTTCGGCTCGATGAAGCAGCCATTGCTGATTGGATCACCAAAAAGTTTCGCGAGATCAAGCGGGCTTCTGTGTCCATCTCCAAGGATCGAATCACCGTGAGTGGCTTCGGGGAGTTTCTCATCGCAACAACCGACTTCAAAGTGGAAGCGAGGGTCGAACATCGGGACAAGACGAAGCTCTGGCTGGTAGAAGCGAAGGTTCTTTTCGGCACCGAAGAGGCTGACCCCTTCACGACCCAGACTTTGCTGAGGATTTTGAACCCGGTCGTTGATCTCGATCGTGATCTCGGCCTCCTCGATGCGGTTGAAATCACCAAAATCGAACTCCACCAAGGCCATCTGATCGCCAGGGGCAAAACAAAGATTCCTCAGGAACCTGCCGAAAATAAGAAGGAGTGAGTCACCTTGTCCTTATTCCGATTCTCTGGTTTTCCGCGCTTGGGCACGAGACCGAATCGAGTCATGAGTTTCGCTTCGCTTCACAACCAGTGGCAGAGGAATTCCGCGTGGGACGGGAGATTGCCAGCAAGACCCTCAAAGGCCAACCTTGGGCGAGAACTGCGCAGAGGCTCCCTTTGCAACGAGTCTGGCAGGGAGATCAGATCGTTTTGGGAACTTGGAACGACGGATTGACTCAAAGAGTCGCAGACACAGCCCTTCCCTTGTCTCCGGCGCTTTTTTCCCGTTGGCTTGGCTACCTATCCCAATCGAACGGTCTGGAAGAGGAGGAGATCCAGGATCGTTGGCAAGTGGCGCGGGCATTTTTGGACTCTCGCATGGCTTTTATTGTCCAGTTGAGTGCCTTTCCCACAAAGATGATCTTCGAGGCCCCTCTCTCTCCCCCAAAGACGGAGGACATCACAGAGGTTCGCTTCATGATTTCATCCGGTGAGAGAGAGATTTCGGCAGATAGTCACCTCCTGTTCCAATTCCGCGGCTCGTCCAGATCAGAGCTGGAAAACCTTCCCTGGTGGAGGGCCACGGAATTGGATCGACTCCTTGGCTCTGATTGGGACCAGCCTCTCCCCTCTGATTCTGGCTGGGGCGATTACCATCGGGCGATTTACTTAGTTTCGATCCCAGTGTCGGAAGTCGCAGGCAGAGAAATTATCTTTCGGGTTTTGAGTCCCAACAAAGAACGTCGAGCGACCCTCTCCTTGTTCAAAAAGGCTTGATCCTGTGCTTCAATAAGGTCCAGAAAGCTTCTGGAGCATCTTGCCAGCGAATCTTCTTCCCTGCCTTCTTGGTTCTTGGGGTGTAGGAGATCGGAACCTCGACAATCTCTTGGCCAAGTCGGATAGCCTTCGCCGTTACTTCGGGGCAGAACTCAAACCTCTGACACTCCAGGTTCATGCGCAGAAGCAGATCCCGACGCACGGCTTTGTAACAAGTTGCCTCATCTGTGAGGCGACGGAAGAAAAGCAGAGCCACCGCCCACCGAAGCATTAAGTTAACCACCTTGTTTGGAAGTGCCATCCCCCGGTGGAGGCCCTTGGTAAATCGGCTCCCGTAGCTAACGCCAGTTTGACCAGCGAGAATCGGAGCTACGACCGCAGGGAGTTCTTCTGGAACGTATTCGAGATCCGCATCTTGAATGACGACAACTTTGCCGGTTGCGACCGTGAGACCGAGGCGGATCGCTGCTCCCTTGCCAGTTCTCTGAGGGTTGGTCAGAACCTTGACTCTGTCCTTAAAAGTGCCCAAGACCTGGGAAGTTTGGTCAGTGCTCCCGTCGTTGACCACGACGATTTCGTTCGAACCGGGAAGGGCCAAGAGCCGCTCGATCACCTCAGCGATCGTGTCCTCTTCATTTAGTGCTGGGACGATGATCGTGAGATCGGGAGCGGAGAAATCGGCCATGAATTAGCTCGGTAGAGGATACCAGGGGAACCTCAAGTCGGAGACAAAGAGAAAGCCAGGTATACCTCGCACCATGCCAGATGTCTTTGATCTGCTCGTTATCGGTGGCACGACTGTTTCAAGCCAAGGGCAAAGTCAGCTTGATATTGGTGTAAGGGATGGCAAGATTGCTGCCCTCGGAAAGTTGGCTTCCCAACCGACCCATTCTACGATTGACGCAAGCGGTTGTTTTGTGCTTCCGGGAATGATCGATACCCAGGTTCACTTTCGCGAACCTGGCTTGGAGCACAAGGAGGATTTAGAGTCAGGAACGAGAGCTGCCCTCATGGGGGGAGTCACGACGATCTTTGAGATGCCGAACACAAATCCCCCGACGACAACGGCAGAGGCCTTGGCACAGAAACTCCGGTTGGCAGAGGGTCGCGCTTGGTGCAACTACGCGTTTTTTGTCGGGGCTTCGCCGGAAAACTCTCATCTTTTGGCAACACTCGAAAATCTCGCTGGAACCCCGGGGGTCAAGATCTTCATGGGAAGTAGTACAGGATCACTCCTCGTGGAAGATGACGAAACCCTCCGCGCCGTGCTGAGATCTGGAAAGAGGCCCTGCCCAGTCCATAGCGAGGATGAACCAAGGCTCAGGGAAAGAAAAGCCCTCCTATCTTCGAACCCTCACCCAAGAGAACATCCCTTCTTGCGAGACGAAGAGAGTGCTCGTCTCTCGACCGAGCGGTTGATTCGCCTCGTCCGGGAGACTGGCCGGCCAGTGCACATTTTGCATATCTCCTCAGCCGCAGAGCTGCCTCTGCTCCGTCAGGCAAAAGAAGAAGGATTGCCAATCACGTGCGAAATCACCCCCCAGCATCTTCTGCTCGATAGTAGCTGGTACGAGACCATCGGAGCCTACGCTCAGATGAACCCTCCGATCAGAAGTTCGGAAGTCCGATCTGCCTTGAATGAGGCCTTCCAGAACGACCTGTTCGATGTTTTTGGGAGCGACCACGCACCCCATACGAAGGAGGAAAAGGCGAAGCCCTATCCCCAATCCCCGAGTGGGATGCCTGGGGTTCAAACGATCCTACCCTTGCTCATTGACCAGGTGTTGGGAGGTTCCTTCACCTTTGAGAAACTCGTTCGGATGGGCAGTGAGAATCCCGCTTCTCTTTATGGGATTGCTGGAAAGGGTCAGGTCAAAGAAGGGTTTGATGCGGACCTCGTCGTTGTAGATCCAGGCCAGGCTCAAACTGTGACCGAAGAGTGGCTTGAGAGCAAGTGCGGCTGGTCGCCCTACACTGGTCAAACTTTGAGAGGAAAGGTGCGAGATGTAGTGATTGGGGGTCACTGGAGCGTCCAAGGTGGGGCCAGGATCGGAGAGCCAAAGGGCTCGTGTGTTTCCTTCGATTGGAAAGAACCGGCGTAAGATGAAAGCATGGGTGAGTCGCTGCTCTTCACTCCGAATTATTTCGAGAGACTGCGCCTGCCAAAAGGTTTGACGGTCTATCTTCGTCATGTCCGCCCGGAAGACAAATCACTCTATGTAGAAGGGTTGAAACGCTACTCTAAGAATTCCTTCTACTTTCGTTTCATGTCCGCCAAGACTCACTTTACTGAAGCAGAGCTTGCTTACCTGACAGAGGTGGATCAGTGGAACCATCTGTGCTTAGTCGCTGGTTCTGGCCCGTGGGACAAAGTGGTCGGATTGGCATCAGGTCGATTCGTTCGTTTCAAGGATGACCCGACGACAGCAGAGTTTGCCCTCTTCGTCGGTGATTCTTACCAGAGGTACGGCCTTGGTCGGGCCATCATGCTGCGCTTGATGTACGCAGCAAAAGAAAGAGAGGTTCAAACCCTTTTTGGCGAGATGTTCCGCGACAACTCAGCCATGTTTCACCTTGTTGATTCACTTCCTGTCCCGGCGAACTGGGAACTAGAAGGACCTGTGGCTCGAATGACCCTCTCACTGGAGTGCTTGCCCCCGGCCGAGGAACTCCTCCCCGAGCTAGCCAGAAAGGCAGAGCGTCGGCGCAGCAAGTCTGAGAAGCGGCTTGGCTTTCGCGGAAAACCGTCAAACTAGTCGTCTTCCCACATTCTCTGGGGAGGAGCTTTGGTCTTCTCTGGCAGAGAAGGGAGTTCGGTTTCAGGGTTCTCTCCTTCGTCCAGTTTGGTGAGAGCCTTTTTGAAAACGCGTGGCCCCAGAAAGAAGATGAGGGCAGCCAGAATGGCTAACACTGCCGTCACCGTGTAGAAAACTCCCTCGCTAATCTCGCCCATAGGACAGTTTTATACTACACAACTTTGAACGTGAGTCCCGCGCCGAACGGAACTATTGGCGAGATGGCTTCGTGTAGAAGATCAAGTCTATGATGAAACTCCTGCTCCCCATGTCGGTTTTTGCCCTAGTCTTGGTTGGATGCGCCCCTGAGACAGTCGCTTTAGCAAATCAATCGGGAGGGTCTAGCCAGGTATCCCAACAAGGTTTTCCAAAACTGGCTGATCTCCCTGAACCAGGCAAGACCAACGTTGCTTCTTTGCAACTCACCCCCACCAGAACGACGCTCAAGCCGAAGAGTACGACCCTGGAGCGAGCTGTTTTTGCGGGAGGCTGCTTCTGGTGCGTCGAGGGCCGGTTCAGGAGCGTAGATGGAGTCTTTGCCACTCTTTCTGGCTACACCCAGGGAAAAGTCCAGGATCCAACCTACGAAATGGTCGTAAGCGGAACCACTGGCCACACCGAGGCGGTGGTAGTGGAGTTTGATCCCGCGATTGTGAGCTATAAGACCTTGGTTGAGATGTTCATGAGCCGGTTCCACAACCCCACGACCCTGAATCGCCAGGGGCCAGATCGAGGAACACAGTACCGAAGTGGAGTCTATTATCTGACCATCGAGCAAAGGGCAATTGCGGCTGAGGTCTTCGCCAGCCATCAAAAGAAGCTTGTGGATCCTATCGTGACAGAGCTCAAGCCCTCTGTTACCTTTTGGCCAGCCGAAGACTATCACCAAATCTACAATGAGAAAACAGGCAAGCGGCCAAACCCAGTTGAGCCGAGCCGCTTGCGCGAAGGAAGCTGACCCCTTTAGAAGAGGTTAAACTCTGGAGACGATCGGATCAATCCAGAGGCAACTGTCAGTTGCCAGGCCAGTCCCCGATCATCTCCATTCTCGATGAAAGTTGAACCTCCGTGTTTGTTGAGGTTAGCGACGAGTGCCTCAAGTCCTTTCTCCGGGAAAGCGACATCCAGAAGGATACAAAGGGCAAAAGCCAGACCCTGAACATCCCTAGGTTGTCGTTTGCGCACCTGTTGCACAAACCACAGGAGCGGCTCGTCCGGATGCCACTCGTCTTTGTCACCATTCTTGACGTGCTTGTATTGGAGTTCGGGGCCCCACTGACTCCTGCGCACCATGGCGTCGCTCGTCACCCAAGTCTTGCCAATCGGCCAGCCTTCAACCCCTGGGGGGTAGAGGGGGTTCATTCTCATCACATCTAACTTGTAAGCGAGGCCTCCCAAAGGATCGTTTGCTCCAGATGGCACTGGATCCTCGTCCTTCCCATTCAAGTCGGCCCGCGCCATGAGGGTCGCCCCGACATTAAAGAAACGATTGAGGCCGACGAGGAATTGCACAGGATCCTTGACTTGCGCGCGGACACACTTGGGGCTCCAGAACTCATCGACCTTAACCATCTCTGAAATGACCTTCTTCGTATCTCCTTCGTTTGCCAGAAAGACCTTTGCCAGGCGCTGGACAATAGATGGCTCTGGGTTCTGATAGGCGAAAAATTCCCAGAGCTTACGGCACACGAACTCTCCCGTTTTGGGGTGATCAGCCAGGAGATGCAGAACGTCGTCCCCCGTCTTCACCTTTTTGCCAAGAACCGTCTTTTCGCCTTCGTCGTGCCAGTCTGGTATGAAGGCATAGGCACTAAAGGTGTGGTTGGTTCTGGCCATCCGCAACACCTTACTTCTCATGGGAGCATTGTCCTCGTAGAGGGTTTGGATAAAGCTCCAGCCGGTGAGGGCTCGTGCGACTTCTTTGATGTCCTTTTCTGAGTAATTGCCAACGCCGAGAGTGTAGAGCTCGAGGAGTTCCCGGGCGAAGTTCTCGTTGGGTGCCCACTTGGCCATGACCCTTACGTCGAGCATTTTGAGAAGAGCGGTGGATTTGGCAGCGGTTTGCAGGATGTCGTAGAACTTGCCGCCGGGATTCCTGCGGAGGCCCTGCATGTAGTCCAGCATCGCTGCCCCATCTTCGACCTTCTCATCGCTCGCGGCAAAGTGTGAGTGCCAAAAGAGGGCGAGTTTTTCGCGAAGGGGCTCTTTGCTGGCTACCATGTGCAAAAGCCAGTGGTTGCGGAACCGCCAAGCCCCCACTTGGGGATCCTCGTTCGGAATCCAGGCCCAGCGAGCCACGTTGACAGGAAGATCCTTGTCGCCGAAGGAAAGGAGTTTCTCCAATGTCTTTTCTGGGCCTAGGGGGACGCACTCTTCCATTTCCCAGGCATTGGCACCGAAGCTAAAACGTCTTAGCAGATGAGCAACTTTGTCTCGATCCGTCATGGAGCTATTGTAGTACAAATTTGCCCAAACAGGGATATATTCGGAGCACTCCTTTCGGTTGTTTTCCGGGATAGTGAGTAGCGGGGCACCAACTCTCGATGAGCACCGGGCAAAACACCAGTTTTTTCTCTCTTCAAATAGTTTCACGCACTTTTGCTTGCACAGTGGGAATCTCCTTCCAAGTTTAATGACTGAGTTCGAGTGGGATCTAACGGCTTAGCGTCTCGGCCTCTGAGTCAACTGATCCGCTAAGTTCGAGATTCTGAGGCGAATTCCTACTTGATAGTTGGATGGAAACTGTCGGTAGGCAATAAAAGGCTCCCACGACTCTGCCACCCAGGCGATTTCGTACTGACGATCAAACCATCGCTTCTCAGCGAGGTCGTACCGTTGAATCAGCCGGAAGGTGGTTGGGCCGCGTTGATAGTCAAGCCGCCAAGTCAGAAATGAGCTGTAGGGCAGACTATCAAATACAAAATCCCGATTCCCGACTTCCCATCCCTTGGTGTAGCCGGCAGCGAAGGTGAATCCCCCGTTGGGGGCTGTGACAAGGTTGGCTTCGGCACGGACGGTTGCGAAAGTTCCCTTCTCACTGAGCGTTGAAAAGGAATCGAATCTTAAACCAGCCGAAACTTGAGGGGAGAGCAGAATTCGGTTTGGGAGGAGTACCGATGAGACAGCAAATCGTGTCGTCCAGTCGCTTGGTCCATCTGGTCGGATCGTTTGGGCTCGGGCGGTAAAGGCATACCCTCCCAACGCGATCGGGCCAGAATTTTCGTATGCGAGATCGACAAGTTTGCTCACGCTCCGCGAATCTGGTCTGCGAGCCGTGGTCGGACGATTCCACTCTGTACTTGCGGATATGTTGATCCTTCTTGTCGCAATGGCTTCTCGTTCCGCTTGGGGGCTCGATACCTTGATATTGGCGAGATAGCTCGTTTCAGCGACCTCTCCTAGTTCGCTCGGAATTCGGATGTTCCCGCTGGCTGTTTCTGGATTGAGAAAGCTGTAGGAATAGGTCGCGACAAGGGATGGAAAAGTCCTTGGGAAAAAGCCAAGGTCGAGGTAAATCGTGGCTGATTCACCCAGAAAGAGGTTGCCATCCCACTGAACCCCTAAACCGTTCTCAGGACTATTCGTGATGCTGGGGATGGAGAAGGATTTCGCCCTTTTCGTTAGGCTAAAGCTGTAGATGGGAATCGGGCCAAGGCGAGAACCAAGGACCTCGAGGTGAACGTGGCGTGCAACTCCCCGATCCCCAGGGCGAAGAGTAACAGTTCTGGCTGTCAGACGATAAGGAGGCTTTGAGACTCGACTCAGGGTGATGTCCGCGCTTCCCAGTTGCCAGACTCCTTGGCTGAATTCGACTTTTCCTGCCGAAATCCTGGCGTTGCCGATGACGATCTTCGCCATGAGGGCTGATCCAGAATTATTCTCCCAGTCAATCGAGATCGCAGTAGCGCGGACGCTTCCGATGGGGTCTTCTAGGCTCGCTTCCCCTTCCATGACGGCTGTCTTTTTTTCGTTATCGACGACGAATCTGCTTCCCTTCAGGATGGTGGTTCCATAAGTAGCGACCACTTTTCCGGTGAAAACCAGGATCCTGCCCCCTTCCAATATCTCGACATCGTCATAGGAGACGCGCAATTTACTGTCAACTTGCTGTTCTCGAGCTTGGAATTGAGCCACCTCCGCCACGGGAGCTGGAGCAGAGATCAAGCTCACTGGATTGGCTGGTGTTGGGGCAAGCAAGGGGGGAATCATGACACTGAGTCGAGTCGGAGTGTACCGGCTGTTCGGTTCCTGACTCAGGAATGAACATTTTCTCTCTTTGAACACGTCTTACTCAAGTCGAAGTGTCGTATTATGGGTAGCGTGAACTCTTGGGCGGAAAGACAGGAAGCTCTGGTTGAGGAAACTGCTTGGGTAGAGCGGTGTCGAACTGGCGACGAAGGAGCGATGAACGCCATCGTCGCTAAACACCGCAAGCGCCTGATCCGGGTGGCCTCGAACGTCTTGCGCGATTCGCATGAAGCAGAAGATGTGGCCCAAGATGCCTTTTTGAAGGCGTTTCGCGAACTAGGCAAACTCCGCGATGACAAGGCATTTTCCGGCTATTTGTATCGCATCTGCGTTCGCTTGTGCATGGATCGACTTCGTTCCCGTAAGCCAGAGGTCGGCTTGATGGATGACGGGGTTCACGTTCCTTGTGGAAAGGTTGAGACGAGAGTCTTGATCGAACGACTGCTGGACGAACTTACGCCAGAGCTCCGCATGACTCTTGTCCTTCGTGAAATGGAGCAACTGAGTTATGACGAGGTCGCCGACGTGATGAGGGTTCCGGTTGGCACAGTCAGAAGCAGGCTCCACACTGCCAGAGAAAGATTTCGCGTCATTTGGCTTCGAGCCACTGAGGAGCAAGAGGTGACCCTTTGAAGCCGACTGACTTCATTGCTTCTCCCCCAGGTATCCAAGAAGTTGATCAGCCCTGGATCGAGACTGACCCTGTGATGGATAAGGCTCTTGAGGCTCTCCGCAGTTCACGGTTTGAAGTGAGCGATCACGACCCAGAGTTCGTCGGGGCAGTTGTTCGCAGGGCAAAAGTCGAAACCAGGCAGAGATCTCTTTCCTATTGGATCCCAGTTCTCATCTCTGGCATCGCAGCATTCCTCGCTCTCTTCGCTGTCATCCAGGCTCTCTTGGCTGGGTCGGAGCAAGCGGCACACGAAGAATCAACCCTGCCCCCCCATTCCCGATAAGGGATTCGCCATCATCTGGCCATGCTGCTTGCCACTCGAGTCTTTCTGGGGCTCCTCGTTGGGTCGGTGTTGGTGGTGCTTCTCCATCCTGCATCGTTTGCCATCGTTTCGGTTGGATTAGCAGCCCCCTGGCAAACCGAAAACCGGCAAGTGGTGGAGCGGACGCTTTTTCGGAGTCCCTTGCCTGACCCCTTGGCTCTTCCAGATCGCGCGCTCTGGTTAATGCAACCTGTGTCAGGCGTGACAGAGCTCAATCGCCGTGACGCCTGGCTGCTGAAGCTTGAGATCGCAACGTCTGGGTCAGAAGCTGACCCAGAGAATGCCTTTTGGTCTTGGCACGAGGCCATAGCCCAATCGGCACTTGGCAACAAAGCCCAGGCCCAAGAAGCTTTGGCAAAAGCCAAGGAGAGATCTCATTGGTACCGCTACGCTCCTGAGGTTCTGACCCGAGCTTTCGTGAGATCCGCCACGGTTCCAAATCACGACTACGCAGCGGTTGTGCATCACGTTTGGTGGTGGCGCGAGAACCTTCCCGGCATCGAAGACTTCCCTCCCGAACAGCTCCAAGAGTTGGGTGAACTGATTCACGCATCAGCGCAAACGCAAGGGGACATCACCCTTGCCAGACTTCTGACGCGGCGGCAATTGGATGCCACAGTCTCCTCTCCCCCGTCCTTGACTGCCCAGCTTTGGCTTTCGGTCTTGGCGGGAAGTTCGCTTCTGGCAGCAGGTCTCGGCCTGAGCCTGTTTTTCCTGGGGTATCTCCTGCAGCGTTCTCCTGAGGCAAGAGAGTCTCTTCGCATGCCCTGGATCGCAGGATTGGCGATCTTGGGTGGCTTGATTGGCTACCTTGCATCCCGAAATGGACTGCTTGCGCTCTTGATCACGATCTCCTTTCTTGGGTACCTGGTTTATCCTGCGAAGGTATGGAGTGGCAACCCTCGCCGCTTCTCGACACAATTCAATGTCCTTTTGGGTTTCGTGGCAGGGATGATGCTTGGCTCTCTCTTTGTCGTCTCGTTTCTGACTTTAAGGCTCAGTCTTCAGTACGTTCCGGTCGAGACTTCGCCTGGAATTGTCAGCCTGTGGCGGAACACTGTGGCAACCTTCCTGATCGTTTCCTTGGTGATGCTTCTTCCGATCAGTCAATCATGGGCCTACCGGCAACAAGCTGACTCTGGGAAGGTGACTGGCTTGGTTTTCACCCAGGTGGGCTTGCCCTTGCTCCTTGCAGGAGCTATGCTGGGTGTCGGGCTTACTCCATGGTCTCTGCTGGAAACAAGTCGCCTTCGCACCGAGACAGTGGCTTTCGTGCAAAACTCATTGCATCAGAGGCAACGATGACTCAAGTACCCACCTGGGAAAAGATCCTCGAACGGAAATCGGCACTTTGGGATTCCCTTTCGATGTTTCCGTCTGGCATGGCTTGGTGCTCGGAATACTCTGACCTTGCGGACGGGATTTGGCAGCAGCTTTGGCTGAGGCTGGTCGAGGAACTGGGAAATGAGCCTGACTTTGCCATTGTAGCGACCGGGGGATATGGCAGACGCGAACTCAGCCCCTCCTCTGATCTCGATGTCGTTCTGGTTCCCTTTCCTGGCAAAGAATCAGAAGTTGAAGGGGCCCTTGGGATCATTGGAAGGCTTGCCAACGACACTTTCCGCAACACTCTCTCGATCCCTCTGAACTGTGCGCTCCGGTGGATTCACGAGTTGCCAGGGTTAGACGATAAGAGCCTTGCGGCTCTGCTCGAAGCACGGTATATCATCGGTTCACATGATGCCTTCCGCCTCTTGACCGACGCCCTGTGGCGTGATTTTCCTACCGCTGAGTTCTTGGTGAGTAAGGTAGCGGAGCGTCGAAACGATCTTCTCAAGAGCCACGCCACCCCCCTCGTCACCGAGCCTGATCTGAAGCGAGGGGCCGGAGGACTGCGCTGTGTCCAGACGGCGAACTGGATTGGATCTGCCCTTGGTGAGAGGCTAAAACATCCTCCCCCGAGCTACGACCATCTCCTCCTCGTTCGCAATTGCCTGCATTTAGTTGCTGGGAAGCCACTCGACACACTTTCCTTCTCACGGCGGAGCGAAGTCGCCCAGTTGTTGAAACAAGACCCTCGGGAGTTAGGGAGCCATCTTGTCGAGAGCATGATTCTCAACTATGGGATCTTTGTCGACACATTAGAAAAGATCAAGGAAACTCGCTTTTCTGTCTCACCGCTCGTCAGTGCCGTAAGGGGTCAGGTCAGGCTTGAGGTTGGCTGCAGTGCTGGTGAAGCGGCACAAGCGATTGCCCTCGCTCTCAAGCTAGGACTTGCCGTACCCAAGACCAAGGTGTCAGTCCAACCGGAAGCAGACTCTTCCTGCCTCACCGCACTTTTTTCCGGCGTTGAAACGATCCGCGCACTCGACGAGGCGGGAGTTTTGGAGCCTCTCCTGCCTGAGCTCACTGCCTGCCGAACTCTGATGCCGCGCGACGGGAGCCACAGGTACACAGTCTTTGAGCACACTTTGCAAACAGTGGCTTTGCTCGACCAGAGCCAAAACGAGCCCTTTTTGAGAGAGGTTAGGGCTGGGATCTCTGATCTTGGCCCTCTTTATCTGGCGGCACTTCTCCACGACGTCGGCAAGATCGACGACAGACGCTCCCACAGCATCGTCGGGGCGGAGATTGCCGAGCGCGTGTGCAATCGTCTTGGGCTCGACTCAAGCAGAACCGCTCTGGTTGTGTGGCTCGTCAAGGAGCACCTTAGCCTCGCCCACGTCTTGCGAACCCGCGATGTGATGAATCAAGAGACGGCGGTTGATTTCCGCCAGTTCGTGGGGACTCAAGAGTGCCTTGACTGCCTCACGCTGCTCACGTGGGCAGACGTGAATGCAGTGAATGACAACATCTGGACACCGGTTCAGGAAACTTTCCTTCGCGAGCTATATCGTCGCACCAAGGACGTCCTGGCCAGTGGCCAGGCATCGCGACCGAATGACGAGGTGATCCGCCGTCAGCTCTTGCGGACTCTCCGTAAAGAAGACGCTGCCCCAGCAGAGATTGAAGGGTTTGTCAAGTGCCTTCCGGTTCACTATCTGATGAGCACCCAGCAGGAAGTCATGAAAATGCACTTTCAGATGGCCCGGAAGGCACAAGAGGGAATGGCCTTGGTGGACCTTGCCGACTACCCAGCCATCGGGGTTACGACCTTTACCATTGTGAGTCCAGATCAACCTGGGAACCTCACCAAGATTTTGGGGGTGCTGTACTCCCACGATCTCTCTTTGATCGGTCTCAGGGCTGCTTCGACCCGAGCACCCCACGCAGTCTTGGTGGATGAGGTCACTGTTTCGAGTAGCGGCAGGAGTCTCCCGGCCAAGCTCGCGACAGTCGTGGCCCAAGATCTGGTTGACGTTCTGGAAGGGAGGAAGACCGAAATCGAACTTCTTCGCCAGAAGAGACTTGATCCTGAAAGGCGGCAAGAAACGGTCAAGATTTCCTACACGGAAGGATCCCCAGGGATTATCGACATTCGTGCACCCAAGGGTCGAGGAATGGCTTATCGGATCAGCCGTGTTATCGCCGCCCAAGGGTGGAACATTCTGGCGGCCAGGCTCGGGGCTTGGGCTGGGCAAGGAACCGCCTCGTTTTACGTCCTTTCTCCCACCGGCGAAGGTCCAGAACCAGAGGCAGTTTGGAGAGCCTTTAAAGCGAACAAGGTATAACCGACTGGCACGATATGAATGTCGTTATTCTCGGCTGCGGCAGGACGGGAGCCCTCCTTTCAATGCAACTCTCCCAAGCAGGGCACAAAGTCACTGTAATTGAACAGACTCCCGAGAACCTCCGGCGGCTCGGCAAGGACTATCCAGTTCGAATCGTTCTCGGCAATGGTTTGGATCTTGACATCCTAGAGAAGTCGGGAATACGAGACTGTGATGCTTTCTTCGCGATGACTCGCGGCGACAACACCAACATTTTTGCCGCAGAGATTGTGAAGAGGAACTTTGAAGTAGCCAGGATCGCTGTGAAAGTTGCCGACCCATCGCGGGCAGACGCTTACCGCAAAATGGGTTTCTTCACCATCAATGCGGCTGCCCTCCTTGCTGGTCTTCTAGGAGATTGGCTCACAGGTTCTGAGTACAAACCGATCAATTCCTATAACGTTTTGAGCAAGGAGTTGAACGGCTGATGTATCTTATCTTGGTGGGAGGAGGCAACGTCGGGATTCAGCTCGCTAAACGCCTGATTGCGAAGGGCCACGAGGTGCTCTTGCTGGAAAAGGACGGCAGAACAGCTGGCAAACTCGCGAACCTCATCGGGGATGAGAACGTGATGATGGGAGACGGTTGCGAACTTTATACTCAGAAGCATGCAGGGTTTAACCGGGCAGACGTCGTGGTCGCAGTGACAGGTGAGGACGAAGATAACTTTGTCACGTGCCAATTGGCAAAGGAGGTTTGGAACGTTCAGCGAGTGGTAGCCCGAGTGAACGACCCCAGCCATGAGCCGACCTTCCGAGCAGCTGGTATTGACGACACTGTTTCCTCAACCGGCATCATCTTTAGCTTGATCGACCAGCAGATTTCCTCGGACGAATTCATTCCTGTTGGTCACCTTCATAAAGGCCACGTCGAGGTGGTGGAGACAGTCATCAGCCACAGGTCGCGCCTCGCTGGGAAGGTGCTTCGGGAGATCGAGTTGCCGAACGGGTCTTTTGTCGTTTACCTTTTGCGGGACGGTGTCGGCATTCCCATTACTGGCGAGACAGAGTTTCAGGTGGGAGATACGGTGGTCGCCTTGGTGCCGACCGCGCGGGCGGACGACCTTCGCCAGGTAATGGTCGGTGGCGTCGTGAATTCGTAAAACAAGAGGGTGAGACAGTAGGCTGGTTTTGACCGTCCTTTTCGTTTAGAAAAGTCAATGACGATGGACAGTTTGAATCGGTGTGTCGTTGGGCTGAAGCTGCCGGCTCCCCTGGTGAGCAATGTTGAAGCAGCCCAGTTGGACGTCAGACGGAGGGGCGGGGCAAACGAGCTTCGCTTTACCTCTGCGGCGGAAGTCGCCCTCGTGCTCTTCAACCTCGGAGAGATCCCGCCGGATGTCGTGAGAAGAGCTCAGACGGTGGTGGAAGCTATCTGCCTGCGACATCTTCCCTTTCAGCTAGCGATTCGCGGCCTCGGGGGTAGCCCCAACATGGTTCAGCCGAAGTCTGTTTGGCTGGGGATCGAGGGTGACGTGGCAGCCTTGGGGGCTCTTCAGACGGAAATCGAGTTTAACTTGATGGGTCTGGGCAATCCGACAGCGCGAGTTCCCTTCGCTCCCCACATTGAGATCGGCAGAATGAAGAATCTGAACGAGGCAGCAAGAGTGGCTGTCGGCAGAGCCGTGAAGATGGCAGGGAGTCCAGAGATCGGCGTCTTGGAGGTTAACTATCTGGAGCTACTCCTGGCGACAGCGAGCCACCAGGGCCCTGGTTTGTCGGTGGTATCGGTTGCGCGGCTGGGGGGCTAGGCGCTTTGTGACTTGACGCAGAATTCACCGCGCCGTCTGGCCCACGGCCACACCCGACCGGTTCCTCACTTGGTTGAGCAAAATCCGACCACTCGTCCGGTCTGCCCCCGACGGCGCTGGTTCGTTTGACCCTGTGGGGATCTGCAGGGACTTTTTCACCTAAACCGCAATGCTGGTGTTCGTGGACAGGACATGGTTTCCAGTTGAGACAGGACATGGTTTACACGACAAGGTCTTTCAAGGGGCTTCTCTGAAGGCCCCTCCACCCGGTATTTTTACTGGGTGGAGGGGTACGGGGTGGGGGGTAACTCGGTGAATCCAAGGTCACGCGACAGGGATTACTTTTGAGTCAAAGTTGGCAGTTTTTTGCTGGACAAAAACCCTCCCCGCCGAGCCGGGGCAGGCATCCCTAAGTCACTTCTCCTCCGGAGGAGAGAAGGGATTTCTCAGACTCAATTCTGCGCCTGTGCTTGTGAACCAGAGGGTCTCTCCAGACCCCCCTCCCAACGGGGTCGAGGGGCCTCGAATAGAAAAAGAGGGAGCCCCGACCGAAGGTCAGGGCGTCCCGCTTTTCTAGGTTTGGTTTCCAGCGCTTTCGCGACCGGATACTATCAAGGAGAGTTTATTCGTTGGAATCGACATTTCCAAGGATTATCTGAAATTTTTTACCACCAATTGCTCCCAAAGTTCTCCCCCAGAAAGCTGGCAGGGGAATAGAGCCACGCGCTCTTGAGGAGCGTCTTGCATCACCTTGCGCCGCCTATGCCTGAATGATCACACCAAGTTCGATAAACCCCGGGGGCTTGAGGTTAAAGGCACCAGAAAGGACTGCCGCAACACGTGCCCAGAGTGCAAACCCTCTCAGCGCCAGCGGGATGAGTACTGCCCGCTGGGTTACCCTTCTCGTTCGAGGTGCTCGATCAGATCGGACACAGCATTCTCCGTCCATCCTCCTCTTCGACCTCGGCGGATGATGAGGACGAATTCTCTGGTTTGGGGACGCCAGGTGAATTCGAGGGTTCCCGCGACTCGGGGGCGCTTGAGGTGCCAGTGCCTCTCGGCTGGCTTGGTTCGGAAGGGGTGCTCCGTGAGGTCAAGGTTCTGGGCCGCAGCGACTCGGGAGAGGCGCAGGGGATCATCCTCGTGCCAGGTCAGGTGCGTCTCGCAGGGTTGGCTCATTTCGTTCAGTTCCGTTACTTTAGTCGAACAGGGCGTCACTGGTGATCTGCCAACCGAGGCGCAGCCCCGGAGCGTGAGCGGAGGGGAGGGCGTGGCCTCGGGGAGGTTGGCAGATCGTTAGAAATCAACCGGACGCAGAAAATACTCATTGATCGCAGAGTCACTCAGCATCGCCACCGTCGGCATCCGCCGCTTCCAATGGGTGCGAGCCACCTTCCCAAAGACCAAAGCAACCTCCTCGGGGTGATAGCCATAGTCAACCACCTGCTCCTTACTCAAGCCATATGTCAGGAGAGCCAGGATTTCGTCTGCGAGGCGGTAGGAGATGCCAAAGTCGCCTTCATCCGTCTGGCCTTTCACCAAGTCAGCCGTCGGTGCCTTGTTCACAACCGACTCTGGAATCGACATATATCTGGAAAGAGCCCACACCTGACTCTTGAAGAGGTCTCCCAAAGGGTTGATCGGTGGCGAGTCATCTGCGTGCCATGTGTAGTATCCGAAGAACCGCTCTGTCTTGTTTCCCGTACCGATCGGCAAGCCCCCCAGCCTGGCTGCTTGGTCGAACAAAATAACCATCCGGCACCTCGCACAGACGTTCCCGAGTCTGGTTCCATCTATCTCTGGCTGAGTGCAGACAAAACCATCCACCATATCGGTGATGGGAATGGTCTCGAGATTGACTCCCAGTGCCATGGCCACCTCCTCTGCATGGCTCAAACTCTCGTTGGAACTGAGTTTGTATGGCATTCTGATACATGTCACATTCTCAGGCCCGAAGGCCTTCGCGGCGAGGGCAGCCGAAAGAGCAGAGTCGATTCCTCCACTCAAACCTATCACGGCTTGAGTCATCTTTCGCCGCCGCACAACCTCATCACGCAGGAATTCGACAAGCCATTTTTCCGCTAACTCGCAGTTCAGGGTGAGCAATCGCTCGGCGAGTTTAGAAGGGGCAGGACGATAAATGGTGAGACTCACGACTGAGTACAAGGTACCTCTGAACAGAACTTTTGCATCCTGCCCTAGTCCTGGCTTGTAACAAAAAGTGCAACGGAAGGTCTGATATGAACTTTTGGAAGTTTCTCGTCCTTGCAGTGGTCGTGATTTTTGGCGGTCTCTTTCTATTTGGCGTTGTAATGAATCTGCTTCAGGCGATTCTTGGGGTTGCTATTCCAGTCCTGGTTGTCTTGGTTATCGCCTACCTGGTTTACCGCTGGGCGACCCGCGACAGCCGTGCCTTGCCAGGGTCGAACCGCTCTCTGCGCTGAATCCGGCGAAAGGCAAGATCGGGTAAGACAGGAATATGTCGGGGATTCTGTCGATCTTGTTTTTGTCGATTCTCCAAGAGAAGAGCCCAGCCGGGGAAGGAATTATCCGCCGGGGTGAATTTGGCGTTCCGATTCTGAGTGCCTCTAGCCAGCCGAAGGCCTTTTTCTTGCTTGGCAGGGCCCTCGCAGAAGACAGACTTTGGCAAATGGAACTGAGCCGCAGGAGCGCTAGAGGCAAACTTTCGGAAATCCTTGGCCCAACTGCCTTTGCGAGCGATCGAGACATCCTGCGCCGTTCCTACACAGACGCAGAACTTGAGGCGATGGTTAATGCCATGCCAACCCCAGTCAGAAGGGCTTGGGAGGAATATGCCAACGGGATCAATGCCACCATCAGGATCAGAACCGCTGCTCGCACCCTTCCCCCGAACTACAAAGACTTGGGGTTTTTGCCCAAGCCATGGAGCACAGTTGATTCTGCTGCCATCGCAGTCACCTTAGCAAGAAGATTTGGCGGTGGAGGGGCTGGCGAACTTCGCAACTATGCCCTTTATCAGTACTTGCAAAGCCAACCAAAGGCCAAGGACAAGAGAATCGAAGTCCTCAACGACCTGGCCTGGTTCAACGACCCCCGGGCTGTCACAACCGTCTTGCCAGAAGATGACCGGATCAATCCTCGCCCAGTATTTCCTCTCCCCACCCGTGCCCAAACTGAAGCCCACCTCGCTTCCCTGCCCCCTACCTCGCTCTTGGAACTTGCCGGAGCTGCTATGGCAGCGACCCTCGAAGACAGTCAAGTCCTAGCCGAGCAGCTCTCCATCGCCACTCAGTTGGGGAGCTATGCAGTGGCAATCAATGGCAACAAAAGCAAGGACGGAAGAGCTCGCCTTCTCCACGCCCCCCAAATGGGATTTACCACGCCGAGTGTGGTGCATGAATCCACAATGGAAGCCCCGGGGATGAGGGTCAAGGGGATGACAGTTCCGGGAGTTCCCACCTATCTGATCGGTCGCACGCCAAACTTTGCCTGGACTCTGACAACTGGCGTCGCAGACATCGAAGACATCTTTGTCAGTAAGCTAGAAGGCGAAAACGAATACTTGAGTGGGACCACCAAACGACCCTTGCAGACAGTTCGTTTCCGAGTTAAGGTCAAGGGGGAAGCGGATCGAGAGGTTGTGCAATGGAGGACTCACAGGGGGCCAGTTTTGCTCCTGAGCCGCTCGTCAAAGGCTGTCTACAGCCTCCAGAGTTCCTTTGCCGGAAAGGAGCTGAAAGGATATTCTGATGTCTATTCCTTCTATGGTCGAGCCCTGGATCGGGCCTCTTTTGACCGAGTTGTAGCGGGGATCCCTGTCAATTTCAACGTCTTTTTTGCCGATCGTCGCGGCAATATTGGCTACCGCTACTCTGGCCTGGTTCCCCTTCGGGCACCTGGCGTTGACCCCCGGTTTCCTGTGCCAGACGAACCCCAAAACGAGTGGCGGGGCTTTCTTCCCCCCTCGCAAATGCCTCACGTTCATAACCCCCGGG
This sequence comes from Fimbriimonadaceae bacterium, assembly GCA_025455775.1. Classification (GTDB taxonomy): domain Bacteria; phylum Armatimonadota; class Fimbriimonadia; order Fimbriimonadales; family Fimbriimonadaceae; genus JALOLT01. Next base: position 33,381 of record JALOLT010000011.1, read on the forward strand.
GGGGCATGATCGCGAACTGGAACAATAAGCCAGTAAGTTGGTGGCCAAATGGGGACACTCCCGCCTGGGGTCGCTTGTTCCGGAATACTGTTTTGCTTCGTGCCCTGCGCCAGCCCAAGGTGGGGTACGAGGATTTGTTGGGGGTGACAAAGGCAATATCCAATGGGGATCAGGCGTCTGATCTAGCCTTTCTGCCTGTCTTAAGGTTAGCTCTCGCTTCAGTCCAAACTCCTGGTGCGAAGGCGATTCGAGATTGGGATGGGCGCTTTGTGACAGGGTCAGTCGGGGCAAATCTGTATCAAAGGTTTATCGCGGAGCTTCGGGTTCGCCTGTTCCGTCCCATGATCGGCAACTTGACGAACGATGGTCTCTTCCGCCAGGCAATTCAGCCTTCCTTGATCCTGAACGCGCTGGAAAGCCAGACCGAGATCGATTGGTTGGATGGTCAGAATAGGCTGGTTGTTGTTCGCGAGGCCTTTGCCGAAGTTGAGCGGGGCTTTGCCTCGACACCTATGGATCGCTGGGGTTTACCGGCTCGAACCATCACCTTTGGCACGTTGACGATTCCTTTTAGCGACCGAGGCACTTATCTCCAAGTAACTGATTGGGGTCGCGTACCTCACTCGGTGAATGTGGTGATTCCCGGGAACGCCGAATCCGGCCCACACGCATTTGATCAGGTTGGCCTGGGGGCTGAGTTTCGCTTGAAGCCCATGGCCCCTTGGCCTGGCGGGGGTTAAGGTATCTTTACATTTCCCTGCTCCGGTCGTCTAGCGGTTTAGGACATCGCCCTCTCACGGCGAAGATCGCGGGTTCGAATCCCGTCCGGAGTACCAATCTTCTTCTAGGGGAATCTCAGGCCCTTGTGCGAGCCTCTCCACGTTGCGTTGAAGCAGGGTATCGAACGGATTCTTAAGCCAAACTTGCACTTTTCGGTCCTGGAGCTCCGCCCGTTCGAGGAGTTCTAATAAGATCGAGTGGCGTGTTGCACAGTCAGCGTGAGTGAACCTGAGGGGGGCGGTTTGAGCCAGTTCTAATAACCGCAAGCCCAGGTCGTAGTAGGAGGTCTCGGTTCGATCCAGCGCTTCGATTTGGACGGTATAGCCTGCAAGTTCTGATTGGAGCTTCGTCCGGAGAGACTGGTACACGTCTTCACTGACCCTGTCATCCATCCGGTCGAGGTACATCCGCTCAAGCTTTGCTCGAAGAACCGCCGACTCAGAAGCGATTCGCTCCATGTTAGCTCGGCGCATTTCGGCTTCGTCAGCGAGGCTCTCTTTGAGTGCGATCTTCAGAGCTTCCAGGTTCTCAGGTGAAAGCACGAGCCCCTGTAACAGTGAAGCGAACTGCTCGGTCAGCACCTCTTCGCGTACCATCTTCATGCCGGGACACTTCTTGTCCCGCATGCCCGTACACCGATAGTAGATGTACTTGCCCTTCTTGATTTCAGCGGTGATTGAACAGCCGCAATGTGCGCATGTCATGAGACCCCGGTAGGCGAACTCGTGCGAAATTGTGAAGCCTGACCTGGTTGTTCTTCCATTCATAACAGACTGAACCTCGAAGAAGAGCTGCGTAGAAACAATCGGCTCGTGGATACCCGGATAGTCTTCGCCGTTCCAACGAACGATACCCATGTACACGGGGTTCTCAAGCATTCGAGCGATAGACGCTCTGGCGTACGGCTTTCCCGAGCGAGTGCGCAGTCCAATCCGCTTTGCCAGAGACGCCGCCCCGTCAATCGAGACCTGTTTGCCAGCGTAGGCTTCAAACACCTGACGCACCAGTGGAGCCATCTGCGGATCGGGAGCAATCACCTTGCGGTGCCCAGACGTTGTGTTGAGGTAGCCAATGGGAGCCATGCTCGGGAAGATGCCCTGCCGTGCCTTCTCGGTCATCCCCTTCTTCACTTCTTCACGAAGATTGTCGCTGAAGTGCTTCGCTAAGCAGACCTTGATTGAGTGGATAAACTTATCGTTCGAGCGGCTGTTTGGGCCGACGACGATGTTCTCCTTGACGAAGTGGAGTTCCACCCCGAGTTCATCGACCTTCACCATGTCAGCAAAGTTTCGATAGAGCCGGTCAGTTTTCTCGCAAACGATTGCGCACTCTGGCCCGAGCTTTTCAACGTCATCTGCCATCCGCCCAAACACGGTGCGACCCTGCTTCGCTCCGCTATCAGCGTCCAGGTACTCGCCCTGAATCAGAAAGCCGTTCTTCTGCGCATATTCACGAAGCAGTGCGAGTTGCGCATCCAGAGAGTAGCCTTCTTCGCGTTGCTCGGTGGTGCTGACTCTGGCATACACCACGCACGGGCGACCGGGGTTACTCTGCTTGGGGGAGTTCTTCATCGCCACAAGGGTTAGACGAATCAGGAAGGGTCACGGTTGCCAAAAGCACGAAGAGTCTTGCCACTCGATCAAGTTCGCCGGGGGTGAACCTCGGCTGACCTGGCGAGGCAGACAGAACCAGGATGTGATCTGGCTCTGCCTGTGCGCTTCGTCGTTGTGGCTCCATCATGCACCGCCTACTTCAATTAGAGTTCAAATTCCTGGTAACCCGGATTTAGTAGAAGCCCATGCGTTTGCGGTTCGAGCGGCGGTTCACCACGCGGGTCACGTCTGCCGCGTACTTCACGCCGAACAGCTCTTTCCACTGGTACGTGATTTGCTCATCCTCAAACACTTCTTCAAACTCAATGCCTTGGTGTCCCAGGTGCGTCCCAATGAGAGCCAAGGCTCCCATCGGGTCATGCGGAGCGAGGCACTTCACCGCCTCAACAATGAGTGCCATCGAGTACTGAGCCTCGCTTCTGGCGGTGTACCCGTCGCCGTAGGCGAGGGCTTGATCGGAACGAGCGATTGCGTTTCTGGCTCCATCAAGAAGTTGCGTAACGCTCGCGGGGAGGGATTGTAGTTCTGCCATTAGTTAAGTTCCTCAAAGGGAGAGTTGGAAAGATCGTATGATTTGCCCGAATCGCAAACAAGTTTCGTCTGGAGAACTTGGAGCCCACAGAGAATCATGATTCCGGTGACATTCGAGTTGAACTTCAAGAGTTCGGTAGTTGCTTTATGCAGTTGGCTCCATGCCAGTTCTAACAAGCGGGGGTCGTTGCAGTCTTTCGTTGCGGAAATCAACCCTTCCGCTTTGAAGAGTTCGCGCTTCACCTGAAGCGGTAGTCGGTCTAAGAGGTGTGTCATGGTTCTGTCCTTAGCTCCAACCTCCCACCATCGAAACTCCTAGGTCTTCAAACGTTTGAACGCGAAGTCCATAGGAGAGTCCACCAGGTGCAAGTTCGCGAAGTCTCGCGGCCCTGAGCTTCCCGGTAGTAACGATCAGGAGGTTGAAACTGTCGAAGCCGTACAGCTTCTGCGTATGTCCGCTTCTTTGAAACTCGTGGTATACGGCGAGTTTCGACGCGAGCTTTTGAGGCGTAACATGGCCCATGTCGCATTCAATGAGGACCGGCCCTTTGGGAGTAATCGCCATTCCATCAGGCCGCACTTCCAGGGTTTTGCCTGCAACTTCAAAGGTGCGCCAGAGCATCGGTTCATGTCGCCAATCGGTTGCACCCTTGGAGGTCAAAGCTATGCGGATGTTGGTGACGCTTAAGGCATGCCTGAGGAATCTGGGAGAGGGCTGGCGATTGGCGATGAGCCTCGCTATCCGGTCACGTAGGACCTCAGCGGCATTCACGCCGGGAGTGAACAGGCTTCCCTTGAAGTACGGGGTCTCGATCCGCCGGACAATGCCAAGCTCTCGAAGCACTCGGAGCCTGGTGTTGACTCTTGTGATCGAGGCGAACAGCCCTAGCCCAAGGATTTGGTCGCGGCTCAACACGTGCGAGAGGGCTAGCTCCCTCACTAGATCAGCGTCTCTTGGGGTGATAACCATCAGAACCAGTCCTCCAGGGAACCAGAATCTTTCGGCTCAGTCTTCGGCTTTCTGGGTCTGGTTTGTTCCGTCTTTGGTGTGGAGGCTTCCCGTCCAGCAGCAACGGGAGACTCATACGGGGCATTCGCGTGTGCCTCATGAATCTTGGAGAGGAACACTCGCCCCTCATGATCCAGTACCCCTCCGTTTCCAATCGGTGTGTTGATCTCCACCCCAACCAAGGGTTTGTTTCCCTTCTTCACCACGCAGGTTCCAACCGGAAGTTTGGTTAGATCAAGTGCCTTGCGGTCTCCGGTGAGGTCGGCAGACATGGTTTGCGCATCATCCCGCCCGAGGCGAAACGCCATCTTGAGCCCCACGTTGCCTAGGATGAGAGATCGAAGGCTTGTGCCCACCTGGGAGAGGGTTTGATGGGCGCAGATCACCGAGAACCCGAACCGCCGCCCTTCGGCAATGATCGAAGCGATATCTTCGCTGGCGAAGTGGGAAAACTCATCGAGCACCAGGAGAACTGGGTTTCGCTGGTGCTCTGCCTGCCCAACCCTGGAGAACATCGTTTGGGTTAGGCAACCGAGAAACAGTGAGCCAAACATTCGGCCCACATCAGCGGTTTCATCCACAGCGAGTGACACGAGCAAAATGCTTCCCCCGGAGAGCTTGTTCATCACTGGCATCGCTAAGGTAGCTTTGCGGTCGTCTCGCATTTCGTGGAACCGAGTTAAGAATCCCTTTACATTCTCGGAGTCGGCGTGGTCGATCAGCCATGCACGGTAGGCGTCGTTATAGAAGGCGGGTTCAAGCTGGGTGAGCGGTTCACCAGCCTCGGCAAGAGCTGTGAGGAAGTATCGAAGTGTCTCCTCAAGCTGGACACCAAATGACTCTGAACCTGCTTTAACGGTTGCGGCGACGCCCAGGGCTCGTTTGTGGGCAAGTCCCACACCCCCCAAGGGGTCAAACCCGATGTGCGGGGACGAATCCCGCAGGTCGATGACCTTTACCAAGGAAGGCATGACCCTTCCGGCAAGTAAGCTCAACACGTCGTTCACCTGATCCCCTCTGGCATCAATGAGAACCAAGGAGTCGCCTCTTAGAATCGCCCCAGCTACGAGGTGGGTGAGCGCAACCGTCTTGCCGCTCCCCGAGGCCCCGAGCATCAGCGCGTGAACCGCTAGGTCACGGCGGGAAACGCTATATAGCTTGGTTGCCGGGTGATCGGGATGGGCTTGGTAGTCGGCTTCGATCCCGATCCAGTGATCGGGTCGCTCAGGAGAAGGTTGATTTGCCGGATGTAAGTTCATGATCGTCTATAGAGAGGATCATGAAGAAAGCGCCAGCCACCGACTTTGACTTCGAGGATTATTTAGCTGGGGCTAAACACAATCTTGGAAATTACTCGTTCAAGCAGCTCTTTCGCCTCCTGTTTAAGAAGATTCACGGCCTGAGTTCCAATAAGGCGGTCGCGGTTCGCCTTGGTATGACCGAGTCCAGGCTCTCTCAGTGCCTCAAAAACCCATCAGAGCTGACGCTGGTAACGATCCGAACCATTCTCGATCAGTTTGAGCATCCAGATCACCGGCGGTACTTGCTACGCGCCTATCTCCTGGAGTCCCTTGACGAGGACTTCATCGCTGACAGGCAACGAGAATTCAAGCTCGGGGATGAATCTCCAGGCGAAATCAGAGCACAGCTCAAGCTCCTCAAGAATCAGGGGCGTCTGGTCACCGCCGACACGCTCTGCATGGCCGCCGCTGAGAAAACCACTAGTACCGAGTTCAAATTCTTCATGTACTTCCAAGCGTTCCAAATTCGGGAGACCCTCGCCCAGTACGGCTTCGCGCACCGAATGGCGATCAAAATCATTGAGCTTGCGAAGGAAATCGGAGACGAGTACCGGGACATTTATGGTCATTCAATGAGGCTGCGAATCAAGGCCAGGTGTCCTCGGTTTGCAGTCGGAGATGTCGCGGAAGAGTTCGAGACTTTGAGGCAACGTCTCCAACTTCTACCTCCGGTCGAACTTAACGATAAGCGTATTCTGATCCCTACCGATTTCTACTTGTGGCATACCCGCTACGCCGTACTGATTGCAGCTAGTGAGCAAGGCTATTTCCAGCTGTCAAAGGAACTGGCCACTCGGATTCACAGTGAGATCGAAAGCTGGTTCTCCCGCGATCCATCAGCAAAGAGAACTCTCACGCTGTTGCGAGCCAGACTCTACGGTGTGACCGGTAAACACGCGGCCCTGGTTGAGGAACTCTCTGACTTCGTAGCCGACGGGAATCCAGACATTCATATGCTTCGGCATGTGGCAACCCTTCAAGCCCTGGCGAAGGTGGAGGAGGACCAATATGAGGATATGTTCCTGCAACTGCGCCAGCTCTACCAAACCTCCATGTCATTCCAAGACTACTCGCGGGCTAGGGTGGCTCAGCTACGGATCGCTGAGCTTGGGGAGAAGTTTCTTTTCGATGCCGAGCTTCAATGAATCCAAATTGGGACAGTCGGTTCGTACGCGGCTAACATGTCGTTGATTCGATGCCGAGCTCCGCATGAGCGACGGTTCGAATATCGTGCACGAGAGTCCACCAAACGGAATTTCGGTTGTAAAGATCGCTTTGTTCGGGGTACTGAGAGCCATTTCTCAGCGGTTCGAATGAAGCGATTTTCTGAAGCACTGGATCATGAGCCAAGACCAGAGTCGAACCCTGCATTTGTGCGCTCTGGAAGCCAGTTCGAATGGCATTTCGAAGAAAGACAGTCGGTAAGCTGTTGCCGTAGCTAAATGCCTCGACGGCAAACTTGATGCGGGAGTCTCCATAGTCCAAGAGCGCGGCAACTGCACTGCTGGCTTTTCGGGCCGTCTCCCTCAGCGTCTCCAACTTGTGGCGAAGCACCGATTTCTGAGTTGCATATTCCTCTTGATCAAGCTCTCCATCGAGTCGTAGGGCAAGCAACCTCTCCAACTTACCTTCAAGGGCTTTGCAGTCTGCTTCAACCACTGAAGCCGATTGGGCACGAACGAGCGTCTCATCCTCGACAATCATTGCCATCGCTCGGAGAATCCAAGCTCCGACATCGGGAGGTATCGCAACTTCCATGAGATGTGAAGCGACTTGTCGGAGGGCTTGCTCCTCTGAAATTGCGCTTCGCTTACATCCCTTAGCACCGCTACAGTGGTAGTAGGTGTAGACCCTAACCATGCCATCGGCGAGCGTTTTCGACTTTCGTTCACCTACCACCGCACATCCGCATGCCTTGCACGTGATGCCACCGCTCAGGGCGAACTGGGGTTCTGGCTTGCGAACGTCGAGCTTGCGTCGAAGCACGGTCTGCACTTGGTCAAACAGCGCTTGAGTTATCATCGGTTGATGCTTCCCGGGGGTGAGGCGGCCTTTGTATGCTAAGAGCCCGGCATAGAATGGGTTCCCAAGGATTTTGTGAAGGCCCGACTTTGAGATCGGCTCTCCGTGATGCCCTTTCCTCGTCGATCGAAGTCCAAGCTGGTTCGCCTCTGCTCGAAGTTCGGCAAAGGAGTAATGACCAGTTGCAGCCAGTTCAAACACTTTTCGCACCAGATTGAAGCTGATCGGGTGCGGATCGATTTCGCGCGTTTCAGCGTTGTTCTTGTAACCCATGGGAGCCTTAGCAGGAAGCCATCCGCGAGCCGCCTTTCCATCCATTCCGCGAGATACATTCCGCCGCAGGTCCTGGATGTAAGCCGTCGCCATTCCATTTTCAACGGCAAGAAGTAGCGCGCTGTCTTCACTGGTGTAGGTGCGCGAAGGAGTGATAAGTGCGCCGATTCTGCCGACTTGAAGAGCGTGAGCAAGACGACCGCCGTCAACTAGGTTCCTAGATAGACGGTTGAGAGACCAAGTGTAAATTCCCGCAATCTTCCCACCATCAACTTGGAGCATGAGCTTCTCAAATTCGGGCCGCGAGTACGGGTCCTTTGCGCTCTTTGACTCAGATATGACCTGACTGATCTTATGACCGTTGTGCTCTGAAAGCGCACGAAGCACATTGAGCTGATCCTCCAAGCTCTGAACCTGGCGGTCTTCACTCTCCGTCGATTTTCGAGTGTAGATGACGTACTGCATAGGCTCTGACGTAGGTGAGTTGGATGAGGAATGTCGCAACCTTCGTCGCGGTTACGGTATCGCATTCAATGTCGTATGTGGACCGCAGGAACTGCTGAAAGTCGGCCACGACGCGACTTGATGGCGTTGGGAGCCACATTAGGCGGAAGACCCCGCGCGGGCGGGGTCTGAGTTAGGCGGGAAGGACGGTGAAGTCCTCCTGGAGTCTGAGAACAACGTCTTCAAGGTATCTATGCTCCACGGCAAGGGCATTGCCGAAGAAGGTGTGATGCCACGGATCAAGTTCCGCAAAGTGATTCGATCCCGCTTCCGAGGTCGGGCGAATGAGGAAGATCGTTCCGTGGTTTTCGACTTCAAAGTCTGCATGTTTGAGGTTAGTGCTCATGGGGTTTCTCCAGCCGATGCGAGTCGGCGCGAGCGGCACTGTCTCGTACCTCACGGACACAAGTGCAAAACGGTATTCACGTCGGCTAGGGTTGGCTCAGGTGTCACAGCACTCCTCGGCGTCGAAAGCTCACGAACCTACCCTGCGAACCAACAATAATGTGATCATCGAGCGGGATGCCCAGAAGCTTTCCTGCCTCCTTCAAGGTCTTGGTGACTTCATGATCTTCGGTAGATGGCTCTGGATCGCCGGAAGGGTGGTTGTGCGCCACGATGATCGAGCAAGCGTTCGCAAGGATCGCGGCCTTGAACACTTCGCGCGGTGAGACGATGGCACTCGTAAGGTTTCCAATGCTCGCCACGTGAACACCAATGAGATCACTCTTTGCGGTGAGCATCAGCACGATCAGTTGCTCCCGGTCACAGAGACCAAGGAAGTGCTCGGCAACTTCTGCCGCATTAGCTGGACCCGAAATGGCTTCTCGTCGCTCGCTCGACTCTCGAACGAGTTGGACGCGGATCACCGGGAACTCTGGTTGTGAAGGGTCATCTCTCATGACCTCCACGGTCTCTTGGCCTCATAGTTCGATCAGCTTTCAAAACATCCCTGCAACCTACCCCGCTCGGGATAGAGCGTCGATGGTTTGACCATCGGGAAAGATTGGAACTGCTGATTGAGGTAAACGAGAGTGAATGAAAGCAGAAGGATCAAGAAAGACCAATTGCGAAGCAAGAGGGTTGAGTATTAGAACCGCTGTGCGCAGGTTCAAATAGCTAGGCTCGACCTGGCCGCCCCTCTAGCCGGGGGTCTGACCGGGGTGGAAACCGGCTCTAGGAGTCACGAGTGAAATGAATTTCGCTCCTGCAATGCATTTCGACGAAGTGCAAAAACTCTCGCTCTTGCGTTCGGTTTTCGTTCGGGCGAGGATTTGTGAACCGCACTCACAACCCGCGAGAGACTTCACGCATGACACCTTCACCCCACCACTTTGACCAAACGATTTCTCGCCTCGCGGATGTTCTAGCCCACACCAAACGTTACAGCTTCAAAGCTCCCTCTCGGCTCTCCCAAGACGCCGGAGTCCACCCGGCTTCTGTCTTCCGAATCCTGCGAGGCGGCGGTAACCCGTCATTCCTCACGGTCACCCGGATCACCGAAGCCATCGAGCGAGAACTCGGGTTCCGGATCGATCCACGAGACCTCATTGCTGAAGGTGGTCGCTTCCCAACCCCATACTGCTGTGATGTAACCCGCAGTCAACCGAGCCTTCCCGACGCCGCATTCGACGAGTTTGGAGACCTGAAGGCCGCCTTTGCCGGAATTGAACCGGGCAAGTGGGTCAGCTCACGCCACCCTCGCGGCATCTCTTCTTCAACCAACAGCTAATCCCCGTCGCCATGCTTGAGAAAGACCTTCTCTCCGTTATTCGCGTGTCTTCCTTTCACGTTCAGATGCTCCTTGTACGGCAGCTCCTCGACCGATTGGGATACAAGCAGCTTCAGTTCATGGGCCGGCGCGAACGAAAGGAGAAAACCTACCTTGGAGGGCACGAGTTCACGGATGAGACCCGAGTGGGGCTGTTTGATGTGCAGACCGTCGTCAAGTTCGTCGGCCAAGAGGTTCGGGTTCGGATGCTCGATGAGCTTGCGGGAGTGGTTCGGCGCACTGGCTCTGACTATGGAATCCTGATCTCCACTCACGGCCTCACGAGCTCCGCAGAGTTTCACCTAGGAAGCCACGAGCCGATCCGCATTCGTGTGGTCACTGGAACTGAGTTCGCCAGGCTCCTGATCCAGCACAAGATTGGGGTGCGCGAGGTGCAAGGGCTAGAGGTGGATGAATCGTTCTTCCGTCACCTCGACCGCATGAGCCGCCAGGTCAGCCGCTTCATCGAAGCCGTGCGATGACGAATCTTGAGCGCATGACGGCGGCTGCTACCGAACTCTTCAAGCTTAACGTCTCGAACGCTGGAGTCAGCCAGCTCCTTCGCGACTACTCGGTTGAAGAGATTGAGCGGCAACTGCTGTATCTGCCATACCGCAAAGCGAAGCGCCCCAACGCTTTCATCATCGAAGCGGTTCGGGGCAAGTATTCACCTCCTAAGGAATTCACCTATGCCAAGTATCTCCCCACGGTTTCCGCCGCCAGTCACGGAATGGACGAAGATCCCGAACTCGCATTTGGACCATCTGCTCCCGATCCTGAGCAATCCTGAGCTTCGACTCCTCTTGGTCATCTCCCGCCGCGCCTATGGTCTGCGGCGGTTTCACGTTCCGCTGAACGCTTCCTACAAGCTATTAGAGGCTTGGACCGGAATCAAACGCTCCAGCGTTCATCGCGGCTTGACCCGGCTAGCTTCGCGAGGCCTAATCGGAGTTGAGCTGACTTATCCACAGCTAGGCGAATTCGACGCTCAGAAATGAGACGATTTGTGTCCACCCCAACCACGCGCGTAACAAAAGTCAAAAGAAATAATGAAAGAAAGCGCGCGCGAGGGAGTTATCCACTGCACCGGATAACGGCGCTTCGACAAACGACTTCCGGAAGCCCCGGAAGTTACCTCGACCCTAGTCGAGACAAACAAACAGGGTGGCGGGTGGGAACTATATATCGTCGGTTGAATCCTTATGACCTATCTACTCGATCCAAAAGCAACTTGTAGTCTTCAATCGAAAACTCTTCGCCAGCTGGGGAGATGATCAAAGGTTCAATACCTTCCTCGTTCCTTAGTTCAATCCTGAAACCCTGCAATAGGTGGTAGACGGTTCCGTCTGGGGCAAACAGCTCTTGCTGCCCGTTCGCAACTCCCTCAATCGTCCAGTTTTTCTGAGGCGTCGCTTTGACGTTGAACAAGCCGGGGCGTTCGAAGGACATGCCAACATCCTTGCAACAAAAACGAATCTCGTCAATAAAGTAGTCGCCTCCAGCTATCCTTATTCTTTATCGACTTGATCCACTTCAAACTCAAGTTGGCAGTCATTTAGAACCACAATACCGCTTCTCCCATGCCTGATGCGCAATTCATCTAGCCTCTCTACGATCTCTGAATTCGCGCTTAGAATTCTAACGCCCAGATTTTTGATAACTATATGGTCCACAAGAAACTCAATCTGGAGACAAAGGCCGTCGAGTCTTTTGCCCAGTCCTTTAAAGCTTCTCCAGTCCAGCACAGTATCCTCGAAGTAGACGCGTTCAAAGCTCTTATCCACTCTGCTATAGAACCGGATATAAGGCTGGCGGTTTTGGGAAATTGGCAACCGTTCAAACCAGTGCTCTGCGTGAAGGCTCCTGTTCCACCAAGCGTGAAGTGAGCCCATGAGCTGATCTGCCTTTGGGCGCGAGGCGGGATCGTTTGCCAAGCACCTTAAGAGCAAGCGCAAAAAGTGCTTATTGAATTCAAACTTCTCTGACAATGCGATCTGAATTGTTCCGTCGTCGCCCTCTAGCGCCAACGACTCACCAAGAAATAACTGACACAAAATAATCCCGACGCTGAAAATGTCTGAGGCGGTCGTTATTTCCTCCCCGGTCACCAAGTGCTCGGGCGACCGATACCCAGGAGTTCCTGGAGGCGAACTACGAATGCCCTTGCCATCCAGCAAAGAGCTATCAAAATCAATGAACTTAACATACTCTCTGGTATCTTTCCCGAGCTCAATCAGCAAATTGGCTGGCTTTATGTCGCAATGCGCAATTCCAGCCCTATGCAGCTCGGCACACCCTGCAACTATACTGACAGCGACTCTGAATCGAGATTCCCAATCCATACTTTGTTCCCAATGCTTTTCGAGAGTTTGACCCCGAATGAGTGGAAACACTGCGACGACGCTCTCTTGCTCACATCCAATTGCGATAGGAGGGACTACATAGGTTGACTTGAAACCGAGCCGCTCCATCAAAAACTCGTAATGATCCGAAATTGACTGAAGGGTACTGCGATTTGCTTCAAGATCACGGTATTGCTTAACGAATACAGTCTTCGTATATCTATTCCGACTATGCTTGTCTAAGGCCGTATACGTGACACTCTGCCCGCCACCGCCTTCCATGCTCAGTACCTTGAACCTCCCAAGCAGTTCGACTCCATCTGAAAAGACTCTCACTGTAAACGCTCCAATAGACGAATTGCTGACTTAGTGCTCAATTTTCTATAGGCAAGCGCGAGCGAATAGTTGTCCGATGCAGAATCATCTAAGAAATATTTAGCTAGCGACCTCAAAGTGACACGTCGCGCTCCCAGGTCATGTATCGCTTGCACCAGAAACTGACGTAGTTCCGCTGAAGTGCAACTATTTGTGACGCCATCACTCATCGCAACAATACCAATGGGACGTCCCGGCAAGGCCAGGAATTTGACAAAAGGAGTGCCTACGGAACCAATAAGCGAGTCAACATAGCTTGTAAGGGGCATACCAAGGCCATTATCAGGAGTAAGGATAAGCAATTCTCCGGATGTCATCAGTACTGCCACTGGTGAGTCTCCAAGAGAATACACTTCCAACTGTGTTTCGCTCCTAGTGGTCGTAACACAAACACCTGTGAGCGTGGTCATGCAATGATTGCGCGCTCCAATTGCTGGCAGATGTCTCATTCCCTGAGAAATGTGTTCTAAAAGGGATCCAACGTGTGCGCTTCCCGATATCTGATCGCGAATACCCTGTACGACTTTTCTCGCTAGCACTTTCGATTGCTTGTTTGTACCTACTCCATCAGCAATAAACAAAAAATGGCGCGTTCTACGAGATGTTGTCGATGAAAAGACCTCAACATAGTCGTTATTTGATAGCCTTCCCTCTGAAATTGAACTTGATTTAGCTAAGGAGTAAACGCTCAACTCCTTTTACCTTTGCACAATTGAGGTGGTGGAAACCGTCTTTCCAAGCACCGACATGAATTTCTGCCAGTCTACCTTTGCTAAACCCCGATAGTCGGGGTCCGATTCTGAGAAGAACTGACAGAGCACTTGTCGCCCTGCTCGATCTCCCGCCTGCTCAAGTCGCCGGTAAAGTTCGGTCTCTGGTGCAAGAAGATATAGTAGAGCGTGCTGCAGCTGCTGAAACTCTTGGATGACTCTCTTGATCGTATTATCGGGCATATTGTATGTCGCTCTTGAAAGCGTTGCGTGTGAGTCTCGATCAGTAAGCAAAATAATGGCTTTATGTACGTTGCCGTCCCTCCATTGTGAATTGAGGGCAAGATAAATGGCATCGAGAGCACTTTCTTTATAATTGTCCATCGCTCCCCCTCCTGAAGCTGTTATGCTCCCAACCTGTTTGGAGTACTCGCTGACTGATTCAGTGAAGTTGCCTATGATCCACGGCTGTCCACAGTCAGGGTCATGTCGGTCACGAAAACCTATGAGCCTCAGTCGAAAATCAACGTTCGCTGCAGATTGAAGTTGTGACGCGAACTCAAGCAGGCCAGCCCTCAGTCCGTCTATGCAGGGTTGCATTGATCCAGAACAGTCTACGCAGAAGACTATGTCTGCCTTGGTACTGACTTTGGCAGCTTTGATCCTTTTGACTTCAAGTGACTGTTCAGCTTGCTTGGGTATGCGCCGACCATTATTTGTTTGATTTCTCATGTCCTTGGGATTTTAAGCTCCTCCAGAGCTAGTTCGAGATTTATGAAGCCGCTCGCGGCGTACTGAAGCTCATTGGCTACAGATCCGAGTGTAGAGGCAACTTCGCACCTTATGCCCATCTCTCTGATTATGCTAACAACTGGAACCATATCTCCGTCGCCAGCAATAAGGCAAATGGTGTCTGCGCGGTCTAAATGGGCAAAGCGAACCATATCTATCGCCATTTCAACATCAACATTGCACTTGAAGTTACTGGAAGATGTTGGTTTTCCCAGCTTAGTTTTTACTAAGAACCCGTGTTGGCGATAAATGTTAGCGGTTTTTAAAGCTTGGTCATGTTTCTTTGGGTCAACTGGGAAATAGAGATACGAATCGATTAGGAATCGATGCTCTGACACGATATATGTCACCAGGTCCTCATAGAGCTCGGGCATCTTGGACGTGTTTACACCTAAGTCTCGAAGTGATCTCTCTAGATTTGCGTGATCTATGAAAATGGCGATCTTCTCCATGAATTTCTACGCCGAGCCTCCCGAGCTACTGGACTGAGGAGTTCTCACATCAAACATACCCGACCATCACCAATCGATGAGTCAGGTTTTACTATGGAGTCGCGTCAGCTGACCCTGTATCGCTCGACTGATGGGATTTTGGCTCCCTTGACTCCAGGCAGTCAATCTTGCATCCGAGGGCGCGGACGTTCGAGTTCTCCCGCCCTCAGGTGAGAACGCATGGAAACTAGAAGCAAGGCGGGAGGCGGTGTATGAGCCGCCTGTACGAGACCGTCACCGAGAAAATTGTAGAGTCACTTAGGCGTGGGGTCGTGCCTTGGCGAAAGCCCTGGAAGGATGCCCACGCTTTGCCGATCAACGTCGCCAGTGGCAAGGCGTACCGAGGAATCAACGTGTTCCTCCTTGGCCTGACACCCTATGCCGACCACCGCTGGCTGACGTTCAAGCAAGTTCAGGAGCGTGGTGGCAAGGTCAGACAGGGAGAGAAAGGCACACTCGTGGTGTTCTGGAAACAACTGGAGTTTGAAGAGATCGACGACAGCACTGGAGAAGTGTACAAGCGCCGGACGCCGATGCTTCGATACTTCACCGTATTCAACGTGGAGCAAGTCGACGGAATTGACTTCGCGTCGCCATATTCCGGAGAGCCGCTCGACGAGTCTCAGCGAATGGAGCGAGCCGAACTCTTGGCCCGGAGTATGCCAAATCCACCTGCCATTCATGGCAAGGCCCGATCTGCGTACTACGTCCCTAAGGAAGACGTGGTGTACATGCCTGCATTCGAGAGGTTCGCCTCAGCCGACCACTACTACGGAACGCTCTTTCATGAGCTGGCACACGCGAGTGGTCACGAGTCGAGGCTCAACCGCAAAGGCGTGACCGAAGTCGTGCGCTTTGGCTCCAATGACTACTCCCGTGAGGAACTGGTTGCAGAACTCACGAGCGCGTTCTGTTGCGCGACCGTGGGGCTTGATAACTCCTTGACCGAGGACTCCGCCAGCTACATCAGCGGTTGGCTTGATGTTCTGGGAGACGATCCCAAGGCCGTCGTGATTGCCGCAGCTCAGGCTCAAAAGGCCGCCGACTACATCCGAGGAGTCACGTACGACTCCAAATGACACCCCACCAAACCCCGCACCACCAGCGGGGTCTTTTCAGAGTATCCACACGATCAGAGAGAGCAGTCCGACCACCACTATCGCCGTCATGAACAGGTGAAGCTCAAGAAGCTCCTTCTGCTTGGCCCGATGATCCTGAAACGCCGCACACGACTTGCAGACGACCCTCATCCCGTACTGGCTCTGAACGAAACGCGCTCGCTCTGCGCCGTACTTCTTCTTCTCGACCTCGCCAATCCGAACCCGCCGCCGCAATGGGCGTTCCTCGACCGAGATCAACTTGGAGCAGAGGTAGCAGCGAGGCATTGAGCCTGGTATAGCGAAAAGGTGAATGGTTGGCTAATCCAATCACGCATAAGCGATCATTCAAAGCCGCGCCAAGCTCCTTGGAAAGTCAAACGAGGGTAACCACACCCCTGCACATAGAGTAAACTCATCGGAAGTCCGCATCGAATTATGCTCACCAAGCGTCTACATTCAGGGGACGTCGTGATAGAGCATGGAACTGGATGGCGGCTGGCTACTCGAAATAGGAACTGGGAAGCAACCCAGCCTGGCTGGTCTAACATACCTCTCTGATTTCTTTGCAAACGGTATGCCTCCTGGTGACGCATCCCCAGATGCCGTTTCAGTTATGGAGCGTGCTCGTGATTTTGGCGCTGTTGCTGTTTTCTTTGAGGCTAGTCGAGAGACCACTGTTTCCGTGCCATTGGCTTTGATCTTTCGCGATGATGGATCACTCAATGACTTCTCCATTCTGCACAAACGGTTGTGGAGTTGGGGAGCCGTGCCTCTGGCCTACGTTTCTAGCCCGGGAAGTGTCCTACTCTACAGGTGTGCCCATGGCCCTGATTTCAATAAGAGTTTGGATGGCACTTACAGACCATTCGACATACTCAAAGCGACATCAACTATAGATCAAGCCTGGTGGAATGCTGAGCAACTTCGCAACGGGACGCTATGGGATGATCCAGCCATATGTGATCAATTGTTGTCGAAAGAGGATTCTGCCCCGCGCTCGCTCATAAACGCAGTAAAAGAGCTTTATGCAAGTCTGTCAGATCAAGGCTTGCTTCAAGCTCACCTCAGACGGAAGCTTTTAATAATTACGTTGCTAGTCGCGTATCTCGAAGACCGCAAGGTATTCGAGCCAGACTTCTTTTCGAAGTTCCACGAGGGCGCTAGTCGGTTTCTGGATGTTCTTCCGAATGGACCTGCTTTAGTTAACCTTCTTTCAACATTGGAATCACGATTTAATGGTCAAGTGTTTGCATTATCAGATGATGACAAGGAGTTGCTCAAAACCAGTGCGAACTTAAGTGCCTTTGCGAACCTAGTGAACAAAAAGCTGACGCCATCCGGTCAACTTACCCTGTGGGA
>JALOLT010000093.1 GCA_025455775.1 Fimbriimonadaceae bacterium
TCTCGTCTTTGCTGACAATGCGAATCGACTCAAGCAGGCAGGGCAGGAGTCCCTCTTTGGTGATGGGGCCGAGACTGAGTCTTTGACTTACCCGATCGTCGACGAGATGCCTGCGCCGGATCGAAGCGAGATTTTGCAGATGGAGAAGGATACGATGGGAATCTATATCTCCGACCACCCCTTGCGTGGCTACGACTTTATCTTGCGCCAACAGGTGACCCACGACTGCGCGACTCTGGCCGAAGCCGAAGAGCCAGTGAAAGTGACGGTGGCCGGTGTCTTGGCCCAGGTGAGCAAAACAGTGAGCCAACGAACGGGTGCCAGGATTTGTCGGTTCACTTTGGAAGATTTCACCGGTCAGATTCAGGGCTTCCTTTATGGGGATCAGGTCAATAAGTTTGACGACCTTTTGGTGAAGGACAAAGTCGTCAAGATCTCGGGGCGGATGAAGTTTGACGATCGGCAAGGAGCTACGGAGAGAAGAGCGGAGCTGCAGGTTTACGAGATCAAAGATCTACCGAAGCCGACCCATTTGAACATGGGAGACGATTCTTCGGAGGGAGCGATTTGGATTCGGATCGCGGCAGCGACCCAAAGTCAGTTGCTACGATTTAAAGAGGTCGTGGAAAAGCATCCCGGCAACAACGAAGTCGTGATCGAGTTTGATGACCAGGCTTCGATTCCTCCCATCGTGCTCTTGAACAGAGTCTCAGCGGGAGACGAAGTGTTGCGAGAACTGCGGATCAGTTTGGAAAGGTGCCGCGTCGCCTTTGTGCCGCGAGGAGAACTTCTGTAACGGCCAGGCGTCTGTAAGGTGAGAATCGACGGAAGTCCTATGCTTTTTGGCACAAGAAGTGCTTGAACTGGCTTGAGCGTTATACACTATCAGTGCCTTCTCAGGGCCAGCGCGACGTGAAACAGATGAAACAGATTATTTTTCGACTTTTGGGCGTGGCTTCGGTGGCATTGGTCGCCCTGCCAGTTCTGGCCCAACAACGCGATCAGTTCGACTACGACATCGCAGAACTGAGGATCCTCCAGCTCAGACCAGTACAAGACGAGCTAAAGGTGACGACGAACCAAAGGGCCAAGTTGACGACTCACGCAAGCTGGTTCAACGGGGAATTGCAGAAGCTCGACAAGCAATTTGCCGAGACGCGCAAGAGCAATCCTAGGGCCCAGCCACCTCTTTCGGCAGTTCAGAACCTGGAGCGTCAGCTGAAGCAACGATGCTTCAACGAGTTGAACGCCACCCAACTTCGCCGACTTCGGGAGATCACCTTGCAGCAAGCTGGCCCCCTCGCTGTTCTTGACCCACGAGTGGCTCGCCGCATTGGGATCACAGACGCAACGAGGCAAGATATGGAGCGCAGGTTCCAGGCTCAGCAACAGAGGGTTCGTAAGATCGCAGATGACGCCCTCGCGCCACTGAACCGGAAGTATGGCAACACCCAGCCCAAGGATCAGGCAGAAGCTCAGCGACGACAATCAGAGGCGCAGGCGGCTCTTGCAAAGGTTCAGCCACAGGTCGCCAAGATCGAGCAAGAATTCATGGCCTTCATGGATCGCACTCTGACGGCGGAGCAAAAGGCAGCCTATCAAAGGTTGCTGGGAGCTGCCTTTAGAATGCCCCAACAAGGCCAGGGTCTGACGCAACCGATGCCCAGAAGCGGCGGTCGATAAACCAAGCTATCTTTGTTAAAGCTCCCCTCTCCCCCAGCAAAAATTTTGGGGGAGGCAGGTTTCGGAGTTTAGTAGACAGCTGCTCTTTGCTCCGGGCCAGGCTAATTCCTCGTCACGTTGAGTCTCAAACTATCAATTCTCAGTGACTTGATGTCTGGCTTTGGCCCAGTTGAGAGTCTGACGCGAACCTGGCCCTGGCTGTTGAAGTAGTTGCTCATCGTCGCTGGCAAGGGGATGTTCTGGGTCGAGAAGGAGCTTGAAACAATGATCGTGCTGATGGGGTTCCATCGGTTTGCATTCCAGTCCCAGGCGAGTAAGTTGAGTTTTGCTGGCACCAAGGCAGTGCATCTCAGAGACAGGAAGCCACTCTGAACTTGGCCGATCCCAGCCGCGTTGAATTGCACCCAAAAATCAACTTCTGAGCTCTTGCCGGAAGCTTCGAAGGTGGCAGCAAAACCGTCTGAGTTCGCGAGGGATTGCCAAGATCCGCTCGTGATCGCGACCGTCGTGCCAGTCCCGCTGGCAATCGGGAAGTCTGTCACTGAGGGGTTGCCGTTTGTAGCTCCCCAGTTAACAAGAGCTTTGTAGGCATTCACCCGACCCTTTGCGACAAATGTGCCGACGTTGTCCGTGTTGTTTTCGATCCTTTCGCGGACTTGTTGGTTGGTGGCGTTGATTCCAAGATGGGACCAGACAAGCCCAGCCAATCCTGCCACGTTGGGGCAGGCCATGCTGGTGCCGCTCATGTTTCCATAGCCCCCAGAGCGAAGGGTCGAATAGATGCTACTCCCAGGAGCAGCGACATCGACCCAGTTTCCGTAGTTGGAGAATGAACTCCTTGCATCAGTATTTGTGGTCGAGGCAACTGCGATAGAGTTCGCATAGCCAGCGGGATAGAACATCGTGGTGACGTTGCTGTTGCCTGCTGCTCCAACCACGACCACATTCTTGTTCCAAGCGTAATTCACGGCGTTCTCCATGGCGGTCGAGAAGCCGCTAGACCCCAGGCTGAGGGAGATCACCTTGGCTCCATTGTCCGCAGCCCAGATGATGCCGTTGGCAATGTTGGTGCTACTTCCCGATCCACTCGAACCCAGAACCTTGATCGGCATAATCCTGGAATCAAATCCGATACCTGCTACCCCGATTCCGTTGTTTGTATTGGCAGCAGCGATGCCTGCGCAGTGAGTCCCGTGTCCATGGTCATCGTTGGTATTGGTGTTGTTACTGACGAAGTTTCGGCCAGCAACGAGTTTGCCCACCAAATCCGGGTGAGTTGTAGAAACGCCAGTGTCGGCGATGGCGATGATAACGCCAGGATCTCCCCGGTTGATCGCCCAAGCAAGGTTTGCCTGGATGCGATTGATGGTGTACTGCTGGGTGATGCCAGGATCGTTCGGGGTGAAGCTTGTGTGTCGATAAACCCAGTCTGGCTCGGCAAAGGCAACGTTCGGGTTGCTCCGGAGCATCTCCAGCGCCTGAGGCACTGTGTAGAAGGCTGGCAGTTCCAGAGCCTGAACATTGAGTGCTGGGATCGCGTTTCCTTCGAGTCTGGCACCCCTTAGGGCAATCCTAGCGTGAGACTCTGCCCCTTCTCGAAACTGAACGAGAACTCTGCCAGGCACATACTCTTGGGCTGCGGCAAAGGAGATTGCCCCGAGAGCGACGAGGAAAGACGCGGCGCGCAGAAAGTTTCTGCTTTTGGTAAAAGAGTTCATCATAGCGAATGACCATGCTAGAAGTTTTACGAGAGTGTGACAGACGTTTCGGCACTAGGTCAATCGTTATGGCACGTAGTTTTCTGAGCCAGGAGGAGTTTTCTCACTGGGTGGCTACCCAAAAAGAAACCCCCTCCTTCCGGACAAGAAGGAGGGGGGGGCCGAGTTGTTCGTCTAGCTCTTGCGTCGTTTCTTGGCCAAAAGGGCAGCGCCAGCTGCCAGGATGGTCATGGTGATTGGTTCCGGAACGGACTCAATCTCAAGGCTGTTAACAAAGGCGTCGTGATTGATCCCTGCCCCAGCATTCTCGTTCACGAAGGTGAACTGGTTCAAACTGCCAATGCGGGTGCCGTTGTGGGTGAAGCTGCCTCCCTCCTTGCGGGTCACGACGGTGGTGTAGGTTGTGGCACCGGTGAGAGTCGTCTCAACCGTGAGCCCTCGTCCGGTAAAGGCGAGACCTGTGGAAATCACATTTGATCCATCGATGATTTTGTAGTCGTTTTGCCCCCCTACGAATCGGACTATTCCGACTGCGTTGCCACCGCCCACAAAACCGGCTTCGACCCTGGCACCGTTATCAATCCAACCATTGTCGAATTCGAATCTGAAGACATCGCCAACCAGGTTCGGGGCAATGAAGGTTCTGTTGGCGACAGAGCCCTGTGTACTATTGGCATACATCCCGAAAGCACTGCCAAAGACGTCGATGTTGCCTGGGTTCGCCCCTTGTGCATTGAGCGTGCTCGTGCCAATGAAGTGGCCAGCATTTGCTGGGTTGGTTGTGGTGGCCAAGAGGCTCCATGCGTCAAATCCGAAACCGCCGTTGTCGCCAGTTTGCCATCCGTTTGCGTAGGGCAAATTGTTCGCGTTGTCGCTTGCGATGATGACAGCCTGAGCGGAAACAGTAACAAAAAGTGATGCGAAAATCGCCAATGATTTAGTCATGTGAAAAGTAGCTCCTTCTCCGATCAATTCCTAATGGAATACGGCGCTTAGTTTAGCAGGCCAGGCATGGGGTAGAAGCAAGAGGGTACAAAAACTCGTCACAAACCGGTATATCCGCCTGGTGAACCCTACCTCTATGCAGCCTATCGGCACAAAACCTGGCGACTGAAACTATTAGAGTTTCGTGGGGTTTGGGGCGTCCCCATAGACCTGAACAGGGTCAAAGACTTTTTCTGACTCAGTGAACACCAGACCTTCTCCTTGATTGCCAGCAAAGGGGACGGATCGGTAGAAGCAGCTTCGAGAGCCAACGTGGCAGCTCGCCCCTCCTTGCACATCGACTCTCAGCCAGATGCAGTCTTGGTCGTCGTCGATTCTGATTTCTTTCACAATTTGGACGAGTCCGCTGGTTGCTCCCTTGTGCCAAAGCACGCCTCTGCTTCTGCTCCAGTAGACGGCTTCGCCGAGTTCAATCGTCTTGGCGAGAGCTTCGGAGTTCATGTAGGCATGCATCAGAACCTCTCCGCTGGTGAAGTCGGTGGTCACGACTGGGATCAAGCCGTGGTCGTCAAACTTGGGGGCGAGTTCACGCCCCTCTTCGACTTGTTCGACCGAGGTGCGAGCCTGAAACAGGGACTGGGGGTTGGCCATAGGGTATCGAGAAAGGTACTCCATGACTCGGATGTTGCTGGGGGTCCCCATAGGAAGATCGTCTGTGAGCCAGACTCAGGTTTAAGATGCTCCCAGGATCTGGAAAACGACCTCTCCGGAAGGCAATGCCTTTCATTCTCATGGTAATCGTGTGTGCCTTTGCCGGAGGCTTGATTATCTTTGCTCTTTCTGATCCTCGCCGAAATTGGACCACCGTTTTTGGTGCAGTTTTGGTGGTGGTTGCCTTGCTCGGGATGACGGGACGATTATTGCAGTCGAGGGTCAGTCAAAAAACGAAAACCCCCCAGTCTTCTGACAAGAAGTTGGGGGAATGATTGCTGTAGGGTCTTAAGGGTATGGTCGAGGCCCCTAGCCAGTGTAGCTAGCGGACGTAGTGAATCTTGGGTGTCCTGAGATCGTCCAGAAGCATGAGGCTCACAATAGGGAGCGGCCTTTGCTTGGCGATCTCTCTGGCCTCGTCAAACGACACTGCTTCGCAGATAAGACCATTCAGACCGATATGCTCGGAAAATCTGTAGGCTCCTGCTTCGTCGGTGAAGCTGGCGAGTCCGTGGATACCCTCGTGCGAATAGCAACCGTACTTGCCGGTCGGCGGATGCCGGAGCACGAACAGTTGGTCAGGAAACTCGGTCGTGAGACCGAGTACAGGGCAGTCAAGGATCTGGTTCATTTTGTTCGGTACTTTGTTATTCGGTGTTTCCTTTGCGAAAGTCAACAAGGACTTAGAAAGTTCCCACCACTTTTCTCACGTTGCCATGCTTTAGGCGCGTTTGAAGAACCTTTTGTTCACAAGAGTCCCAGGTTCTTCTTTGCCTCGCATTTCTACTACGCACGATACACCAAGTTTGGTTTCCGAAGCAACAAAAGCAAAAGCTGCGCCCTTTTCCAAGAGAGGAGAATAGATTCCGCTGCTGATTACACCAACCGCCTTGCCATCGACCCTGACTTCCATGCCAGCCAAGGGGAGGCGTTTGCCTTCCAACTGAACCCCAACGAGCTTGGTCTTTGCTCCTTCTGCCCTGACTTGGTTGATCGGCTCAGACCCGACGAATGATTTTGTTTTGCTAATCACCCAACCAAGGCCAGCCTCGAGGGGAGAGCGGTCGTCATCCAGTTCGTGACCGTAGAGAGGCAGTCCAGCTTCGACGCGGAGCACGTCTCGAGAACCGAGGCCACAGGGAGCCACTCCCGCCCCTAGGAGGGCTTTCCAGAGACTGGCTGCCTTGTCAGAGGCACAGATGAGTTCAAAGCCATCTTCTCCCGTGTAGCCACTGCAGGGAGCGAAGCACTCGATTTCTGCGATCTTGCAGTGGACGACATCAAAGAGGTCTGCCAGGGAGATCGTTTCTGGCTGGTCGCTCATCTTGGCTAAGACCTCTTTGGCTTTTGGCCCTTGAACAGCGATCATCGCAGTCTCGTTCGTCACGTCTTGGATTTCGACAGCAAAGGTGTTGAGGTTGGTGATATGAGAGACGTCTTTGGCATGATTGCTCGCATTCACGACCATTCGGAATTCATTTTCTGTGATTCGGTAGACGATGATGTCGTCCACTGTGCCGCCTTGGCTATTCGGGAGGAGGGAGTACTGGCCCTTTCCATCGGTGAGCTTGCTGACATCGTTTGAAGTGATCCACTCGAGGTACTCCAGAACCTTGTCTCCGGTGAGAATCAGGCGAGCCATGTGGCTGACATCAAACATACCAGCTCCTTCTCGGACTGCCTTGCTTTCGGCAATGACACTCTGATACTGAACTGGCATTGAATAGCCGGCAAAACCTACCATCCTTGCCCCGAGAGCGATGTGCTCCTCGGTGAGAGGGGTCGTGAGGAGGGGAATAGAAGGAGTGTCTGCCATTCCCCGAGTATACAAAGGCTTCAGGCTTTTTTGAGTGCCTGGCTCACTTCGAGGAGCTTCGAGATCATGGCCTTCAGGAAGCCAGAGGTTCTTTCGTCGACGAGGTTGCCGTCTTCGTTAAAGGCTTCGAAGGCTTTGCCAACGCTCACCTGTTCGCTGATCACCAGTCCGCCACATTCGACCATAATGTCGCGAACGTGGTAGAGACCTCTCAATCCTGCCATTGCCCCTGGGGAGCAAGAACAAAGGCCGACCGGCTTGCCTTTCCATTCATCTGTCACTTGGAGTCTGGCACTGGTTCGGCTGACCCAGTCGATGGCGTTCTTGAGCAAAGGGGTGATGGAGCCGTTGTACTCTGGCGAGGCGAGAATGATCGCGTCTGCCTCTCGCACAGCCTGCTTGAGTCGGTGAACATTTTCGGGAATTCCTGTTTTCGCTTCTTCGTCCGAATCGAAGAGCGGCAGGGGGAAGTCATCGAAATAAAAAATCTCAAAATCGTGTCCTTCAGCCGCGACCATTGATCCTGCATATCTCAGGAGCTTCATGTTCACGCTCTCGTCTCGTCGACTTCCACAGATGCCCAGTACCTTTAGTTTGCTCATGACACTTTCTCTACCCCCTAGACATCACTGATGTTTCATTGGCCCTAGTTTGTCTTTGGGGCTCGTGATTTAGACAAGGCTCGCCAGCAGCTCCTGAGTTTCTGCGACTGCCTCTCCAAAGGCAGTACAAGCCTTTTCGATTTGGTCGTCGGTGATGATCAAGGCTGGTTCAAATCTCATGACCCTGGGGTTATTGAGGGTGTAGGCAGCAACGACTCCTCGTTTGGTGAGCTGAGCAATGACGAGCTCCCCGACCTCATCGAGGCTGAATTCGACTCCGACGAGCAGGCCCTTGCCGCGAACATCTGCGACGAGTTCGCACCCAGCCACCGCGCTCTTTAGCCCCTCTTGCAGGAGCCTGCCTTTTCGTTCTGCTTGGGCTGGCAGATTTTCTGCTTGCAGGACTTCGAGGGTGGCAATTCCTGCCGCGCAGGCCAGAGGGCTCCCGCCAAAGGTGGAGGTGTGGAAGAGGGGATTCTCGGAAAAGACCTTTTGCCAAATTGCCTCGGTTCCCATCGTGGCTCCGATCGGCATGATTCCTCCTCCGAGGGCTTTGGCAAGAACCAGCAGGTCTGGGGAAACCCCCTCATGGTCGCAGGCGAACATTTTTCCCGTGCGTCCTAGTCCAGTTTGGACTTCATCGAGGATCAACAAGGCCCCGACTTCGTCGCAGGCATCGCGAGCACCGCGAAGGTAACCCTCAGGGGGAACATTGATTCCTCCCTCGCCCTGGATTGGTTCGACGATGAAGCAGGCGGTTTCCCCATCAAGCGCCTGCCGCAGGGCTCCGACATCTCCAAAGGGAACAAAGCTGACGCCAGGCATCAAAGGTTCCACAGGTTTTCGGTACTTTTCTCGTCCTGTGGTGGCGAGGGCTCCCAGAGTTTTGCCGTGGTACCCGCCGTGGGTAGAAACGATTTTGGGTCGCCCCGTGGATGCCTTCGCGAATTTCAGAGCGGCTTCGACTGCTTCCGCTCCCGAATTGCTAAAGAAGCTGTATTTGAGGCCCTCAGGGGCAATCTCAGCGAGCTTGGCAGCAAGACGTCCTTGGTTCCGATTGAAAAAGGTTTTGCCGCTGAGAGGGATTCGTTCGAGCTGATCCTTGACGGCATTTAGGACGGCAGGGTGGCGGTGACCGAGAGTGAAGACGCCGTACCCTCCGAGAAAGTCGAGAAACTCTCTGCCTTCGTGGTCACGCAACACGCATCCTTCCGCTTCGACCTCTACGCCAAACCCGGCAAAGCTCATGAGCCGCGCCAGAGAGGGGTTCACGTGTTCCACGTAGTCATTCACAACAGATTGATGTAGAGCGTCGGCGTCCATAAGGGTTGTACTCAAGAAGAATACCGGCTGATCTTGGCCCTCCGTTGCAGATTGGATCTCGTGACCATCCTCACCATGGGAGAGAACCGCAGTTTTGGCAAATGAACAGGCCAAAGACAGCGTAAACTTATCCCATGCTGCTCGGTCTCTTGGTTCAAGCTCTTGGATCCGACCTGTTCCTGTCCTACGTCTCCCAGCGAGGCATCTCTTTTCGAGCGAATGATCTGCCGATCATCCGGGGATCCAGTTTTCAATACTACGAGAAAGGCTGGACAAGGGGTTATTACAGTGCCTATTGGAATCCGGTTGACGTCAAGACCTCCCAGGACGGAACGATCACGGTCGAATACAAAGGAAACAACGGTCAGGTCGAAGGGACCCTCGTTTTTCGCCGAACCCCAACGGGATTCATTGGTGACTATGAGTTTCGGTGGAATGGTGACCAACCTGCGATGGTCGAGGCTTCCTTGGCAGAGTTCTGGGCGGCTCCCATCGTTAATGGGAGCTACAGTATCGGGGGCGGATCAGCCAGAAAGGTCGGTGCGGCACCAGCCCCTGGAACCCCGTTTGAACAACGGATTCTTGCCACCGGAGAGAATTGGGAGTTCGATACTCCTGCTGCGACAGTCTCGGTAAAGGTCACGGGAGCCCAGCCGGTTTTGATGGACGCAAGGAACTACGATCTGGATTGGTCCCGAAACAAAGAGGCTCTGTGGCTGGGAATCCAAGGGGCTGAGGTGGCAAAGGGCAAGCCATTTCGGATGACGGCAGAGTGGATCGTCACCCCGAAGAGTCTTCAACCTCTTCCCAGCCGAACTGTCGCGACAACCCAACTGAGAACCAATAGGGCCGAGGTGGCCAATACAACTCCGCTCCCTCTTTTTCCAAAGCCAAAGGAGGCTAAGCTCACTGGCGGTGGTTCCTGGGCTGTTAACGCTGGTTTCCGAGTCCAGGGCGCTTTTTCCCAAGAGGTGGCCCCCACTTTGGCAGCCATCAACCGCCTGAAGGATCAATTGTGGGATCCGATCACGCCGCAAGACTACACTTTTAGTCGCCCCACTCTGATTCGACTTGAGCAAGGGGGGAGTTTCCCCAGCAAGGAAGGATACGAGATCACCATCAACCGGAGCGGGGTTCGATTGAGAGCCCAGACGGTGGCTGGCATGCGGCATGGACTGTGGACACTCGCGATTTTGGCAAGGCCAGAGGAAGGGAATCTTGTCTTGCCCTATGCAGAAATCCGGGACTGGCCGAGCCTCTCCTGGCGGGGGGTTCACATGTTTGTCGGGCCGGAAGCACTTCGCTTCCAAACTGTGCTGAACGAAAGAATGATGGCCCTCAGCAAGTTCAACAACGTCGTTTTGCAATGTGAAAGAACAGACTGGCTTGCCACCCCAGGAATCCGCACCAGCCAAACGATGACCAGGGGAGATTTGGCCAGCCTCTTCGCTCAATACCGTCGCCACGGCATGGAGCCGATCCCCCTCATCCAGTCTCTGGGCCACATGGGATGGCTCTTTGCGAATAACCAAAATCGGGATCTGGCCGAAAACCAGGCCGAACCCTTTGCCGTTAACCCAGACGTTCCCCGCACGCGAACTCTGCTCCGAGATCTTTGGAAGGAAGCAGTGACTTTGCTAAGGCCTTCGACGATTCACTTCGGACTCGACGAAATCGACATGCGAGGCCATCGGGGAGGCCATGATCGAGCGACCGCTATGCTGAGGACTCACGTGCCTTGGCTATTGGATTTGGCGGACGAGCTAAAAGTTGAACGAATGGTTTGGAGCGACATGTTCCTTCACTCCAGCGAGGCACCGGATGCCACCAATGCTCCCAGCGTCGCAGTGGCTCAGGAGCGAAGAGGATTCTTGCGGCCGGGCACGATAATTGCCGATTGGCACTACAAGAATGATCCGAACCCTGACATCTATAAGAGCCTGCGCGTTTGGAAAGAGGCAGGGATGCAGCCCATTGGGAGCCATTGGTATCGGGAAAATAACATTCGAGGCCAGACCTTGGCGGCAGTTCGCGAGGGGGCAGGAGTTCTCCAGACCACTTGGGCTGGCTATGAGAGCAATGAGTTTAACTTTGTCCGCGAATTCGATCAGTTTTCTGCCTATCTGCTGGCTGGAGACTATGCCTGGAGCGGAAGAAGCGAACTTCCCAAAGACCTGGACTACAATCCCCATTTGCTCCTGCGCCGCCTTTACTTTGGCGAGCCATCGTCCCTCGTGAATCGGGCTGGTCGGTTTGTGAATATCGCGAGCCGTGGAGAGGAGACTCAGGTCGGTCGCATCCTTTTCCGCCTTGGCGATCCGATCACTCTTTTCGGCAGGGCCCACCCCAAGAGTGTGAATCAGCCCCGAGACGTCACTGTGTCGATTACTGGGGCGGCAAGCAAGGTTGATCTTGCGCTTGACACTTTGGTTTGGGTGGATGATTTGACCGACGTGGCGACTCTGGAGGTTGTCACGGACAAAGGCACCATCCGGCAAGCGATTCGCTATGGGGAGCATGTGAGGGGTGCGACTGATTCGCGCCAGACGATCCGTACCATCAGGGATCGGGGCCTGAGTGTGGTCAGGGTTTTGTTGCCAAGAAATGCCTCCCTCCGCCAGATTAACTTGACTGCGACCGATCCGATGGCAGGCATCCGTCTGCACGGGATCACAACCCAGTGAGGTTCAAGGGGCTTTGACTGACCCAGCTGCCGTTGGTCACTTGCTGCAGGGCTTTGTTGACCAGGGGTTTTTTCCAGGGGCTTCATTTTGCTATGGATCAGCTCAGGAAATGCAGGTTGGTGCGGTTGGCAGGCTCGGT
>JALOLT010000012.1 GCA_025455775.1 Fimbriimonadaceae bacterium
CATACAGCCGTCAATGATGCAATTTGCAGCATGGCCTAACAACACAGGTGGGCTGCTGTTGATTGCGCACTGTACTCTGCGCAACCCAGCAGTGTCCAGCTACAGCCCACACCGGACATACCGTAGTTCCCACACATACCTCTAGCCAGTAAGACCAGAGTGTAGCGTGGTAAAGCGATCAATTGTTCAATCACACCTCGTTAACCCACACCATGTTGTGTTACTAATTTGCTTATCACCTCTAGTCCACACTGGACATAGTTGACACACACATCAACAGCCCGTGTACTCATGGCAAACGGCCACTGGCCCCCAATCGGGATCCCCTTGCCTTTCTTCAGCTACGGTGGTTCGAGCCTTGTTGCCCTCTGGATGGCGGTTGGATTCTGTCAAGCGATCCTTGCTAGCCGTGATCGAGAGGAGACTCCAGGCAAGGAAGCTGAGAAGAAAGATTTTGCGGTGGTGGACAAGGGTCGTTCCGAACGCCCGAGGATTGTCGCCCTGCGCTAGGAGAGGGAAAGACGAATGAGGCTCATCGTAACAGGTGGCGGAACAGGAGGCCATGTCCTCCCGGCGGTGGAGGTCGCTGTCGGGGCGAAAGCTCGCGGGTGGGACGTTCGCTACTTTGGGAGTGAGAGGGGTCAGGAGCGTGGGGCTTGTGAGAGAGCGATGTTGCCTTTTTCCGCCTTTGCGAGCGAGCCTGTTTACCGACCCTTCACTCCGAAAGGTCTCCGCTCCTTGGCCAGGCTGCTGAAGGCAACCCAGTTAGCCCGTGGTTCGCTCGAATCGGTCAGGCCAGACGTGATCTTCGCCACTGGCGGCTATGCTGCGGCACCCATTTTGATAGCTGCCAAAAAGCTTAAGCTCACGACGATCATTCATGAGCAAAACACTGTTCCTGGCCGTACAAATCGCCTGAACAGCAAACATGCTTTTGCCGTCTGCACAGTTTTCCATGGCACAACCCAGCATTTTCCTGGAGTTAGGGTGGAGCGAACTGGGATGCCAGTTCGGACGGAAATGAGGATGAGCCACCAGGGGAGGCTGTTGATCGAGTCGCCCTTGGCTTCGGCTGTGCCGATGGTTCTTGTGATGGGAGGGAGCCAGGGAAGCGCAGCCCTGAATGACCTGGCTCTTTCGACCGCGGTAAGGATGGCAAAGGGGGAGGTTCAGTGGCTCCACTTGACCGGACACGGCCACTACGAGAGCACGATGAAGACGATGGCCAAGATGGCAGTGACCAGTGACTACCAGATAAAATCCTACGTCCAGGCGGAAGAGATGGCCTCTGCGATGTTCAACTGCTCGGTCGCTGTATGTCGGAGCGGTGCTGGAACCCTTGCTGAGCTGGCAGCGTTTCGAAAGCCAAGCGTCTTGATTCCTTACCCCCATGCTTTTGGTCAGCACCAGCACACCAACGCCATGGAGTTTGTCGAGATGGGGGCAGCTGATCTTGTTGGCCAAGAGGACATCAGTCCAGCCGATCTGGAGGCGAGGATTCACAGTTGGAACCTTGATCACGATCGGCGAAAAACAGCGGAGCAGGCCCTGGCTGACTGGGACGTTCCGGATTCGGTTGACCGGATCTTGTCCATCATAATGGAGGCTTCTGGGCGCAAGCAGGAAACAGGATGAGAACCCGCACCGAGATCGCCAACGACTTCGCCGACCCAGAGCTTCTGAATTCTATCCAGAGGCCATTTTTTGTCGGAGTCGGGGGGGCTGGCATGCTGCCCTTGGCCTTGGCTTATCAGAAGAAAGGTCTGGCGGTTGCAGGCTCTGATTCCACACGCTCCGAGATTTTGAGTCAGCTCGACCGAGAGGGAGTGGTAAGTGTTAGCCTGGGTCACGACGGTGTGCCTGTTCGAGATCATTGTGCCGACTGTTTGATCCTGACCGATGCGATTGACCTACGGACTTCTCCTGAGGTCGCGATGGCACGCGAGCTAGGGATCCCACTCTTTCGCCGGAGCCAGGCTCTTGCCCATTTGCTCAGGGGAAAGAAAGTGATTGCTGTGACTGGTAGCCACGGAAAGACGACGACGACCGGTTTGCTCGTGGCTGGGATGAGAGAAGCAGGCTTGGATCCGACCTACTTTGTGGGGGCTGAGGTCCGCGGCTTTGAAAGTGCTCACTTCAATGACTCGGACTGGGCGGTGATCGAAGCCTGCGAAGCCTATGACTCATTGCGAGACTATGATCCTGCCTTTGTTATCCTGACTAACTTGGAATTGGATCATGTTGACTTCCACGGAAGTTGGGAAAGTCTTCGCAACACAGTTGTGTCTTTTGTCGATCGAGTTCCGGAAGAGGGGCGTTTGATCTTCTGTCAGGATGATTCTGGGGCTTGCGAAGTGGCTGAAATGACCAAGGTTGGTTCCCTAGGTGTCACAGTTAGCTCGTTCTCTCTGGAGTGCTTGCGTCTGCCTGGTGACCATAACCGGAAGAATGCATCTTTGGCTCTCGCTCTGGGAGAAACGCTTGGGTTCGGGGAATCTTTTGCCCAAGGTGTCTATGGATTTTTGGGAGCGCGGAGCCGTTTAGAGCCGATTGCCGTCTTGCGGCGGGGGGACGAGGTCGTGGATTGCGTGATGGACTACGCCCATCATCCTACAGAGATCGAGGCAAGTCTTCAGGCATTGCGTGAGCAGTATCCGGGGCGCAGGATCGTGGTCGCCTATCAGCCTCACCTTTACTCGCGAACTGCTGACCTGATTCCAGAGTTTGCGTCGGCCCTCTCTTTGGCGGATGTTGCTGTGTTGACAGACATATATCCTGCCAGAGAAAAGCCAATGCCTGGCGTCAGCTCGCTTCGGATTGTCCAACTTTTGAGGTGCGATCATCACTACGTCCCTTCTCGCTTTGTCTTGCCCCGGTTCTTAGCTAAGCTGGTTCAACACCCTGATGTTTTGGTGGTGATGGGGGCAGGAAACATAGACGAAACTCCTGGTTCTTTTGTGAAAGAGGCTCATCGCTTGGGTTGGCTCTCGGCGGACTTGTCCGAACCTTACGTCCCTGAGATCATGGTGGTTGTTGGGGGGCGCAGCGCGGAGCGCGAGGTGAGCCTGAACAGTGGCGAAGCTGTTTATCAGTCATTGCTCCGGCTAGGTTACAAAGCGAGGAAGGTTGATCTGAGCGAGGCAGCTCTCGGAGACGGACTCTTGACTTTTGTGAGTGGTGTGAATCGGCCAGACCTTGCTGTACTGATGGTTCATGGACCGGGGGAAGAAGATGGTTCTGTGCAGGGATTCTTGGATTACATGGGCATACCTTATACTGGTTCCAGTCTCCAGGCAAGTGCAATCGCTATTGATAAGGGTTTGACAAAGAAGCTGTACCAAGAGGCTGGGTTGCCTGTGCCTCGTGGGGTGACTTTGAGGCGGGGGGATCCCCTGCCGATCTACACAGAACCGGTTGTGGTGAAGCCAAATAGCCAAGGTTCGACGGTAGGGTTGTCTTTTGTCTCTCGCCAAGAGGAGCTGGAATCGGCGGTGGAGTTGGCTTTTCTCTATGACGAAGAGGTCGTGGTGGAACAGTGGGTCAGGGGGATTGAGATCAGTGTTCCAGTCTTTGGGGATCGGGCGATGCCGATCATTGAGATCGTTCCAACGACTCACTATGACTTCGCGGCGAAGTATGTTCCTGGGGCGACGCTTGAGATTTGCCCGGCCCGTCTTTCAGAGGCAACGACGGGCAAAGCACAAGAATTGGCGTTGAAGGCCCATAAAACCCTGAGGGCTCGGGGGATCACGAGAACGGATATGATCGTTGTTGGTGAGGAATTGGTTATACTAGAGACCAACACCCTGCCAGGAATGACCCCCACCAGCTTGGTTCCTCAGAGCGCCAAGTCTGCTGGGATGAGTTTTGATGACCTCGTCGACTGGATCGTGAAGGATGCCCTCACCCAATCCACCTAGCGTTCAACGCAAAAAGAGCCCTTCTCGAAGGAATAGGAAACGCAAGAAGCTCCTTATTCCGTGGCCTTTTGTTTTGTGGATGCTTTTGGTTATAAACGTCACCGCAGGCTTCATCTGGAGTCCCTTAACGAGTCTTCGATTTGTGAGAGTTGAAGGGGCGCTAGAGGCTGATCGTGTCCGGATTGAAGAAGCGGTTCAGTTGAGTCGTGGAGTTCCCTGGGTTCGGTTCAATCAGGAGCAGCTAGCGAGTCTCATTTTGTTAAACCCTGGTCTTGAAAACCTAACGATAGAAACAAATCCTTTTGGGCGGGGTCTTGTGAAGGTTTCTTATAAGTCAGCCGTCGCGGTGGTGGGAGATGGTCTCTTGTTGAGTGATCGGGGGGATCTATTTCCTGGTCGCGCGGCGGTGGATCTTCCTCGAGTTAATGTTCCAGATGAAGCGCTGAAGTTGAATGGAACGATTGTAAGTGGCTGGGATTCTGGGAAGATCGCCTCGCTTTGTGAAAGTTTGAGGGGCAAGGTGCCCAATCTCGGCTGGATTGTTGATGTTGATGAGCGTTCCGTTCTATCCTTACAGATCGGCGATCGCACGAAGGTTGTTTTGGGAACGACGCAGAATATCGATAAAAAGCTAGAGAAACTGGTTGAGATTATCGATAAGCGGCCAGAGCTATTTCGTGCTCCTGCTGAAATCAACTTAGTCGTTCCTGATGAGCCGTCTATTCGGGTTGTTCCGAATAGCTAGAGAAGAGATGCAAAATCCTTTTACACTCCGAAAACCTCAGAATTCATGGGTGATTCCTGTGAGTTCGATGTTGATGATTGTTGGATGTCTGATTTCGATGGCTTGGATCAATGTATCTAAGAATCAAGCAGCAGCCTCTCGTTTACCGGAAGAGATTCGGGGGCGTTTGGCTACTGTGGATCTTGACTTGGCTTCAGAGTATGCGAGATCCCTTGAGGAGCTGAAGAAGAACCGCGAAGAGGTCGCGAAGCTGCGTGAAGAAAACTCGCGTTTGCAAAACACCCTGGCGCAAGGTGGGGAAGAGAATAAGGTTTTCAATAAAACTTTACAAGATATCAAAACCTTTGCTGGTTTGACGGCGGTTGAGGGTCCTGGCGTCATCGTCACCTTGCGTGATTCACGAAAGTCGATGGAAGATCTGCCTGACCCCAACGCAGGGATTATTCACGATCTTGACCTCTTGAAAGTCATCAACGAATTGTGGAATGCGGGAGCGGAAGCCATTTCGATCAATGGTATTCGCGTGGGGCCAACTACTAGCTATCGCTGCGTTGGTACGACAATTTTGATTGACGAACAGAAGATTGCATCACCAGTCGTGATAAGTGCGATTGGTGACTCAAAGACTTTGCTCGGAGCGGTGAATTTGCCAGGCGGGCCTCTGACCGAAATTCGCCAAGTGGATATCAATATGGTTAAGGTGGAGACGGCAAAGGCTATCACAATGAAGGCCTTTAGTGGTTCGACTTCTCGGCGCCACGCCACAGTAACCGAGGCAGAAGGAGGGACTGAAAGAGGCAGGTGATCGTCGTTCCCATTCTTGCCCTCGTCGTGGGGATATTGCTCGGTGCCTTGCTCACCGACTTAGTGCCGAAGGAACTACAGCCTTATTTGGGTCTGATGGTGATCGCTGGGCTTGACTCAGTCTTTGGCGGGTGGCGGAGTTCGATGGAAGGAAAGTTTACAACCGATGTATTTGTGACAGGATTTGTCTCAAACATCGTGATAGCCCTTGGTCTCGGTTTCTTGGGGGATCGTATTGGGATCAGTCTCTTCCTTGCGGCGGCAGTGGTGATGGGGATGAGGATCTTTAACAATTTGAGTTCGATTCGAAGGATCGCCCTTACAAGAATTGGTGATAGAGCGAAGCGGCGGAAGATGGAAGCAGAAATGCAATCGCAACAACAGGCAACGGAAGCATGAAAAACAATCGCGTCACAGTTTTGGATATTGGGTCTTCAAAGATCGTCGCACTCGGGGCTTCGACTGACGACGCAGGGAGACTCAGGATTGATGCTCTGGCTCAGGGGCCATCTCAAGGCATTCGGAAGGGTGGGATCACAGATGTTCACGGCCTTGCGGGGGCCATTATGGGGGTCACAGGGAAACTGGCAAGAGAACTTGGGGAAGGGGTTGATGACTTAACAGTGAACCTGAGTGGGGCTCACTTGCAGAGTTTGTCGAGTCAAGGGTTTACCCAAATTGTTCCATCTTCGCGAACGATTACGCGGCAAGATGTCCACCATGCCCTGACCCATAGCCGGGGAGTTGTGATGCCAGCCGGGAAGGAGCAGATCGCTGCGATCCCGCGTGAATTTCGGCTTGACCAGCAGCGGGGGATTCCCAACCCGATTGGCCTGCGGGGAGGAAGGCTGGACGTTCTCACCCATTTGGTTGTGGCCCAATCGTCTTATCTTTCCCAGGTGGAGGAGGTCGTTATCCAGGCGGGGCACAAGGTGACCATGATGGTGCCAGAGCCTCTGGCCAGTGGATTGGGTGTTTTGAGTGAAGAGGCGATGGAACTCGGGGCGATGGTTATTGATATCGGAGATACCACGACGGGAGTCGCGCTTTTTGAAGGAGGCTCAGTTGCCTACCTTGCGATCATCCCGATTGGTTCTTTCCACGCTAGTAACGACGTGGCCCAGTTGATTCGGGCGCCTTTCTCTGAGGCAGACCGGCTGAAGCTCGAGCATGGAATTGCGATGAGCTCCGGGATCGGTCGAGACGATGTTGTGTCAGTTCGGCAGGACGATGGCGGGTCTCCTCGTCCGATGCAACGAAAGGTCTTGTGCGAGATAATCGAGAGCCGGATGAGAGAGATTGCGGAGTACGCAGCCAAGCACCTTGAACTGAGCGGCGTTGTGAAGCTCAGCTACGGGGTTGTTTTGACGGGTGGCGGCGCGCAGCTGTCGGGATGCGATGCCTTGTTCCAAGCGGTTTTGGGTACGAAGACGAGGGTCGCCCACCCAAAGGTTCAAGGGAACCACAGTCGACACGTCGGCCAGCCATCGATGGCGACGGCCGTTGGATTAGCTCGCTACGCCCTTGATAGCGAAGAAAGCGAATTTATCCCTGCCTCAGGGTCTTCAAACGGAAGGGAAATCATGAGGACATTGAAAGCAATGTTTGGCGGAAGATGAAACCAAACTTGGCGAAATAGAATAGGAAGTAAAACAGTGCAGAACGTTGGAGCAGTCATCAAAGTGATCGGCGTCGGAGGTGGCGGATGCAATGCCGTCAACCGAATGGTCGAATCTGGCATACAGGGCGTCGAGTTCATCGCAATGAACACAGATGTCCAAGTCTTGGATAAATCTCTCGCGAGCAAGAAGATCCAGCTCGGCCCAAACATGAGCCGAGGTCTCGGAGCTGGCGGAGATCCTGAGGTTGGGAAGGCATCGGCTGAGGAGAGTAAGAACGAGATCCGAAAAATCATTGAGGGTTCGGATATGGTCTTCATCACGGCTGGCATGGGTGGGGGGACCGGCACAGGAGCTGCTCCCGTTATTGCCGAACTCGCTAGGGAACTCGGGGCTGTAACCGTCGCAATCGTGACGAAGCCCTTCCTCTTTGAAGGCGCCCGTCGGAGCCGATTGGCGGAAAATGGCGTCACAGGTTTGATTGGTCGGGTTGATACGATGATCACGATCCCCAACGATCGATTGTCGGATGTTGTTGAGCGGAAGACGACTCTGACTGATTCGTTCCGGGTGGCAGATGACGTTCTGCGCCAGGGGGTTCAAGGGATTAGCGATATCATTACGGTTCCTGGTCAGATCAACGTGGACTTCGCCGACGTGAAGGCAGTGATGATGAATGCTGGTCCTGCCTTGATGGGGATCGGTTATGGGGTCGGGGAACACCGTGCTTTGCAGGCGGCGCAGCAGGCGACCAGCAGTGCCCTTTTAGAGCAGACCATTGACGGGGCTCGGGGTCTTTTGGTCAATGTGACAAGCGGGGAAGACTTGACTCTGAGCGAAGTGAACGAGGCGATGGGCTACATTCATAGCCTCTGTGACTCGGACGATGCGAACATCTTCTTTGGCACAGTCGTGGATCCTAGCCTAGAGGGTGAAGTTCGAATCACAGTTTTGGCAACTGGTTTTACTGGGGAGCCTTCTAAGGCGACGAGTTCTGGTGCTGGTTCTGCGACGAGTGGCGCGGTAACTCGGATTCCTGCCTATGAGGAAGTAGTCGAGGAGATTAAGCCAGCCGAACGGCTTGAGCGTCCCAATCCTGTGACTCAACAGAGGAGCTCGATCAAGGATATTTGGGAAAAGGCGAGTGCCCAGCAGAGGGAATCCACCCCTGCCCCTGAGGACGTGTACGACGACA
Source organism: Fimbriimonadaceae bacterium (assembly GCA_025455775.1). GTDB lineage: Bacteria > Armatimonadota > Fimbriimonadia > Fimbriimonadales > Fimbriimonadaceae > JALOLT01. Next base: position 8,284 of record JALOLT010000012.1, read on the forward strand.
GTGAGATCGACATTCCTGCTTTCCTTCGGCAACACAAGAAGGTCGACAAGGACTAAAAAGGGGGCGGAGGTTTGCTCTTTTGCCGGCTCGGCCCAGGGCCAATCCCTCAGCCCCTTCGGGGCTTCTGCCCCGAGCCGGCAAAACCATCTTTCGCTTCCGCCCTACGGGCAGAAGCGAAAGATGGTTGGTAGGAGATTTCCTTTGAACATGACAGGCGGGAGCTGGCTGTGCCCTGCAGCAAGCAAGACCCTGGGCTGTCGCTTCTCCTGGTTCCTTCTCCCTGGCTATCTGGGCAGATTATCCAGCCTATCGTGAAGCATGCCCCCGTGAAGAAGCGAGGGAGTCTTTCGGCAAACTTCGTGTGTCAAATGCTGACGGTTGAACTGGTTTGGATCCCCTCCCCCAGTAAAAATACTGGGGCGAGTGGGCTTTCGGAGATGATCCTTCTCCTCTCCGGGTGAGAAGGGATCGACGGACAAGAGGAAGGGGTTTCGAAACTGGCGGTGAGATGATCTCCGTGCCACTCCAAGAGTTAGCAAGAAAAGTCCCCCTATGCCTGGGAACCAGGCCAGGGGGATATTCTTTCGGATCAGTTGACCTTAAGCCTTTTGGGCTTTGCGGCGACGCTTCGCAGCAAGGGCACCGAGTGCCAAGATCGAGAGGGTCATGGGCTCTGGCACTGCGCCGAACTGGGACTCAAGGAAGTCGCCGTTCAGGGCAGCATCACCTTGGTTGAAGGCCCAACTCGTGTTGTTGAAGGAGCCGCTGTAGACATAAAATCCGTGGAGGGATGAGTCGCTGCCTGAGTTCTCGAAAATTCCCTTGAACCCGCCGGTGATAGTGACTGGGTGGTTTGTGCTCACGAACAGGTTGTGGGTTGGATCCCAATTGGCGGTCAGGCCGCTCGCAGTGAAGCTGATCGAGTAGTTGATGAAGGTACCACTGGTCAGGCTTCCGGCTCCTCCGACTCCTCCGTGCCAAAGCCGGGCGGACTGGTTGGCGAACCCAGGGCCAGCGTTCTCGCCAGTGGCAACGAGGCTAAATGTCGAGCCGTTCGCAACGCCTGGGGCGAGGGTAGACCACACTCCAGACATACTAGAGATCGTGGTTGCTCCATCGTCATACATCTGGATGAAGCCAGTGTTCGTGTTGTTGGGGTTGCCCCAGCCGCTGTAGTAGCGATTTCCGGCTGGGTCATCCTTTGGCAAGCTGTTGGTGTTGTCTTCTGTCGTGTAGTACCAGGCGGTTAAGAAAGCAGCAAAGTTGCTTCCGTACGTCGGGACGCCATCAACAAAGTAAGTCCCAAGGTCTCGGCGATTGTTCGTCGCGGCATCGGCGAGGACATGGTTGCTGACGACGTTCGTTCCAGACTGGGCATCAGCAAGCGTTGCGTAGCGACTCATGGTCATGTCGTAGGACATCAAGTCGGTGGCAGCGAAGAATGGAGTCGCAAAAGTTGACGTGGCCAGGGCGAATAGGCCGGTGATCAGGGTGATGCGTGAAACGCTCATGTTGTTTTCCTCTCAAGGTGTTGCTCCACTGAGCTAACCGTAAAGAAGAGTGTATCGAACACCGAGCGAGAAATGAGGGTTCTGTCGTTGGTTTCCGGTAAGGCTAACAGTTAAGATCTAGTACATATTTGTGGGGAACTGAGTCCAACCGGGGCTGAATCACCGAAAAGGGAGGTGCAAAGGCTCTGAAGGAGGGCAGCTAGCGGGAATGCTTCTGGAAGAATTCCCATAGGTACTCATTCGCTTGGACTGTGCTGGAGGGCTGATCGCCACGGGCAGATCCCTTTTGACCACCTGGCCAGGTATGTCCTTCGTTCTTGATGACCACTGTCTGGACGCTAAAGGTGCCTGGGTAGGTGGTGATGGTTGCGTCGCCTTTGACGAGTCGCGTCGAGTTTTTGGGGTCGAGCTGGTTTCGTTTGATCCAGTGGTCGACTGCGTCCTGGAGCGAAGCGTCTGTCCTGTCTTTGGCGACTCCCACAGTGGGAGTGCCGCCTTGGATTATGACATGTTGGTCTGCTTCGCCGTGAATCATGATCACCCCTACAGGTGGCCCTGCCTGGGGAGGGATGTTCATGGCACCTGCCACTGGCCCGACGGCAGCGACAAGGTCGCCCAGTTCCATCGCGATTCTGTGACTCATCATGCCTCCATTGCTCATGCCAGTTACATAGACCCTTTTGGCATCAATCGGGTTTTTCGCGACGAGTTCCGTTATGAGGGATCGAATGAACTTGATATCGTCGACATTGTGTTCGAGAGCGTAGTCGCAACAGTTCCCAGCGTTCCAGGTCAGAAGGCGGTTGGGACGGTTGCCAGTGCCGTCTGGGTAGGCGACGAAGAATTTCTTTTCTCTGGCAAAGGGTGTCATTTGGCTCATGTCTTCCGCGTTTTGTCCACTGCCTCCGCCTCCGTGAAGAACGATCACCAGAGGCAGCTTTTGGCCCTTGGCGACCTTGCCAGGAGCTCGCAGAAGATAGGTTCGTTCTCTCCCATCGACTGTGAGGGTGTTGGAGAGTCGGTTTGGGGAAATCCTCTGTTGGGCTGCGACAAGTGAAAGAGTTCCTGCAAAGACGAGTCCCCCGATTAGGAGGAAGGAGATGCGAGGGTTTGTCATGGTGGCCTAGACGTCGGATTCCTCTTCTGGTTCAGAGCCTGGAGGATTTTGGAAGGTTGGCAAATAAAACCCCCCCGGCTCGGCCTTGCCGAACAGGGGGGCAACAGAAGAGTCTGGATCGCTAGCGAATTGCCGCTTCGCTTTCGAAATCGAAGATGTGAATCTTGTCGAGGTCGATGGCGAATTCGGTTTCCACTCCAGATTCGATGCGGCTGGCAGGGTCGAGGGTGGCGGTCATGGTCTTTTCACCCAGGACGATGTAGGCGGTATCTTCCGCTCCCAGCTTTTCCAGAACGTCTACTTTTGCCTTAAAGGTGTTGTCGGCGGTCACTGGGACGGGAACTCCGTTATGAGAATCGTAGATATCCTCTGGGCGGATCCCGAACCAGACTTTCTTACCGTTATGGCTTTTGGCCGGGTGGCTTTCGGGAAGGGCGAAGGTAGCTTCTTTGCTGACGAACTTGCCGCCTTCGATCTTGCCTTCCAAGAAGTTCATGGGAGGTGCCCCGACGAAACCAGCGACAAACTTGTTGGCTGGTTTGTTATAGACGGTTTCTGGTTCATCGACCTGTTGGAGCACTCCATTGAACATGACGGCGATTCGCTGGCCCATGGTCATGGCTTCCACTTGGTCGTGGGTGACATAGATCGTGGTGATACCGAGATCCCTGTGGAGACGAATCAACTCGGCTCTGGTTTGGATTCTGAGTTTCGCGTCCAAGTTCGAGAGAGGCTCGTCCATCAAAAAGACCTTAGGCTTTCGAACGATTGCGCGGCCGAGAGCGACGCGCTGGCGTTGGCCCCCCGAGAGTTCCTTGGGTTTTCTGGCCAGGAGATGCCCGATGTCGAGCATTTTGGCTGCGTCTTGAACCCGGTTGTCGATGTCCTGCTTAATGCGCTTAGCTTCTCCGGCGTTGAACACCTGCCAGAAGAACCCTTTTAGTTCGCGGAGGCGCAGGCCGAAAGCGATGTTGTCGTAGACCGACATGTGGGGGTAGAGAGCGTAGTTCTGAAACACCATCGCGATGTCGCGATCCTTAGGGTGGACGTCATTGACTCTAGTTTCCCCGATAAAGAGGTCGCCCTCGGACGATTCCTCAAGTCCCGCGATCATGCGGAGAGCCGTTGTCTTGCCGCAGCCCGAGGGACCGACGAGCACCATGAACTCGCTATCACGGATCTCAAGGTTCAAGTCATTGACGGCTTTCACGTCTTTCCCAAAGATCTTCGTGATGTTTTTAAAAGTGACTCCGGCCAATCCTATATCTCCTTCAGTGGAGCCGCTCGCAATTGAGCGCTAGGGATCAGTATAGCTGAAAGCGGGAACGCCACGCAAAGGCTAAACGATTTGGAATCGAAATGTTTCTTTTCAATCTCCTCTCTTTTCCAAGGATCACGGAATCTCGGACAAAATCTCGGTGAATTCGTTCGGGATGAACACTCTTTGGTAGGTTGCGATGGCAAATCGGTCGGTCATTCCTGCGACGTAATCGATCGCCCCCTGGGGGCCTACGAAGCCTAGGGGCAGTTGACCTGGTTCAAGGAAATGGAGGAAGAGATCTCTCACAACTCTCTTCGCCTTATTCACTTGGATGGCAGGGTGGGGTTCGCGCAGGTAGACGTTTTCAAACAGCCACTCTTTGAGTTCGTTCATCGCAGAGAGCATCCCAGGGGAGAGACGGATGGCTGGTTGATCGTAGGACTCCCGAATGACATCTGAGACCATGGCGGAGATCCTTTTGCCGTGGCTTTGGCCGATGTCCAGGAACTGGCTTGGGATCCCGGCAATCAGTCCGGATCGCAGAGCGTCATCCAGGTCGTGGTTGAGGTAGGCGATGCGGTCGCTGATTCTCACGACGGCAGCTTCGAGGGTGCTGGTCGGTTCGCCATCGTGAGCAGTGAGGTCTTTTCGACCCTTGCTATGGCCGCCGATTCCGTCTCTTGTCTCTTCGCTAAGGTTTAAGGGATCCAGGATATCGACGACCCGGAGAGAGTGTTCATAGTGTCGGAACTGGGTGGGAGCATCGGGGAGAGCAAGCTCTCTGAGAACTTCATCCAGGGCTTGTTCTCCGGCATGGCCAAAAGGGGTGTGGCCGACGTCGTGGCCAAGAGCGATGGATTCGATCAGGTCTTCATTCAGGGCCAGGGCTCGGCCGATACTGCGGGCAACTTGGGCGACTTCCAAGCTGTGGGTGAGCCGAGTTCGGTAGTGGTCACCCTTTGGTTCGATGAAGACCTGGGTTTTGTGCTTGAGGCGTCGAAAGGGCTTGGAATGAAGAATACGATCTCGATCACGCTGAAAGGCAGTTCTGACTGGGTCCGGGGGTTCAGGGACTGGTCTCCCCCTGGATTCCGATGACCTGGCAGCTCTTGGGGAGAGCCATTGATCCTCTCTTGCTTCAATCATCAATCGAATCTGATCCATTTCCATTGTTCGGACGTTTCGACTTCTTTTTTTGCTTCCGGCACTGATCGGAGCAGTAGAGGACTGTCTCCCAATTCTTTTCCCATTTCTTGCGCCAGGCGAAGGGTTTTCCGCAGATCACACAGAGCTTGTGGGGCAGGTGGGAATTGTTTCGGAGGGGCCTCTTCATGGCGAGCGGAGATCATAGGGGTACTTGTGGCGAGTTTCTTCAGGTGCGACCAGGTCTCTTCCGTTCCAGGTGTAGCCAGCCGATCTAAGCTCCTGGCCGAGGGGCGGCGAGCCAGTTGAATTCACACAGTCGTCGTAGATTTCGCCAAGCTGGGGGCCGCCGTAGGTTGTGCAGATTTGGCGGAGTTCTACCTCAGTAAAGCCGTCCGGTCTCTTGTGACTCTTGTAAAGGGCCCTCATCACGTCGTCGAGGCTGAACTTTTGCTTACTCTCGCGGCGGATTGCCAGGTCGAGGGTTGCGCCAATCAACCATCCGACTTCGTAATAGCTGATGCCGTAGCCTTGGCTTCCTTTCACCTCCCAGACTCTCAGGCTGGACTCGATGGCAGTGGCCTGAGACCGTGATCTGCGTTGTTGAAAGCGCTGGAGCATCGTGGCCATTCCTTTGAGGAACTCTTGTTTGGTTTGGCGACCCAGGCGGGTCAGAATTACCTCCGCGTAGTAGTCGGTTACTCCTTCTGCGAACCAGAGGGAGGGGGTTTTTGCTGGCTGGGTGAGATCGAGGGGGCCGATTCCTTTTGGCCGGATCCGCTTGATGTTGAAGATGTGAAAGTACTCGTGTGAGATGAGGCCCTGCACCTGCTGTGGGGAGGTTGACCAGAGGCCCACCCGGGAACTGGCTCTGTGTTCGAGCCCGGAGGCGAAACCGTCAAAGTCGCAGAGGAGGACAAAGCGGTCGACGGGATTTTCGCCAAAGAGCTTCTCGTTCTCCTTGGCTAAGTCGGCTAGGAGGTCTGCGATTGGGCCGAGCTTAAGCTCTGGTTTTCCAAAGCCGACTGTGACGACTTCCTTGCCTTTGCCAACTGATCTTGTTTCGACCGTGAGGTTCTCCCCTATGACAAAGGGGCTATCGATGAGCTCGAAATAGTCCCCAGCTTGGACGGTTCCGTCTTTCGTAGGCGGGGCACAGTGAAGGGTCGCTCGTTTCCACTCTTGGGGCGGTTTTACTGTGAGGAGCATTTTCCTGTTCTCGAATCCTGGAACCCATCCGAGGACTCCCGCTGGGCTCACGAAGGCATAGTCTTTTCCCAAGGCGAGCCAAGGGGTGAAGTTCCCGTTACTGGCTCGGACAGTGGTGACGACTCGATCGTAGCCTCCTGGCACTTGCCAGAGGTTTGGATCATTGGGGGATCGTTTGCTGGGGGTGATTTTGCCATTTCGGAAGAATTCGGCATTTCGGACTTGGTTGCCAAAGTTCCAGATTTGATAGTCACCAGGGGCCCAAGCTGCCATCCGAAACTGGGGGGCGGATTCGCCTTTGGGTAAGTCTAACGTGACCTTTGCGCTTTGGGTTTCTGAAAGGAACTCGAGGCTCAATTTTACGGCTGGTTGAGTCAGAACGCCAACTCCGGCCATGGCGAAAAGGGGTAAGAGCGACATCCTGCCTCCATGTTACACCTGTGACTGTTGTATGAGGTGATGATGTTCCGACAGTCTCTTTCTGGCTTGCTTGGGAGGTGGTAATTGGCCTTCGGAGAAGCCCTTTGATACACGAAGGGTGATGAACCTTTGAGAACCAAAAATCCCTTTTTTCCTTTGGGGGAGAAGGGATTTAGGGATAAGAGGGGAAAGGTGGATCGGACTGGTCAGACTCTCAAACCGGCAGGTGTGTCGGAAGGTTTCCCTCCACCCCTTGGGCTGCTGGTTAACCTTCGGTCGATTCCCGTTCGGAAAGGATTTTGGCGATGGCATCGCTTTCCCTTTCTGGGGTTAGTCCTGCTTTCCCGATCAGGTCGGGGCGATGCTCCCTGAGCCATCTCATCGTGTCGTGGATGGTTTGGTCGAGAGGCCGGAGGGAGAGACCGTTGCGCAATGCGAGTCGGCTGAGGGCGTGGCCATGGGTAAGTGGGAGCCAGAGGGGAAGATCATTCCAGTAGCTGACTTCAGCCTTTGCCAGTTCGTCTTCGCTTGCCGTGAAGATTTCGCTCGGCACTCCTGCTGCTGTCTGGCATTGTTCCAGCATGTAGCCCCAGTCGTGACCAACATTTACGTTGTAGATCCCCGATTGGCCATTTTGGAGTAAATGAACCATGAAATCGGCGAGGTCGCGGACGTCGATGAACCAGGCGACTCGAAGGGTGGGATCAGGGCTGAGAACTTGGCCTCCTCTGGCAAAGCGCAGAGGCCAGTACGAGAAGCGATCGGTTGGATCCCACGGTCCGATGATGAGACCTGGACGGACGATGGTGCCCTGATCGCCGTAAACGGTTTCGACGGCTTTCTCACAGAGGACTTTGAGGGGGCCGTAGGTTTCGCCATTCACTTCCTGGGTGTCGGGATCGGCGGGAGGGGGGAGTAGGGGATGGTCTTCTTTGAATTCTGTGACCCCCTCGATGGTGTCATAGACGCTAATGGTGGAGACAAAGAGGTAGCGGTTGCACCGCTCGCGGAAGAATTCTGCGCTCAAGCGGACGTCTCCTGGCAGATAGCCGCAGGTATCGACAACCGCGTCGAAAGTGCGGTCAGAGAGGGGGTCGAATCCGAGTTTCCTGTCGCCTTGGATTGTTTCGACGTGCTTGAAATCGTTGGTATTGGTTTTGCCGCGATTAAAGTGGGTAACGGTCCATCCTGCGGCGAGAGCAGATTCGGTGAAGGCGCGACCGACGAAGGCAGTTCCGCCAATGACTAAGAGATTCACTGATCAGAGGATACCGGTGCCAAGTTGCATGGATCAGGTCCCGGAGCCTAGCTGGCTTGTGTCATACTCACTCATTGCGCCCGCCCCGGATGACATGTTTCTTTCAAAACATCTTTCGGGAGCGAAACCACAAAAGGAAAAGGCTTAGTCTGATCCACTAAACGAAAGAGAATAGCATGGCGACTTATAGAGGAAGACGTTCAGATATTTGCCGTAAAGTCGGCTTCAACCTCTGGGGACGAGCAAAGTGCCCCAGCACGAAACGACCCTACCCACCAGGTCAACACGGTCCCAACCAACGAGACCGCCGCATGTCGGAATATGGCGAGCAACTTTTGGCCAAGCAGGTCATTCGCCGCTACTACGGCATGTTGGAGCGCCAGTTCCGCAACACCTTTGAAAAAGCGAACCGCATGCAAGGTAACACAGGTCTCAACTTCTTGAGACTGCTGGAGATGCGACTGCAAACCCAGGTTTACCGACTCGGTTATGCCAAGACATTGGAGCAAGCCCGCCAGATGGTCAGCCACGGACACATCATTGTCAATGGCAAGCTGGTTGATATCCCCAGCTACAGCTGCCGAGTAGGAGATGTGATCGGAGTACGCCAGCGCGATTCCAGCACTGGAATCGCAAAGAAGAATGGCTACGAAGGAGCTCCCGTCCCTGCCTATCTCGAAGCGAATGTGGGCGGCATGGAAGGCAAGATCATCGCTCTTCCGGAACGGGAGGACTTCCCGAACTTTTTCAAAGAGCAGGCAGTCGTCGAGTTCTACGCTCGTTAAGACTTGGTTTTTGTTCTGGATTAGGGGTTGTCTCAAAAGTGGCAGCCCCGTTTAAACTTATCAGAATGCGGTCCGACCGCGTCTTAGTGGCCTTACTTCCCTCGAACCTGCCCTGCCGAGGCGCAGCCCTGAAGCGAAGCGGAGGGGAGGGCGTGGCCTCGGGGAGGCGGGGCAGGCAGCTCAAAAAAAAGATTGGATCGCTTTTGACCCAGCTCCTTTTGATTTCTCACTTCAGCGAGAGTTTTTTCGACAGAAGGCAGTTGCTTCCTGGTTAAGTTGTCTGATTTGAACTTAACCCTTGACGGAATCCCCTTAACAAAACCATAATCCGGCCAGGAGCACTGTTGCTTAACCCTTGACGATGTTGTCGCGACTCGGAGACGCACGGTTATGTCAAAGGTTCTTCATCGCATCGTTACTCTGATTGCTTTTCTCAGCCTATCGGCTCTCGCCTTTTCCCAAACGGAATCTCCCGCTCCAGCCATTTCGCCCGCCGACTCCGTTTGGATGATTGTTGCAACTGCCTTGGTGCTCATCATGACGCCAGCTTTGGCACTCTTTTACGGAGGGTTGGTTCACCGCAAGAACGTCTTGAACACAATGCTCCTGAGCTTCGCCATGATGGGTGTCGTGAGCTTGGTTTGGGTTTTGGTGGGTTTCAGCATTGCCTTTGGCCCAAGCAGCAATGGACTGTGGGGAAATCTGCAATATGCCTTTGGTGAAGGCCTTTCTGTGACACAGCCCTTCGCCACTCTGACAATCCCCGTCGCTCTCTTCATGCTCTTCCAAATGAAGTTTGCGATTATCACTCCGGCTCTCATCTCAGGAGCGGTTGTGGAGCGGGCCAAGTTTGGCGCTTTCCTCTTGTTTACGGCGATCTGGACAATTCTTGTTTATAGTGTGGTGAGCTGCTGGGTTTGGAACAGTGATGGCTGGCTTTTCAAATTGGGGGCACTCGATTTTGCTGGCGGAACAGTGGTGCACGTTGCATCTGGTTTCGCAGCCCTTGGGATCTGTGTGGCTTTGGGAACGCGTAAGCACCCGGGAGCCCAGCCTCACAACACGACCCTCACGCTGCTCGGAGCTGGGCTCCTGTGGTTTGGATGGTTTGGGTTCAATGCAGGCTCGGCCTATGCGATCAACGACATCGCGATCAATGCATTCTTGGTGACTCATATTGCCGCCGCGGCTGGGATGTGTGCCTGGATGGCAGTCGAATATCTGGTTGAGAAGAAGGTGAGTGCGGTCGGAGCCGCTTCTGGGCTCGTGGCTGGCTTAGTTGGGATCACCCCAGCGGCAGGCTTTGTGAATGTTATCGGGGGGCTGGTGATCGGGCTTTCGGCTGGCGCGGTTTGCTTCTATGGCATCAGGCTCAAACACAAACTTGGCTATGACGACGCACTTGACGTGGTGGGCCTGCACGGAATGGGGGGGATTATCGGTTCGATCTTGACCGGCGTCTTTGCCTCTGCGTCTGTGAATCCTCTGGTCACGGAGAGTTTGGTTCACGGTCGGATCGCTTTGGTCGGGAAGCAGGCTTTGGGGGTCGGTGCGGTGGCGGTCTTTTCCTTGGTCGTTTCGTGGCTGTTGGCAAAGGCGATTGACAAGGTGATTGGCCTGAGAGTGAATGAGGCAGACGAGGAGGTTGGTTTGGACGTCGTGACCCATGGGGAGGCTGGCTATGCCTTAGTCGGTGATGAGTTAGGGCAGCCTGCTTTGGAGCGAGAGAAGACGCCGGTTGGTTGAGGCCAAAAGGGGCTGTCTCAAGAGGGATTAGGCCCAATTTCTTGGGGTATGCCTGCCCCGCCTCCCCGAGGCCACGCCCTCCCCTCCGCCTTCGCTTCGGGGCTGCGCCTCGGCGGGGCAGGTGAGTGTCCATGACTCGATCGGACTGCATTCTTGGAAGCCCAACAAGGGCTGCCTCACCCAAACACCCTTCCCCCGTAACCATACCGGGTCGAGGGGCTTTCGGAGGGGGCTGTAAAAAACGGGACTGCCTCCATTGAGACAGTCCCAGGAAGTTCGGGATTCACGAGAGAACCACGAAATTTGGAGCGGAGCTTACTTCGTGGCTTCGGCCTTGGTGATGGCAGCGTTGAGCTTGTTGACGTGGGCTCGGTTGGAAGCATCGAAGTTGACGATGGTGTCAACGATGGTTCGCTTGGAGTACACGAAGACAGTGTTCTTCACTTCTGGGCCTGTGTTGAGCTTGTAGTCCTTGATCGCGCTGTCGTCCTTACCGATGTAGGCCATTGCAACGTTCTCGAAGGCCTTGTTCTTACCAGCGGTCTTGGCGAAGTTCTCGCAATTCTCGCAAGTTGTGACCTTGATCATAAAGGCCTTGAATTCGCTCTTGCTGTCAGCAACTCTCTTGTTGAGCAGTTGGGCAGTGGCGACAACGTTCTTTTCTGTATCGCTGTTGATCCACACTTGGACGGCAGGTCGGTTACCGTACTTGCAGGGAGGACAGGTGTCGGTACCCTTGTCTGGGCCAGCAACGTGGGTGGGGTGGAAGGGGATCACTCGGTCACCAGCGCGAAGACCGGAGGTCACAGCAGCGAAAGCTGGCAGGGCAATTGCAGCCACAGCCATACCGGCAAAGATAGCTCGATTCATGGTTAGTTCGTCCTAAGTGTGCCGACCATCGGAGCTCCGCAAGCAAGCACAACTTGAGTTGAGAATGCGTGATAGTCTCGTGAAGTTCCTGGGTAGGCCCAAATTGGGGCCTACCCGGATCCTGTGGCCTAGATTTCCCCGATAGCTCGGTCGACCAGAGCCCTCACTTCTTTAGGGGGTTGCCGAGGGTGAGGCTGCGAGGCGTTCGATCTCTTTGCTCACTTTGGCAGCCCGTTTGGGATCAAGCCCGGTGAGGACTTCGCCTGCCTTTTCGGGATCCATCTTGCTCAGAATCAGGGCCAGGTCTGGATCTCGATACTCGGAGGCGATCTTGAGGAGTTGTTCTTTTTCGATTCCATCCCAGAGGGTCGCGACCTTTTTCGCCCCTTTCGCCGGGTCTGGCTTTGGGCCTTCGTCTGCGGGGGGTTGGGGGTTTTTCGGTTTCGTCACGGCCGGCACTTGAGCTTGTTTGGTTGGCGGGGCAGGAGCTTTTTCGCTCGCCTTTTCGGCATCAGGCTTGTAGAGCAAAGCGGCCGATGACTTCTTGGGGCTGATCCCTGGGATTTTGACGATTCCCTTTTGGGCGAGGAAGAAGACAGCACCGCCACCAGCAAGGAGGAGGACCACCAGCACAACGAGGATGACCTTCACCAACTTGCCTTTCTTTTTCGGGGCAGCTGGTACCCCAGTGGCAAGGGATTGGGCAGGTGCACTCATCGTCGTAAGCCCTCAGCTCGGTCGGTCACTCTCTTCACGTAGTTTTGGGTTTCAGCGAAGGGAGGGATCCCCCCGTGGCGTTGCACTGCACCTGGCCCAGCGTTATAGGCAGCCAAGGCCAAGGGCAGGTTATTGTCGAACTGTTTGAGCATTTGGGAGAGGTAGCGAGCCCCTCCCTCCAGATTCTCGGCTGGGTTAAAGGGGTTTTGGACTCCCAACATCCTGGCTGTCCCTGGCATGAGTTGGGTGAGGCCTTGGGCACCAGCGCGGCTGACAGTCGAGTTTTCGTAACTTGATTCGGTTTGAACAAGGGCTTCAAACACGTCCGGATCTAGGCCATGTTTCAGGGCAGTTGACCGGATAAGGCCCCGGAGCTCCGGTGTCGCCTTTGGCCATTCGGCCAGGGGAGCGAGAGGATTTTGGCCACCTGCAGGCCTGATTCCCAGGGAGCCTGGGTCAAGGGGCAGAGGCGAGGAAAGGCCACCTGGGACGACTCTCATGTTCCCGCCGATCTGGCCTTCCAGTGAGGGAAGAGGGAATGGCTGCGGTGTGAAACCGGGACTCGGGACTTGGCTCTGGCGGTTCAGGGAAAGACTGTCGACCCGGCTCTGCAATTCCTGCATCCGTTGGCTTGCCCCTTCGAAGCCTCTCAGGCGGATATTCATGGAGTTCTCCTCATCACAGCCCATTCATCGAGTGCGTTTTGCTCGAGCCTCGTCTCCTCGATCTGCCACTCGGCGAGGGCCCTTTCGCGGAGCTTCAGAAGGGCTTCTGATTCTTGTTTGGCAAAGATCCAAGCGAGGCGGAAAGTTTCTTCCTCGTCGACCAGGACAGAAATGACAGCTGCTTGACTCTGGATTAGATCTTCCAGACGTTCAACGAAGGAACCATGCGAGAGGATGAGGTGGAGATCTTCGGACGACCTTTCTGGGATCTGGCTTGCGAGATCTCGCTCCATCCTGGCTTTGTCTGCTTCTGCTCCGTTCGTCCTGGCTTTTGCCTGAAGGAAAGCATCTTTGGCTTGCTTCTCGAGGAGTTGGCGATATTCGAGGAGCCGTTGGAGCCGCCACTGAAACTTAGCCATAGATGAGCTCCTCGAGTTGGTTTCTGGTTGCTTGGTAGTCGCTCCCTTCCGTCTTATCTTGCCGGAGCAGGGAATTGATTCGATCCCATTTTGCAATGGCTTCGTCGGATTTTGGTTGGCTTCCGGCTTTGTATGCCCCAACCGAAACGAGGTCTTCGACATCATGATAAGCAGCGATGAGTTCGCGGGTTGCGTTAGCTTGCCTTACATGTTCAGCGTCGGTCACCATCGGCATCACACGGCTCAGGCTATTCATAACGTCGATCGGGGGATAGTGGCCGCGGCTGGTGAGGCGGCGACTTAGAACGATGTGGCCGTCGAGGATGGATCGGGTGGCATCGGCGATTGGTTCGTTTTGGTCGTCGCCATCGACCAAGACTGTATAAATGGCAGTGATGGCGCCTTTTGATCCGCAACCAGCTCTCTCCATGAGTCGGGGCAAGAGGGCAAAGACGCTGGGGGTGTATCCCTTGGTGCTTGGCGGTTCGCCGACTGCCAAGCCAACTTCGCGCTGGGCCATGGCAAATCGGGTGACGGAGTCCATCATCAGCATGACGTTTAGCCCTTGGTCGCGGAAAGATTCGGCGATTGCCGTGGCAGTGAGAGCGGCTTTGATTCTGACGAGGGCTGGTTCGTCGCTTGTGGCGCAGACGACGACCGATCGGGCGAGTCCTTCTGGCCCGAGGTCATTGGCGATGAACTCTCTGACTTCACGGCCCCGCTCGCCTACCAGGGCGATCACGTTGACGTCGGCAAGCCCATTGCGCGCAATCATTCCGAGCAGGGTGCTCTTGCCGACTCCCGATCCGGCAAAGATTCCCATTCTCTGGCCAATTCCAAGGGTGAGAACGGAGTCGATGGCGCGCACCCCAGTGACATAGGGCTTTTCGATCATCTGCCGTTCCATCGCATTGGGGGGCGGAGCAATGTTCGGATATGTCTCGTTGGTTCCCAGGGCTCCCAGGCCATCCATCGGGCGTCCGAGTCCATCCAGAACTCGCCCGAGGAGGGAAGGGCCGATCGGGACTCTGAGGCAGGTGCCAGTTGCTCGAACCGAAGCCCCTGGTTGAATCCCTGTCATTTCGCCGAGGGGCATGAGAAGGACTTTATCAGAGCGGAAACCCACCACTTCGCAGGAAATTGGGGGCTCACCAGCATGAGTTTCCACGAGGCAGACGTCACCGACTCGCGAAGCAGGGCCATTTGATTCTAAGACGAGGCCGACCACCTGGCTCACCTTGCCCAAAACCTCCCGCCGGTCGCAAGATTCGAAGGCTCTCAACATCTTGGGGAAGGTGGGGGACGTCATGCTGCCTCGCCTCTGACTTGTTGGGAAAGGCGTTCGAGGTAGGTTTCAATGCGAGCGTCGATGACTCCCCCATCAGACTCGACCAAACAACCGGTCAGGACATTGTCGTCACTCACGATCTCGATTCCTTGAATCGTGCTGACAGATTGCAGGATCTCTCCCTTTCGGGATTCGAGGACGCTTGCATCGACAGGGTTGACTCGAACCCGGACGCTTGTTCCGGAACGGACTTCTAAGAGAGCCTCCTTGGCGATGGTCAGAATTGATTCCCTCGTGTGGGTCAATTCTTGGGCGAGGGCCCGGCGGGCAATTTCGAGAGCGAGTGCTGCCAGCTGCTCTTCGGAACGAATGAACCACTGATCCATTTGTTGTTGGAACTCATCCACCAAGCCCTGGAGGTTGTTGGCAAACATGGTGAGGAGCCCATCATGCTCACGGTTGAACTCATCGGTGGCTTGAATCATGCCAGTCTTTTGGCCTTCTTCGATTCCGTCCCGTAGCCCTTTCTCCTTGCCTTGGAGGTAACCAAGGTGAAAGCCTTCTTGCTTACCGTCGGCTCTTGCTTGGGCTTTGGCAGCCTCGACCTCTTCCTTAGCCCACAGCTGTTGCTCCGCCTCTGCGACGATTTGAGTCACAGGTTTGAGCATTGGTAGGTAGCTCTGGCCGATGCCACTTCGTAGAATGTTCTTAGACGAGGACATCTTCTTCTCCGCGTCCAATCGTGATCTCTCCTGCTTCTTCTAGGCGTCTGATCACGCTCACGATTTTCTGCTGGGCTTCTTCGACTACTTTGAGCTTCACAGGGCCCATATAGTCCATATCCTCTTTGAGCATTCCCATGGCTCGTTCGGACATGTTGCGGAAGATCTTCTCTTGCACTTCTTGGCCAACGGCCTTGAGGGCGGTTGCGAGTTCCTTCATGTCGACTTCTTTGAGCACTGCTTGGACGGCTCGGTCATCGAGACTGACGACGTCTTCGAAGACGAACATCATGTTTTTGACTTCTTCGGCGAGTTCAGGGTTATTTTCGCTCAGGGCTTCGATGATCAGGCGTTCTGTTGCTCGGTCGCAACGGTTGAGCAGGTCGACGAGGGCCTTGGGGCCTCCGGCTTTCGTCATTTCGGTATTGATGATCGAGTGCATCTTTCGCTCAAGAACCTGCTCGACTTTGCGGATCACTTCTGGAGGTGTCTGATCCATTGCCGCGACTCTCTCTGCGACTTCTCCGCGGAGATCTTGGGGAAGCTTTGTGAGGATCATTGCTGCTTGGTTCACTGGCATGTAGGAAAGGATGAGAGCGATCGTTTGGGGATGCTCGTCCTTGATGAATCCGAGAAGCTGTTGGGGGTCGGCGCGTTTGAGGAATTCGAAGGGGACGACTGCCATCGCTGACATGATCTTGCGGACCATCTCCTCTGCCCTTTCTGAGCCGAAAGCTGCTTCGAGGGTCTTTTTGGCATTGCCAAGACCACCTTCTGCGATGAAGTCTTGCGCTTGGGCCATCTCGTGGAATTCGCTGACGCAAGAGGCTCTCATCTCGGGGGTGACTTTTTCAAGTCGAGCAACTTCCAGGGAGAGGAGCTCAATTTGCTCTTCGCTGAAGTGGCGAATGACTTGGCTTGCGACGTCTGGCCCGATCACAGCGAGGATGATCGCTGCCTTGCGCTTCGGGCTGAGTTCGACAACGTGCTTTCTCACCGTCGTTCCTCCATCATCCAGCTCTTCAGGAGCATGGCAGTAACTTCAGGCTTTTCTCGCGCCATGCGCTTGATCTGCTCGAGGGGGACGTCGACTTTAGTCTTGATCGATCGAATGTGCAGGGCTTCCTCGCTGTCTTCCGGATAGTCGATACCTGGATCGAGCCCAAGGGCAGCCATGATTTGCTTGGTTTCTTCGTCATGGCCAGGGTCATCGTCTTGGCTCTCGATCGATTCAAGGCTCGTGCTGGCTTCTGCGTAAGTGACTGCATGGTGGTCGTCTCGCACTGGCATGTGAACCAGTTGGCCATTACTGAGTTGGGCGGTTTGAACCGCCTGAGTCCGGAAGGTTTTGCCGATGCTTTTGACCAGCATAAGACCGACGAGGATGAGCGCAGCGACTGGGAGGATGGCGAGAATTTGCTGCATTCTTTGGCTCGAGGCAGCGTCAGCCAGTGCCTTAGCCTCGGTTTGGGCAGCATTGGTGCTAAATTCGATAGGGACGACGCTGGCAGTGAACCCTGGGGTGCCGAGTTTGTCGCCAAGGACTGCCTCGACTCTCCTTTGCAGGCTGCCGACGTCTGTGATGAGCTTGGAGTTGGCTGTTACAGTCACGTTCATCGCGCTGATTTCGCCAAGAGCTTTTTTGGTCTCCTTTCTCGTGGTCGTCGCACCGTAGGTTCTCGAGATCACCTGGTTGTTGTAGGTGTTGCCGGTTGCTCCTCCTGAGCCAGGAGTTGCTGGCTGGCCGGGAGTGTTTGATTCGAGCCCAGCGACTCCGCCGATCGTTGCCCCTCGGCTCTGGAGCCCTTCCTTGCCTGTTTCTTCGCGGAGAGGCGCTTCACTTGGTTTCACGTCCTCAACCGAAGTCGTGGTGGGATCCATGTTGAGATTGACTTCGACGTAGGCAATGGTGTTGCCGACTCCAAAGACGGAATCGAGTTCGGCTTGCAGGGTTTGGGTTCGGCGCTTGCTTTCGGTGCGCTCGGCTTCCATTTTGCTGTTGGCCATTCCTCCGTCCTGGTTTTGTTCTGCTCCGTTGTAGATCACTCGTCCCGAGTTCAGAACGACGCTGACTCCTTCTGGGGTCATGCCGGTAATGGCGTATTGGATGAGGTTCGCAATAGCCTGCCCCTTTTCGCGGGTGATGGCTCCGGGAACTGATTCTGTGACGGTTACGACAGCGGTTGGCGGAACCTTTTCGTCCATGACGGGGGAGTTTTTGCCGGGAGCGATTTTGACCATCGCACCACCCACGCCTTCGAGAGCCGTAATGGTTTCGGCGATGGCGTTTTCTTGGGCGATCAGGAGTTTTCTCTGCTCTTGATTGAGGGTATCGAAGCTGCCGATGCCAGTCACGATATCCATGCTGGAACTGCCGGAGCGGGGGAGTTTGCCCTTGGTCGCGAGCACCATTCTGGCTCGCTGAACGTCTTTGGAAGGCACCACGACGTCGCCCTGCTGATTCAGTTCAACTTTGAATCCAGCCTTCGTGAGCTCTTCGTGAACTGTGCCCTTGTCACTCTCGCTGAGCCCAGTCATCACTGGTTGCAGGCGAGGTTGGCTGGAGAGCAAAAATGTCGCTCCGAGCACCACCACCAAGAAGAGAGAGCCGAATACCGTCACCAATCGTTGGGTACGGTCTGCGGTTTCCCACCATTGTTTTATCCGTTCGAGGAAAGATCCCATGTCCTAAGGCAATCCCTAGGCCAGCAGTTGTCTCACGTTGTTGCCAAAGGCCGTCTCATCAGAGAGGCATTCGGTTTATTTCCTGAAAGGCTTCGAGAGCCTTGTTGCGCACCTGCATCGTTAGCTGCATAGCAGTTGAAGCACGTTCCATCGCGATCATCAGGTCGTGATATTCCACTGGCCGACCCGCCATCAGATCGTTCTGCAAACCCCGGCTTTCGAGCTGGGTTGCGTTCACGTCCTTTATGGCGTCCATCAACATCGCCCCAAAATCCTGCCCACTTTCTGGCATGACCTGAGGAGTCAGTGGTTGTGCTATCTGGTTCAGCTTGTCGAGGGCTGGGTTGATGCGCATTGTGTGAAGGTTTCCTTTTCCAGCTTTGGGGTCAGAATCGTCCGATTTGCATTGCGGCCCGAACCATTCCCTTGGCGGAGTTGAAAGCGGCAACGTTGGCTTCGTAGGCCCGGCTGGCGGACATGAGGTTCACCATCTCGGTTACGGGATCGACGTTGCTGAAGTAGACGTAGCCGTTTGCATCGGCCAAAGGGTGATCTGGCTCTGGGACGGCGCGGAGGGGACTTTGATCTTGGAGAATTTGTTGGACCTGCACGCCCTCGGTACTGCTGGTGAGGAGGACCATTTGGCGTCGGTAGGCGTCCTGATCGGGGGTGCGCATGGAGTTTGCGTTGGCGATGTTGCCGCTGATGACGTCCATGCGGGTGCGTTCCGCATTGAGCCCTGTGGCACTCGCTCTCATGGCCTGGTTTAGGGTCATCCTCTCCCTTCCTTGATCACATTCTTAAGGCCGCTAAAGTAGCGTCCTGTCATTTCGGTGAGCATTTGGTAGCGCATTTCTGACTCGGCGATTGACATGACCTCCTTTTCGAGTTCGACGGAGTTACCGTCTACTCGTATGGCAGAGTCGTTGGGGTTTGTCATTCCCATTCGGGAACGCATGAGCGAAATTCGAGAGCCAAGCTTTGACTCTGCCCCATCTAGTTCGATGGCAAAGTCGATGTCCTTTCGCTTGTAGCCCGGGACATTGGCGTTGGCGAGGTTGCCGGTAAGCAACCCATGCCTTTCGCTGGTGCGATCCAGGCTTCGGCTCAGGTTTCGGAGGTGTGATCCAAACAGATTGTCTACTCTCAGCACGGTAGGTGTTTCCTTCCGCGCATCCATTCGCTTGCTTCATGCTCCGATCCTTGGAGCATGAGGGATTCAGTGAAACTGTCCCATCCTTGTTTTCGGCGAATTGCGACCAAACCTCAGGGGTGGATTCTTGCTAAAATGGCTCTCATGGTTACGGCAACAATTTCTGCCCTTCTTCTTTTGCAGCCACACCAGGGAGGCACGACAGCGATTGATGTGAATCGGAATCAGCTCGTGATCTCTGGCGGTTGGGACAGTCTTGTTCGCAGTTGGGAGTTCAGTGCCGGAGGCGTTCGGTCTTTTCGTGCCGGTCGCTCTCAAGTCACTGACCTTGCGTTTTCGCCTGATGGTCGGTCTTTTGCTGCGACATGGGGAGACGGCAGGGTGGCGGTTTTTCCAGTTGGGTCTTCAACCGCTCGGTGGAGCAAGAACTCTGGGACTTCCTTTGCCTCGGGAGTTGGGTTCTTACCCAATGGCGATGTTGTGACCTCTGGCTACGACAATTTATTGAAAAGGTGGAGCGGGTCGCGGGGGACTCAGCTTCGCATTTACCGTGGTCTGCCGAGCGACGCCTACCGAATGGCGACAGATCCCAAGGGTCGCCTTGTGGCAGGCGGCGGCCCTGGTGGTCTCGTGGTTTGGGACGCAGCAACCGGGAGACAGGTGAGTTCTGTCCGGCGTGAGGATCTCTCTATAGGTGGGCTTAAGTTCTCGCCAGACGGCACGATTCTCTATGCCCAACAGCTGGGTGGCTCAGTCGAAGTGTTGGAGGCGCGGACGGCAAAGCGCAGAGCCCTTTTAGAGGGTCAAGTCTGGGCGATGGATCTTTCGTGGGATGGTAAGTTTATCGCGACTGGGGGAATTGACGGCGAGGTGGCGATTTATGACTCAGGGACTTTGCAGAAGATTGTCGAGAACGTTTTGCCCGATAAGCCCTATATCAACGCCCTTCGCTTTTCTTCTGATGGGCAGCAGCTGCTCGTCGGGACGGCAAGCGGGGAACTGATCCGAGTGAACACCTCTGACTTGATTCGGAGCCACACTTACACTCTTGGTGGGTGAGGGTGCTGGCTTTTAAGGATGGCTAGAGATTATCCGCTGAGTCTCGAGGATTCTCCCGCTGACCTTGGCTAGTCCCTGGCTGGTTCCCGACAAACTGACCAGCTTGGACTGCGACTGATTCGTGAGTTTATCGGGAACCAGGCACTTGGAGGTAGCCCTGCAGCTCGCTCACCAAGGAAGTTTCTGGTCCGGCTCTGGAGGTTTCCACCTTGCAACACGTCTTTCTCGATTGGCATTTGCCTCTCGTAGTACGGACGGCTTGACGTAAGGCTGCGACCTACCAAGCACGATGTTCGGATTCCGGTCGGGCTACGCCCTCCCTGGGTTCGCACATTGCCATGCCCCATACTGAGGAGGAACTCTACTCTTAAGAACTTTCCTTAAAATACGGGCTGGTCAGTGGGAGATAATCTGACTCAGTATATTCACCTAAACTTTAATATTTAGTAATTTGTACTAGATATCCTTTTGCAACTCTTGTGTTAAGATTCTTGTGTAAATGAGATTTAACTCTCAGGAGATGGAGCACAATGAACCTTAAAAGCATCGTAGTTTTCGCAGCATTGACCCTGTCATGTTTCGCACTTGCCGACACAGTTTCGGTTGACTTTGAAAGTTATCCTGATGGCCCAATCACCAACGGCTACGATGGATGGCAAATCACTAACCCTAGCTGGGATCAGCAGGTGGTGAGTACGAGCCCAATCACTGGAAACAAAAGCTGGAGAACGAGCCAACGCGTCGCTTCAGGAAGTTTTGGAGACCAGCCTTACAGTCCGGCCTTGATGGATAAAGTGAGTGAGACAGGTGCGTTTCGCCGATTCGATGCCAGCTGGAAGTGGAGTCCTTTGGTTGGTGGAAAAAACGGGGAAGGCGTGACAGTCTCGATCGACAATGGTACTGGCCAACGTGGCAACTGGATTCGCCTGGAAAACAACGGCGGTTTGGATACGAGCTGGCGGATCTACTTATTTGACTTCAATGGAATTTCCAACACGTTTCCGTCAGTTACTCTCATGGAGAACATCTCAGCCGGTACCGTCTTGGATATGAAGTTTGATATGACATTTAATCCCGGAGCGAATAACGATGTCTGGAACATGTACATCAATAACACTTTGATGTACACAGGCGTGGGTTGGGAAGACTACTTCCGGAACTTTGCTCCAACCTATGGACCGACTCCCGTTACCTATGATAGACTCCTGTTCCGCCAGTCTCCGACTGCGATTGCCAACGCTGCCGGCGTCTTGATCGACGATATCCAGTACACCTCGTCTGTTCCTGAGCCTGCAACGCTGACAATTCTGGCTTTGGCAGGTCTCTTGAAGCGGCGTCGAGCTGCAAAGAAACAGGCATCGTAAGAAGCCAAGAATCATTGCCTGATTACATTGAGTCAATACCTCCTGCGGTGAGACCGCGGGAGGTATTGGTTGATGGATTAGTGGGCAAAAAAGAGGCCGTGGCGCCAGAAATTAGCCGCCAAATTCCATCGGCTTCATGCAGTGAATCTGGGCGATGGGGAAGTACAACTGCTCGTTCTCTCGGTCTACGACGATCCACTGTTCGTCAAAGCTCGAAAGAATCCCGACGTCGCGGGCGTTTTCGTTGTGCTTGCTCCAAACGACGACCTTTTTGCCCAGCAGTTTTTCTAATACTTTGCTCTGCATAGTGGAGAGCAGATTACCGGAGAATGGGCCAATCGTGGGGGAGCGGTGCAACCTAGTCTCCGTTTTCGTCATAGACATTGAACAGAAAATGATGGTGCCGCCTCCCCCGCCAACCTCAGTCACCTCGCCAGGCCAAAGGCCGATCGAGGAAGGGGTCACCCAACGAGAGAGACAGCTCGCAGCTGGGGTTCACATTTTGAGCATCTTTGGCCCTTTGTGGATGCCTCTCATCGCTTTTTTTCTTGCCAGGGGTAAGTCGCGGTTTGTGGCGAGTCACGCTCTGCGAGCGACATTCGAAACCATTGTCTTGAATGCCATTCTTTTCACGATCACTGCGGTTGGGCTCATCTATAGTGCGGTTCGCTTGATCTATCACTTCCAGACGAATTGGGTGGAGTTTTCTTGGCAAGAAGTCGTGATTCGATTTGGGATAGGGATTGCGATCTGGCTTGTCTTGCAAGGTTGGAACATCGTGCAATCTGTCGGTCAGGCGATTAAGGCCTATCAGGGGAAAGAGCCAAAGTTGAAGCCTTGGCTCGTGAAGATGCTCGGAAAGCCGAAGCCGGCTTTAGAGGGGTAGATCTTTGGTGGTCTGGGAGTTTTGTTACAAGGGACTCCCGTAGAGAACAAAAGATGCCCAGTAGTAAGGGTGGCTTTCGCCAGGGAATTGGGGTGAAAAAAAGTTTGCGCGGCGGAGGGCGGCCCGGATGAGTGGTTGGAACGGAGCCCCCCAAGGCGGCAGTTCCGGGCGGGCGAGGCTGCGGGCGAAGCCGCGCAAAACTTTAGCGAACCTCTGTCCCAATCGCCGCAAAGGGACGGAGGTTCGGACGGGGTCAGGGGAGTTTGACGACGACCCTGGCTGGTTGGCCAGGCTTTGTTTCGATGGTTGCCGTAGCAGTAGCGCTGCCCCGGCGAATTGTGACCTTATGGGTGCCGTAGAAGGCCCTGGTTGAGGCTTGGCCAGCGGAGTTGCTGCGAAGGCTGGCCTTCGTCCACCATTCTCGCTTCACCATGTCTTCCCAAACCTTCGCGGCTGGGCGAGGCGACCAGTCCAGATTGAAGAGAGCAGCAGTGTCGCCCCGCCAATGAGCCCCCGCCCAGAATCCCCACAGAATGACTGCTTCGACAGAGGGGTGACTAAAGCAGGCAGTGACGAAATCCCTGGTGTGAGCAGCGTGGGCTGTGTCATCCCAGAGCGTCACGTCGTACTCGGTGATCTCAATAGGCAGCTTGAACTGAGCCGTTTCATCCAGGATTTCGAGGACGCGCTGAGTGGGAGTCAGGGGAGTACCGACGTGGCCTTGCAGACCGAGCATGTCGATTTTTGCCCCAGCGGCAAGTTGCTCTCGCACGAGTCGGAAGAAGGCTTGTTGGTGACCCTTTCCGGCTTGACTCTCTTCTGTGACATTGAAGTCGTTGTAGACTGTAAGGGCCTTGGGGTCAGTCTCCTTTGCCAGCTGATAAGCCATGCGAAACTCCGACCAGCCGAGGGCTTGCCAAAGGCTGTTTTCAGTAACGGCTTCGTTCACAACATCCCAAGCGTAGAGCCGACCCTTGAAGAGATTCGCACCAGTCTTGACTCGGTCGCGAACCGCTTGGCGTTTTTGTTCGAGGGTGAGGGACTTGAGATTTCCAGGCAGATACTGATCTGAACCCCACACAAGGTTGTGTCCCCTGGTGCGGAACCCTTGTTGCTCTAGCCAGTCAAGGGCACGGCGCGTCTTGGCAAGTCCTTCTGGGGTGTCGTTGCCAGGGTTGCCCCATTTCATGTCGTTCTCGAAGACGGCAGTATTAAAGAGCCGCTTGAGGTTGGCGCGGTACTGGGCCGCATCTTCGCTTGTCCCATTGATGAGGTCTCCCACCACGGCAGTTCCGAATCGGAAGTGGTGCTTCTGCTGTTCAACTTGAATTGTAGCGTTCGGGACTGGCCTGCCGTTACGATCCTGGACGATGATGGTGATGTCGCCTTTGCGGATTCGTTCGATGCGAGCGAGAGCCGGGGCGCGCCAGGTTTCAGGGTTTGCTTGCCCTCCGTAGGGATCCACTTTGATCCCGAGCTCGCGAGGGGGAGTTCGTCCAAAGTTTTGGATTTGGATGTTCTCGACTTCAACATCCGTCTTCCCGTGACCTAAAAAGAGGGTGAATTGGCCTTGGGTTGCATCCCAGCCTGAACTGGCAGGGCCTGCCAGAATCACATCCCTCCATTCGGGAGTCAGGACAACTGATTCACTGAGCACTTTTGTGTGGGGCTCAGCATTGAGTTCGATGTTCGCTGTGACTCGAGAGCGATTGGCGCTTCTCATCTTGGCGCGGAAGACAAGGGTGTCACCTGGCAGGATCACCCCGTTCAGGGGGATTTGCACGTTGTGTTCCCATGGTCTAGCGTCTGGGTTTGGGTTTGCCGTAATCCGGATCCCTTGTCCGGTAGATGCAACTTGAGCACTGCGCAGACGCCAGGCTTCGGGACTGGGCAGGGCACCAAGCAGTGTCGTGGGGTTTTGCCTCGTGGGGCGATTCGCAGAAAGCGATGAGAGCCGTACGTTGGCGAGTTCAACTGTTCCCGGGGCATGGTTCAGCGTGAAGGTGACCTGGACTCCTCTTTCAGGGTAGTTCAGGTTTGCGGAGGCGATCACAGAATACTCTTGCCAGTCGGGGGTGAGGGTAGGGCCGAGTGAGCCGAGGGTTTGCCATCGTCCCTCGTACTCTTGCACAAAGGCTTCGATCTTAACGCGATCTTGGCTGCGGGCAAAGAAGCGGAGGCTAAAGACGTCACCCCTTTTCACTGGTTGAGCGAGAAGTTGGCGGAACTGGACGTCCCAGGTGTTACCGCCCCTTCCTTCGACCGAGATCGAGACACCTGGGCCGTGGGGAGTTGAAATCCGCTTGGTTTGGGATGGGAAATCCCAACCTCCGGCGGTGGAACCAAAGTCGCCGTTTACGAGGAGGTTCGTCGGAGATGACGCTTGTGCCACGACGAGTGATGCCAGTAGGGTCGTGATGATCATTTTGTGTCTTTGGGGCTGGCGGTTTTGGAAGAGTCTTCTGATTTGTTCTGGGAATCCCTCACGTAGGTGAGGGGCTCTTTGACCCGTCTGTGTTTCAAAAGTAAGGTTCCGTCCTCTTTGAGGGTGTAGCCGTAGACCATGGGAGTTCCTGGTACATCAAGTTGGAGGTTAGTGGATTCGACGGACCATTTCCCCATTTGGGTAGTGGTGCCTCCTCCCCCTCTGGCAGGTGCCTCGTTTACCAGTTCGAGAGTCCCGTCTGCCCGGAGATCCATTTTGCTTTTGCCGTCGGGGGTCTTCCAGGCTCCCGCCAGTTTCGGGTCGGTCGTTCCTGGCTTGAGTATGATGCCGGGCGATGAGTCGATTTCGCTTGTTGTATCTGCGGTTGGGGTGCAAGCGGTTAATAAAACGAAAAGGGCCAAGCCCCCGAACAGGGGCTTGGCTGATGCACTTTTGAAGATGATAGACATCATCGAACGAGTTTTTTTGGGTAGGTTCTTACTTGGTTTGCGCTGCTGTCTTAGCATTTGACTCAGCAATTTTCTGAGCGTTCTGCATTCTCGACTTAGCTTGCTCTGGGATGTTAGGGTCGTTCATATCGACCTTGTTTTCCACTGGAGGAGGCAGTTCACCTGGCCCTTCGTCACCAGCGTTGCATCCGGTGAGAAAGGCAGCAGCAAGCGTTGCAGCGGCAAGAAGAAGAAGAGTCTTTTTCATGTTAATGAGTGATCCGTTGTCAGAATCCAGCGCAAGGGTTTCCTGCCGTAAACATCCAGCTCCAATCGGAATCTGGCGACCCTTGTGGGAAGTGGCTCCAACCGGGATAGATGTCTCGGCACCAGTTGAGGGCGCCTTTCTTGACGTTCTTAGCGTGGCCATCTGCCCAGGTGACGTTGGCGGTGTCAGTGTATCGGTATCGAGGCATAGCGCAGCCGACGTTTCCTGAGGCTTGCCAGTTGCAGTTACCGAGGTCGTTATCCCAGCGGGCGCCAGAGGTTGGGCCAGTGAAGACAGGAGGCCATTGGGCTCCGCCGTGGAACCACCAGTCTGTTTCCAGCGCGTTGGCTCCTGTGTTGCCCCAGTCTGGGTTTACTCCAATGGTCGTGATCATCAAGACTCCGGCTGGCTTTTCGAGGGCAGTTTGGGTTCTCGATGGACGAGGAGTTCCTGGGCCGTAGGGTGGCTCGTTGTACTGGGCTCCTTGCCACCAATCGTTGATCATCTCAGGGAAGAGACCACTGTGAGCACCGTAGCTGTTGACTGCGTTTGCTGGCGCAGATGGGCTTCGGAAGATTCCGCCGCGGGCTCTGGTTTGGCCGCCATACCAGTCATCTCTTTCCCCACCATTTTTGATGTAGGGGAGAATGAAGTCTCGCCAGGTTTGCCAGGCGTTGTTTGGGTTGGGAGGAGCCATGAGATAGCTTCCTCGGGGGAACATGTCATCGTAGTCAGCCATGTAGATCATGGTTGCTGTCCCCTGTTGTTTCAGGTTCGAGAGATCTTGGGTCTTTTTGGCTGCTGCTTTGGCTTGCGCAAATACAGGGAAGAGGATCGCCGCGAGGATCGCGATGATCGCAATGACGACGAGTAGTTCAATGAGCGTAAAAGCTCTAGTTTTCATCAGATAGGCTCCTTCGTTGGTGCTGTCGACTCTCTTACTATGAGGGTCGTTTGTATAAGTTCTGGTCGGGGGACGGAGTTCCCTTCAGCAATTTGAACCACTGCTTCGAGGGCTTTCCGGCCGAGATTTTCGAGAGGCTGCCTCACAGTTGTGAGAGCAGGGGCACCTAAATTTGGCACTTCGGTATCGTCGAATCCGACGACACTCAGGTCAGTTGGGACGCTGAGTCCAAGGGTTCTGGCAGCGTCGATCGTTGCTCTTGCCATCACGTCGTTGCTGGCAAAGATAGCCGTTGGCTTGTCGGGTAACTGGAGCATATCCAGAGCGACCGAGTAGGAAACTTGGTACTCGAAGTTACCGGACTGAACCCAATGGTCAACAACTGGCAGATTTCGATCTCTCAAGGCGTCTTTGAAGGCCCGATCTCGTTCTAATCCATCATAGAGGCTCAGCCTTCCTGTGATATGTCCAATTTTAGTGTGACCAAGATTAGCCAGGTGATTGACCGCCATCTCGACGCCGTGTCGGTTGTCTACGGAGTAACAGAACCGATCCTCGGAGGTCTCACCTAAGAGGATGGCGTAAGGGAAGTTCCGTCGGTCAAGAGTTTGGAAGATCTCTTCTTGGTTCTCAGGGGCAAAGATGATCACTCCGTCGACTCGCCCGTCGAGGATCATGGAGAGGAGGCCCTGATCCTCGAGCCGATCCGAGTGGGTGTAGATCAAAAGATCCTTGCCTTGTTCTTGACAAGCGTTCGAGATGCCTACGATGACTTCGTGGATGGCGGGGGATCGCATGATATCAAACGTCATGTGGCTGTGAATGAATCCGATGACGTCAGACTTTTTGCGCTTGAGGGAGCGTGCCAGGTGGCGGGGATAGTAGTCGAGATCCTTCGCAGCGTCCAAGATGCGCTGTTTTAGTTGGGGAGCTACAGGCTTCGGGCCGTTGTTCAGTGCGTAGCTCACTGTACTAACGGAAACCCCGACTTTTCGCGCAATGTCCTTAATTGATGCTGTCATTGACCTCTCCGCCGTTGGAGAAACTATTCGACTTCATTATACATTGATGTCAAAACATTTCAAGTGCTACAAAACTTTTTTTTTACTTTTTTTCGATCAGGCTACTTTCCGCCCGTCATCACGATGCCGCGGACGAAGAATTTTTGCCCCACGACGAAGAGGATGACGAGGGGAATGAGAACCAGGATCGAGGCAGCCATGAGAAGATCCCACTGGGCACTATTGAGTGTTTGGTAAGTGCGGAGCCCGAGCTCGAGGGTTTGCTTCTTGGGGTCGTTGAGGTAGAGGAGGGGGCCCATGAAGTCCCGCCAGTTGTAGATGAGGGCGAAGATTCCGACGGTCGCGAGGGCTGGCCCAGAAAGAGGCATGATGATGCGCCAAAAGATCGTGGCGTGACTGGCCCCGTCGATGACAGCTGCTTCGTCGAGTTCACGGGGGATCCCCATGTAGAACTGGCGCAGCAAGAAGATGTTGAAGGCACCTCCGCCAAACCAAGCGGGAACCCAGAGGGGAAGGAAGGAATCGACCCACGAGAGGTATTTGTACATCACGTAGGTAGGGATCATGGTGACGATGCCAGGCAGCATCATCGTGGCCAGAAGGACGATAAAGAGGCCATCTCGACCCCGGAAGTTGAGCCTGGCAAAGGCATAGGCTGCCAGGGCAGAGGTAATGAGAACGCCAACTGTACTGAGAACAGCGATGACCGTTGTATTCCGGAAGAAAAGAAGAAACGGAGCGTTCTCGTTGGTAAGAACCTTGACGTAGTTCTGAAGGGAAGGCTCAGTTGGCCAAGACCAGAGAGGCGTTCCGGCGATGTCTGCCGTCGACTTGAGGGACATCATGAGGGTTACCCAAAACGGAATGAGAAACACGATGGATCCGAGGCAGAGGAGGATGAAGAGAACGACTTTCCAGAACTTTTCGATCCTGGCTTGTTGGGCGCGGTTGATCCTGGCCGGGGCAGGCTTGGCAACCTTGCTCGGCTCGGTTTGGGGGTTTTTAGTTTCCACGGGAACCGTGGTTGATGGATCGCTAGCTCTTGGCGTCTGCTTCATAGTAAACCCACTTGTTGGCTTTGAGCTGGAGGAGAGTAAAGGCGAGGATCAGGAAGAACAAGATCCACGCAAGGGAACTGGCGTAGCCCATCCGCAAGCTTTCGAAGGCTTGGCGATACAGGTGGAGCATAAAGAAGAGAGAGGCATCGTTTGGACCTCCTCCGGTCATGATAAAGGCTTGGGTGAAGGTCTGAAATGAACCGATGAAGCCAGTGATTAGGCAGAAGAAGAGGGCTGGAGTGATGAGTGGGAGGGTGACACTCTTGAACTTATGCCAAGGCCCTGCTCCATCGAGGGTTGCTGCTTCGTAGTAGTGGGCGGGAACTCCTTGGAGACCAGCGAGGATGATGATCATCGCTCCGCCGACACCCCAGAGACCCATGATGACAAGGGCGGGGAGGACACCGACTTCGCTATTGAGCCAGTTTATTTTTTCGTCTGGCCTTCCGGCCCAAGCACTGAGGAGATCCCCGAGAGGCGGAATGGAGTACAGAACGCCATTGATAAGGCCGTCGTTCGGGTTGAAGACTCTCATCCAGATGAGGGAAGCTGCCACAGCACTGGCAAGCGAAGGCAGGTAGAAGAAGGCTCGGAAGAGAGGGATGCCTTTCACCTTCACATTCAAAAGCAGCGCCATCAGGAGGGCAGTGACGAGACCAGCCGGGACGCTGACGATCGTGAAAAGGATCGTGACTCGCAAGCTAATGAGTACCCTGGTATCGGTGGTAAAGGCCTCGATATAGTTTTCGAATCCTCGCCATCGAGCTGGTTGAATGATGTCCCAGTCGGCGAAGCTCATGAGGAGCGAGAAGATCATCGGCCCGACGGTGAAGATCACGATTCCGAAGAGCCAAGGGAAGATGAACCAGTAGGCAGCCCGGCTCTCTTGCTTTTTGCGGAGGCTATAGCGTTGGCCGAATTCTTTGCCATAGATGGCGTAGATGAGCGCTCCGAGAATCGCGAGGGCAACCCCGAATCCGACTCCCCATGGAAATGGGT
>JALOLT010000013.1 GCA_025455775.1 Fimbriimonadaceae bacterium
ACCACGGCGGCCCCCACTGGAAAGCAGAGATTCCCCCGCCACGGACCTTCCCGCTGCACAAGAGCCTGGCCAAAGAGGTTTCCCTGACATTCATCCTTCAGCGCGCGCCAATAGTTATCAACCTGCCGCAGCGGGTTCTTTTCCCGTTTCGGTGGAGCGGCACTCGCGGCTTGCCGTTCGACCCAGTGAGTGTCCAGCGACTGCAGGGATCCCAGCTTCCAATCCTTCACCTCCAGCACGAGCACGCCCAGAGAGGGGGCCAGAATCACGAAGTCAGGCCGTAGCCCCCGGACACTGGGTTCGTGATACACGGTCCAATCCTCAGGCAGCTTCCGAAGGATCCGAGCCAATTCTCGTTCTCCATGACTGCTTCTCGAGGGGATGGGATCGGGAATCAGAGTCGCCATTTTGCAAACTAAACCATAACGGCCAGAATTTCCACGATTTTTGAGTTTTGGCAGCGATTCGCCGCCACTCGAATGCAGGATCGCCGTCCTTGGGGGAAGAAGGTCGGTTCTTCAGCGGTGAGCGTGGAGTGGGCGCCTTGTTTCGAACGCCGGGGCAACAACCAACAACCGCTCGAACTTCTGGAACTCCAGCACTGCCGCCTGGATTCGAGCCCTGGAAGCAAGACCCTCCAGCCAGAGATACAATGGGGTTGGTGTCTATGGATTCGCCGATGGCCACGCTAAAGTCTGGCGCCCAGAACGAGTCAATGGACAGTGCAACTGGGGTGATAGCCGCGGAACGGAATTCGGAAACACTGGCCAAGGCCCAGACTTCCGGTTCTAAACCACGAGCCATCGATCATTCTGAACCCTGGTATTCATCCAGGGTTCAGAACCTCTCCACATCCCACCAAGAAACCACGTCCATGAAGAAAAACATTCCAATCATCGCAGCACTTTCCCTCCTGGCGACCCTTTTGACTGGGTGCAGCCAACCAGAGGCCACAGAGAATCCTGCAACAAATCAGGCAAGTCAGCCTCCTGCGTCCGACGTTCCCACCCAGAACTTCGAAAACACAGCTCCGCCACAACCTGGTGACCCCCGATGACCAGACGCGACCTCCTTGCCGGTGGACTTGGTCTGGCTGGAGTGAGCCTTCTTACCCCCGTCAAGCCAGAGGGTGAAGAAGCCCAAGTTCCCAAACTCCGCTTTGTCCACATGACAGATCTCCACATCCGATTTCAGGACGGAGCCCAAGAGGGGGTCGCCCTTTGCGTCAAAAGAATTCATTCCCTCAATCCTCGACCTGACTTCATTATTGTTGGGGGCGACGCCTGCGAGGGGCTCATGGGACGAACGAGCGCAGAATCAGAACGCTGGCTCAAAACACTTTCCGAGTGGCTCAAACCCCTGGAAATGCCAATCCACTACGTCGTTGGGAATCACGATATCGTCGGCTGGGGCAAAGACGGCTCCAGCGACGCCACCGATCCCCATTTTGGAAAAAAGGCCTTCGCAGACCGATTTTTGAAAGGGCCAACTTACCGATCTTTCAATCGCGGCGGGTGGCATTTCATCCTGATGGATTCGATCCAAGGGCCTGCCACACCGGACCCCTGGCCCTATCGCTCCCAGATTGATCCGGGACAACTTGAGTGGCTAAAGGGCGATCTCGCTACCCTCAAGCCAGGCACTCCCATCGTCGTGGCGGTTCATTCTCCCCTGATGTCAGGCTATCACACGATCAACGATGGCACTTATGAGAAACCTCAGGCCAGAATGTTGATCGAGAATGGCAAGCAACTCCACGAAATCCTGAAGCCTTATCCCGTGAAAGCAGTTCTGCAGGGCCACACCCACATCCGCGAGAACCTCCTCTACAACGGATGCCAGCACATCACAAGTGGGGCGGTCTGCGGGAACTGGTGGAACGGATCCCGGTTCGGAGTTGATCCAGCTGGATACTCCGTCTGTGACCTCAGCGACCAAGACCTTACCTGGCAGTATCTCCCCAGCGGCTGGCCCACCACCGGCTAGGAACCAGATCTCTCGGCAAGCCAAGCATCTCGTCTGAGCTCGATCAAGCGGTTGATCTCAGCCGAGTGGGCATACTGAATCATGTGACCTCCCCCAGGGATCACGAAGTCAGGATCTCCTTCGACCAAGGGGATCACATCATCTTCTGAGCCATGAATTTGGTAGACCGGGAACGGAAAGCCTGTCTTTTCTGGTCCTTCATAGTCCCATTTGGCACAGGCAGCTGCCCCCCAGCGAAGGAGATCCAAATCGATCTCATCCGCCATCTCAACGAGGAGGTCTCTCTGCTCGTCGGTCAAAGGATCATTCGGTGAAAAAGTCCGGGCGATCCTACGCAATTGACTCCGCAAAAGGGGCTTCGGCGCAAGATGCATCAAGGTGACGTTCTTCTTGAACTCTTGAGTAATGGCTCTGCGGCTGCGACAACCAGACAGGATCACGAGCCCTAACACCTTGTCGTGCGGGACTTCAACGGAAGCCAAGGCCTCCAAAGCTACCATGCCCCCGAAGGAAAAGCCTATGAACAAGGTGAGATGATTCCACTCCACCCCCTTTAACCACTCTTTGCCATAGTCCCGGAGGGTTTTCGAATCTCCCGGAGGAGGAAGGGGAGGGCAAAGGCAATTCTCCAAGCCTCTCATTTGCTCGACAAAAAGTCGGTGGTCTGCCCCAAGCCCTGGCAAACAATGTATCGTGATGGCAGAATCTTCCACTTGTATCAGACTCTATTATGGCCCCGCGCGACCGTGTGTTTCTCATCACTTTTCCCTTCCTACCCTGAACTCTGATCCCCTCGAATAACTTGCTGAGTAATAGCAAAAAAACCCCTCTCTTCCATGAGAAAGTCTCAAGGGAGAGAAGGGCCAAGGAATGGAGCGGTTCTAGGCAGCGCGCGATGTGGGCCGATGATCCGGCTCACTTTCGTGAGTCGTCTTGAATTGGCTGGCCAAGGCACTCAACTTGTTAGCCATCTCACTGAGTTGTCGAACCGAGTCACTGACCCCCTGAGCCGAGGCGGTCAATTGCTCTGCCCCTGCCGCTGTCTCTTCACTGATAGCCGCCACGCCTTGGATCGCTCCAGAAACCTGAGAGGCACCAGAGGCCATTTCCGCACTTTGCTGAAGGGTTTGTTCGGCCAAGGCTTGCACGTTGCCGATTTCCTTTCTCAGTTCCTCACTGCGCTGGGCAACACCGTGGGCTTCACGGGCGACTTGCTCCGAAGATTCGGCGATGAGACCCAATGAATCACCTGCTTCCGCACTCATCTTGCTGGCGTGCTGCACAAGAGGCCCAGTGGCAGTGATGGCATCGACCGTTTGCGAGACCTGCTTGCGAATGTTGTCGATCATCACGACGATCTGCTGAGTCGAACCCCTGGCCTGTTCAGCCAACTTTCGAACCTCTTCCGCCACCACGGCAAAACCGCGCCCATGCTCGCCTGCTCTGGCTGCTTCAATGGCAGCATTCAAGGCAAGGAGGTTGGTTTGCTCCGCGATCTGCTCGATGGATTGAACAATAGCCACGATTTCCCCACTGGCTTCGTCAAGCTGCCTCACTTGGTTCGTCGATTCCTCCACCTGCACTTCGATCTTGCTGTTGGCTTGCACGATGCTTTGAATCTTGAGCTTGCCTTCCTGGGCGACAGCAGTTGCCTGTTGGGCAGCGGCTGCCACATCTCGGGCGACTGAAGAGGCTTCTCCCAAATCCTCATTAGCCTTCGTCAAGGCTTCGCTCTGCTGTGAACTCGCTTCCTTCACCTCTTCGGTACCGGTCAGAAGTCGATCCATAACGGCTGTCGTCTCTTGCGCCGAATAAGCTAACTTCTCGCTCCCTTCCGCAATTTCGCCTGAGGCGTTCGAGGCCTGCTCGCTAGCACTGTGGAGACTCTCGCAGGAATCGCTGATCTGCTTGGCCCCTGCCTGCAGATCCTTGACAATGCCGAGGAGGTTTTGCTGAACCTGGGTGTATTTTTCGGAAGTGGCCCGGAGCAGGACGATGAGGCGATTCAAGTTGCCCCCGACTTCACCCAGATCATCGCCATAGAGCCGAGGAATCTCTTGTGTTTTCCAGCCGACTTGCTTCGTCAGGTCAAAGGAGGCCATCCCGTCCATCGCTTCCTGCAACATCGGAACACCGTGGGTTGACATCAGCTTGATACGGTCGCTGATCTCCTTCAAGACTCCAGTCAGGTAACGGACGATCACGATCGTGACAGTGAGACACAGAATAAGCACCACGCCAAAGACGATTGCCATGTTTCGCTGGGCAGCAATCGACTGGCTCACTGTAGATGAATACACCCTTGCTCCTAAAGCCAAACTGGTTTTTAGTCCCTGAGCAAGTGCTGGGTTGATCTCGTCCCTGGCAACCGGCAAAAGTTGGGTTTCAATGTGCTCCTTGCTTTCTTCGATCTTGCCGGACGTGACAAGAGCCATCCAATCAGCATCTCGCTTGCGATACTTGTGCCAGGCCTCATCGAGCTTCACAGCATTCTCCTGATCCTTCTTGTGTGCCATTTCCAGGTAGTCGTCGATCAGCTTGTCGATTTCGAGATCCAGCTCCTTGATCTTCTCCAGGGACTTGGCCCGTTGCTCCGGCACGATGGTGGCGACAGCTCGATAGTGCTGAAGCCGAAACTCGTTTATCTTCGCAGTGATGTCTTTCAGGGTTTGGATTTCCGGCAAAACATCGTCATAGAAGGTTGTCATCGACTGCCGCGAGCTACCGAGCGCCAAGAAGCCGACAGCGGCTATCACGAAAGTCAGGGCGATGAGAACGCCGAACCCTAACAGGAGTTTCGATCGAGTTTTAAGGTTATAGAACCACGTCATTTTTCTCCATTCCTTTGTGGCCGAAGCCAATTATTTGCAGACACAAATATTTCATCGGAAATCTGTTGCCCTAACGTTAGGGCATCTTCGCTGAAATTGTTAACAATCGAACAAGAAGGAGAGGGGGGAAGCAAGGGAGCAAACCGGTTGCACCCACCCTCAGTTCTTTTCTCGAGAAGCGATCGTCTCGCTTGATTTCCCATGGCTATCCCTTCCCTTGGCCTGAGTCCTTCTCTTCACCAGGCTCTCTGGCAACAGGACAACCCTGCTATGAAGTTCTCTTCGGGGTTTGTCCAAGTTTGCAAAGTCATGCTGCCTCCTCCACTCCGGCTTCCTCAGGGCCCTTTCGCGTTTTGAATTGCCCGACGATTCTGTCGAGGCTTGAAGCCATCTCATTCAGCTCTTCGGCAGAGGCAGTCACAGCTTCAGCAGAGGCAGTCATTTCTTCTGCTCCGGCGGCGGAAGTTTGGCTGATGGCAGTCACATGTTGAATGGCTGCCACCACTTGCTCTGCCTCCGATACCATGTGCAGCGAGCGTTCGTGGGTGTCGTCTGAGTAGGCTTTGCACGTTTCCATTCCCTCTAGCATTTGGGAACTTTGCTCAGCAACACCACTGACATCCGTAACCACGCAACGCGAAGACTCAGCAATCTTATCGAGGGATGCGCCAGCCTGCGAGCTCAGCTCACTCGCTCGTTGAACCAACGGGCCAGTCGCAGTAATGGCTTTAACAGTCTGGGAGACCTGATCCCGAATATTGTCAATCAGCTCCACAATCTGACTGGCAGAGCCACTCGCCTGCTCGGCGAGCTTTCGAACTTCTTCAGCCACGACGGCGAAGCCTTTCCCATGTTCGCCAGCTCTGGCAGCTTCGATCGCTGCGTTTAAGGCAAGAAGATTGGTTTGCTTCGCAATCTGCTCAATGGTTTCGACAATTGTGACGATCTGACCACTCGCTTCATCAAGCTTCTGAACCTTGAGTGTCGATTCGCTCACCTGGACTTCGATCTTCGAATTCGCTTTCACGATCTCGTCCATGTTTCGCTTGCTTTCGATCGCCAATTCGGTCGCTTTCCCCGCGGAAGCAGCAACCACTCGCGAGATATCAGCTGCCCTTCTCAGACCAGAGTCGGTGCTCGTGAGGGCTGTACCCTGATAATCGCTCGCCTCGCGAACCTTGAGTGAACCATCGAGCAGAATTTCGGCAGACTTGCTCGCTTCTTCCGAACTGTAGGCAAGGGCCTCACTCCCTTTCGCCAATTCTTGCGAAACCCCTGTCAGTTGTTCCGTAGCAATCGTAAGGTTAGAAGCAGTGGCAGAAACAGTATGAGACCCCTGCTGAATTTCTTCCACGATATCGATTAACCGAAGTCGAACAACACCATAGTTCTTCGCGATTGTACGGAGTAAGCCGATCAAGGTGTTAAACTGCTCGCAAACTTGCCCCAAATCATCTTTCCCTGGATCAGGAATTTCAACTGTCTTCCACCCAGTCTCATAGGTCAAGTCAAACTGAGCAAGACCAGCAATAGCTTGATTGAGTTTAGGTACGCCAAACTCACTCATCAACTTCATTCGATCGCCAAGGGCTTTGAGATTTTTCGAGATATAAAGGATGCAAAGAGTAGCGATCGCGCAAGAAATTAGAAAGCTCACGACGAAGACAAAAATCAGTCGTGACTGGGAACCATGCACCAGCACTACAGTATCGTGGGCGACTTGACTCGCAGCTGACTCGTCGAACTCTATGATTGCCTTGAGCGCAGGGTCAAACTCGTTCTTAGCGATCGGGCGCATTTCCCGCTCTGAAAACAGCCTGGCTTCGGCTGTCTTGCCTTCCCGCATCAGTTTGCTCCACCCCTGTCCTGCGGAACGGTATCTTGTCCAGGCCTGGACCAAGGCCTGACTCAGCTTCTCTTCCTCTGGACTGCCTGCCTGTTTGACATCATCTTCCAGCAACTTGTCGATTTCGAGTCCCAGATCAACCTGTCTGTTCAAAGCTTGTTGCTTTTCATCCGGTGTTACGGCACTCATCGCATCGTAATGGGCCAATCTGTAAGCCTGAATCTTGTCGCTGGTGGCTAAGGTTTCTTGCATCTCCGGCAGTGCCGTCTTTTTAAGATAGTTCACTGTTCTTCCAGCTTCCTCGAGGGCGAAGTGCCCCATCCAGGTAATGAAAAGACTCGACACTAATGCGACTCCGAACCCTACAAGCAGCTTGGCGCCTGTGCGAAGGTTATAAAACCATCT
Organism: Fimbriimonadaceae bacterium; assembly: GCA_025455775.1. GTDB lineage: Bacteria > Armatimonadota > Fimbriimonadia > Fimbriimonadales > Fimbriimonadaceae > JALOLT01. Next base: position 7,069 of record JALOLT010000013.1, read on the forward strand.
CATGTTTCTCCGCCTTGTGGCTCGGCCACAGGCCAATACCAAAAATACTCGGCGAATTACCTGGCGGAACTAATAGCTAAATCTCACTATTCTTCAGAATTGCCTATTCTTTCGCAAAAAACGTCCTAAGCTCTGATTTCACAGAGCAAATTAATGTTAAGCACTGTTAATCATTGCGCGGACAACCTTTATCCTCACCCTAAATAATAGTGACATATATAAATGTCAAGGATTTGCCAAGTGACGCCCTGAAAAACAGCTCTGCCAGCACGATCTCTGACGTGCTGACAGTGCTTCGTCAAGAGCCCCCCCTTGCGTCCAAAGAGTCGGCTTACAGAAACTTCTGAAGCCCAGCCAATCCCTGGGCAACGGCCTCAAAGGGGGTCATATCGACATAGGTTTCGTGCTCAACCACGAGCCACTCGCATCCTGCTCCTGGGAGAGCCGCGACGACCTCAACCCATGGCACCTCGCCAGTTCCAATGACCTTCCCAGCCGGGTATTCCTTGGCGTGAACCGTCTTGCCCCGCCCGGCAAAGTCGATCAGGGGCTTGACTGGGTCTGATCCTCCATACATCCCGTTGCAGGTGTCGTATTGGAGCATGAAATCGTCCGGAGTGTTCTCACCCAGCAGGTACCAAGCACTCTTGCCTCCCTCCAAAGGCTTCATGTCGCCATCGTGGGCATGAAAGCCGGAAAGCATGCCTGACCCCCGGAGCGATCCCGCCAGTTCGGTGAGCACCTTCGCCGTCTCCAGACAGGCGGATGGGCTGTTCCTCTTTTCTTCGGCAATCCAAGGGACGATGGCGAAGGGACACTCGATTTCGCGGAGATAGTCGAGGTGGGCCTCCTTTTCGGCTCCGACCAGCGAATCGTAGCCAGAATGGGAACCACTGCACACAAGGCCTGCGTCATCCATCGCCTTCTTCACATCCTTGGCCGAGTGGCCGAAGAACCCGGCGAATTCCACCCCGTCGTAGCCCATCTTTCCGACCTCGGCGATCGTCCCAAGCAAGTCAGAGGCGCAAGCATCGCGCAAAGAGTAAAGCTGGAGTGAGAGTCTCATAGCGTCCCTAGTTTGCCCCAGATTCAGCCAATCAGAACTCCCAGTTTCAAAGATGAAACTCCTCTGAGCCAAGAAGCCACTACCGCCAGGAGTTATCAAAGAATCCAGCACCGATCACACCAGAGTAGCGTTCGAGCAGCATCTTTGGTTCAATGACCAGGTAGTCAGGCATCCCGGCGCCGCTCCCGAAGAGGGGAACCCTTTCGGCGAGCCTGAGCCCAACCATACTCGAACCATTGATCACCCCGACACTCGCCACAGCCGAGTCCTTTCGCGGAAGGATAAAAAAGCTCGCCACATTATTGGAAACCTGTGACTTCAGTTCCGAACGATCTACGACCTTGTCATAGGCAGAGTTGATCTCCGGCCCACCGTAGAGCAAGATATTGCGGTCTCGGAAGGCGCGAGGGTTGAACTCGCGATCCGTCACGATATCAACCGAGCCGTTGCCACGCACCAGAAAAGTTTCCGCGTCGTAGCGGGCTTTCGCTTCCGCCCAAGTTGCTGCCTCTTCCGTCTTTGTCCCGATGACAAAAACAACTCGATTCCGGAAAACGTCTTTGAACCCTCCATTGCGGTGAGGGCCCTTTTCCAGCTTGCCCGGTGCCTCTGTTGCCTGCCAACCTTCTGGCCTGCGGCGTAAAAACACAGGTTTGTCAGTCTGGGTGACTGTGATGGGGTTGCCCCCATCAAGCACGACGGTCCAGTTGCCCCCTTGAGTCAGGGGATCTGGCCAGATCTCGAGAGTCGCGACATTTTCGGTATAACCCTCAAATCGCCTCAGCAAGGGAGAACAGGTGATCGACACATGGCTCGGCACGAAAGGGGTGACCTGCTGGTGAATCGTCACCCAATCTCGACTCGCCGAAACTCCCGGATGGGGGGTTCGAAAATCAACTGCCAGGACTTCACGCGAGGGTGCAATCCTGCGCCGAGAAAACAGCGAAAAAAAGGGAGCCCAATCGACTGCATCCGCCCCTGGTTCCGGGTTTTTGTCCCACCAGTGATCAGCTCCCTTTTCCTCATGCACTTGGAAGTCTGAGTGGAACTCCTTCAGGGCAGAGACCATCTTCCTCGCTTCTGTCACAGGCACGTTTGTGTCAGCATCACCATGCAAAACGTAGATCCCTAATCCCTTAAGGTTCCTCACAAAATCCAATGTTCGGCTGGGAGCGTTTGACCGGGAAATCGCCAGGGCCGCACCACTTGGGTTCTCAAATCTCTCGCCTCCGCCGTAGCTCTCAAAACTCTCCCACCCGGCACTCGGGGCGATGGCAGCGAAAAGGCCTGGGAAAAGCACTCCGAGATTCCATGTACCGTGGCCACCCATCGAATGTCCTGTGAGATAAGTGCGGCTCCGGTCGGTCAGAAGCTGCTTTTGGGCTAAATCCAAGACTTCCAGGGCGTCGAGCCGACCGATGTCCTCCCAATCGAACCCAAAGGGCCGTCGATTGGTGGGGGCAACAAGATGACCCCAGCCCTTATTGCTATAGGCTTGCGCCTGGCCGATCGCCTCGACGCTCGCCCCATGCAGACTCAAAAACAGGGCTTGTCCTGCCCCTGCCCTGAGGCTTGGGTTAACCGCGTAGTACTGAACACTGCCGTCAATCTGGCTGACAAAAGTGACCCGATATGGCTCGTTCGCCTTTCTGACCGTCAGAGAAAGATCCAGTTTTTGCAACTCACGGTTGCCTCTCATCAGGGTCAACTGGACTTTCCCGTCCCTTTGTGCCGGGATTTGGATTGGTACCTTTCTCAGAGTCATCGGTAAAACAGACGGGATTCTCGAGACGACCTCGGCACTTCCAGCACGAGCAATCACCCTCAGGCCTGCCACAGGCTCTTGGCTCGGGTTGGTGAGGACAAGGCCTGCCGTCATCGGGTTGCGCCAGTTTGGCCTGACGTCAGGCAAAGTCGCGTCGTTTAGGGTGAGAAAGGCTTCACCTGGGTTGGGAGAGAGAGTGGCTCGTAAACCACCCCTTCCCCCCAGAAAAAGAAAAGTATTGACCCCTCGCTTGAGCTGGATGGGAAAGGAGAATTGCCCAGTCGCATAAGGGTCTCCCGCCCTTAGTTCGCCGTTCACATAAACCAAGCTGTTGCCAAGGGCTGTCAACATCGCAGTTTGGTCTTTGTCGCTCTCGACAGATGCGAAGAAGTAGCCGGCAGTGGGAATAGCCCCCGCTGCATTTGCCCTGACCTTTTGCCACTTCTGACCTCCGACCTCGTCACCCTCTTGTGGATTTTTCCAGGTTCCCGTCACAATTTCGTACTCAATCGGGTCAAGGCGCACCACTGTCCGAGGATTTCCAGGAACTCGAATCGTAACCCCTTCGGTGATTTGCCCGAACTGAGCGCTGGAAAAAGCGGGAAGAAGTAGGGGGGAGAGAACCCAAAGCCGGCGAGACATCTTTCGATCTTACGCCAAAAGCTCGGTCGGGATTTCTATCACTTGGATCCCTGTTGTCACCCAAACGAGATCACCAGCCTGAGGAGAGATCGTCATGCCCCCAGTGAAGGCACCAAAGCTCGGCAGGGTGAGGATCTCTCCATTAAAGTGAAAGCAAGGCAACCTCTCACGAAACTTCCTTGTTCCTAACCGAACGACAGGGTGGAGGTGGCCAGCGATTTGCAATCCGGCCCCTTTCCGAGGTGTGTGAAAGAGCTTCCAGTCCCGGAACATCGTGCCTTCTGGCCAGATTTCAACGCAACTCGGGGTCGCTGCCCAACGATCATGGTTTCCTTTGATCAAAACAAGTTGGCAGGACAACCCGAACTGAGCCCAGGCGACCAAGGCATCAGCTGTTTGGTTAAAGGCGGAGCGAGAGTGCCAAACATCCCCCAAAACGACCACTCGTTCCAAGCCTGGCAGGGAGGATGCCAGCCGAGAAAGTTGTTCCAGAGTTTCGCTCGTTGACCCTGCAGGAAGAGCGAGTCCCTGCTTTCGAAACTCATGTCCCTTTCCTAGGTGCAGATCGGCCACGAAAAGCACTTTTTCCCACAGGACTGCTCGCTCAGGAAGAAGGGTCATGGTCTTGCCGAGCAAGTCAACCACCATCTATGGAAGTCCTCGCTCTGCATCGGCAATCATCTTCTGGATTCTATCGTCAATCGATTGGCTGCCGATGGTCTCACGCAGGCGGTCAACGAGAATCGGAAATGCGAAAGGAGTTGGCTTCGGGGGGTGAGTCAAGAGCAACCTCGCAGAAGCCATTCGGTTCAAACAAGCCATCAGCCTTGTCTGCTCCAGGCTCCGCTCCAGAACCTCTCTTTGGGCTTGGTTAAGCAGGGGGTGGCCAGGATCGTACTTGCGGAAAACATCAAAAAAGAGCCCACTCGAGGCCTGGACTTGCCTCGCCGACTTCTTTTGGCCAGGATAGCCAGAAAAGATGAGCCCAGCGATCCTCGCCACCTCTCGAAACTGCCGTTTTGCCATCTCCGTCTCGTTCAGGCTAGCCAAGATGTCCTCTGAAAGGTTTTCCGTCGATACCAGGGCCGTCAAGATCTCTTGACTCATCTCAATGGGTTCCGGAGAAAGCAACTCGAACCCATAGTCGTTGCAAGCTACGCTGAAGCTACGAGGAGCTAGACGAGAAAGGCGAGTCGCAAAGAGGGCAGCGAGTCCCTCATGCACCAGCCTGCCTTCAATCGGGTAGACAAAAAGATGAGAGCCTTCCCTTGTGCGAACCTGTTCAACCAGGATCTCGTCTCGATCAGGCAAGCTAGACCACTCTAGTTGCAGGGCAAAAAGAGGAGCGAAGGCCTGGATCTCTGGCTCCTCGACAATCCCATGTTTGATTTCTGCCACTATTTCGCGCAGCGTGTGACTGAGTTGGCTGGAAAGGGGCATTCTCCCCCCGGACCAGCGAGGAACAACCCCCTTAGGCTTGGCTGCGCGCCTGACGTAACAAGTATGTTCCTTCACTAAGAGGAATTCCAGAGCTTTTCCGCCAAAAACGAAGACGTCCCCTTTCTTGAGGCGAGAGACAAAGCTCTCCTCGACCGTCCCGAGTGTGCCTCCCGTCAGATACTTCACCAAGATCTGATTCTCGCTGACGATCGTGCCGATGTTGGTTCGATGACGCAGGGCAACTTGCCGATCTGGCACGAGAAAAACCCCCTGGTCTGGAACCACCTTATGGAACTCAGGATAAGACTCCAGCGAAGAGCCACCCTTTGTGACGAACTCCAGCGCCCACCTCCACTCATCATCGGACAGCCCTCTATAAGTAAAGGTTTGCCTTACTTCCGCCCTGAGCTTTTCTTCTCGAAATCCGCCTGCCAATGCCATCGAAACGAGATGCTGACTCAGAACATCGAAGGGCATCGAGTAGACCTCCCTCCCTTCGATCCGCCCGAGCTTGGCCCCTCTGCGCGATGCACAGATATCCAAAACTTCCAGAGCGTGAGTCGGGACACAGGTGATCCGGCTTGGCAATCCCGGGGCATGGCCGCTGCGTCCTGCCTTTTGCATCAGGCGGGCCACTCCCTTTGGGCTCCCCACCTGAAAAACGCGATCCACCGGGCTGAAATCAACCCCTAGGTCAAGGCTGGAGGTGCAGATAACCGCCCGAAGGTTCCCCTGCTTGAGTCCCTGCTCCACCCTCTCTCGTTCGTCCCGATCCAGAGAGCCGTGATGGAGGGCGATCTGGCCGCTTAGGTCAGGGCACTGAGACAGAAGCTCCTGATACCAAATCTCCGCCTGGGCTCTTGTGTTGGTGAAGATGAGGGAGCTCCGGACCAACCTCAGGTCTTCTGCCACCTCCTTCACCATCCTTACACCAATGTGGCCAGACCAAGGGAACCGTTCAACTTCTCTGGGCAATAGTGAATCAATCAAAACCTCCTTGCTAGACTCACCTCGGATCACTTCGCCACCCCCAGGGTTCAGGACAGACCCTGCTTCCTGGGTGTTGCCGAGGGTGGCAGAGAGACCCCAGACCCTCACGTCCTTGCTGATGGTGCGGAGTCTCGCTAGAGCCAGTTCCGTCTGCACCCCCCGTTTACTGCCAAGTAGCTCGTGCCATTCGTCCACGACGACCAGCTGCAATCCTTGAAAGAAGCGAAAGGAGTTCTTGCTCGCCAGGAGAAGGGTCAGGCTCTCTGGGGTCGTAATGAGGCAATCTGGCGCAGATTTGACCTGTTTTTGCTTCGCGTATGAGGAAGTGTCGCCCGTACGGAGTTCGATCCGCCAATCAAGCCCCATCTCCATACAAGCTTGATGAAGGGCCTTTTGAGTATCACCTGCCAAAGACCTCAGAGGAGTCAGCCAAACCGCCTTCAAGCCTTCACCCTTCGGCTCTAGGGCAAGGAATCCCAGCCATACCGAGAGGGTCTTTCCTGTGCCAGTCGAAGAGTGGACGAGGCCAGACTTCCCTTCCGCCATCGCCTTCCAAACCTCTCGCTGGAACGGGAGGGGCTCCCAGCCGCGCCGTTCAAAGAACTGGGCAAGGTCATTCTTTGTCGTCACACTTCCCTCTGGCGCAAGAGATCCTTGACTTGCTCTAGCTTCTCTGCGTCTTCTGGCTTCTTGTCTGTCCTCCACCGTTGGATGCGGGGAAAACGCACCGCAATACCACTTTTATGCCGGCTGGAAAACTGGATCCCCTCGAAGGCAATCTCGAAAACCAGCTCCGGTTTGACCGTGCGGACTGGCCCAAACTTCTCCAACGTGTTTTGCCGGACGAAGCGATCCACCTTGACGATCTCCTCATCTGTGAGCCCCGAGTAAGCCTTGCAAAGTGTCACAAGCTTTTCGCCACTCCAGACGCCAAAGGTGTAGTCTGTGTAAAGATTCGCTCGCCTGCCAGTTCCTCGTTGGGCAAAGATCAGGACGCAATCGACCGTAAAGGGTTGAACCTTCCACTTCCACCAAGTTCCTGTCTTGCGACCCACTTCGTAAGGCGAATCCAGCCTCTTGATCATCAAACCTTCTGCCTGTTTATCCCTGGCTCGGTCTCGCATCTCTAGCAATTCGTCCGTTGCTTTGATATGGACAAGAGGAGAGATCCCAAATGCTGGGTTGGTTTGGTGGTGAAGTTCCAGCATCTCTCTTCTTCGGCAAAATGGCCTCTGCCTCAGATCTTCACCCTCCCATTCGAGCAGGTCAAAGGCAAAAAAGTGAATCGGGATTTCAGCAAGAAGTTTTTTCCCTGGGTTCTTGCGACCAAGTCGCTTCTGTAAATCTTGAAATGGGAGAATTCCATCCCGGTAGGCCAGAATCTCGCCATCGATGACGCATCCGTCTCCCAGGCTGAGTGCCTCTGTTGCCAGATCAGGAAAAGACTCGTTAAGGAGTTCCTGGCCCCGCGACCAAATGGAAACTTTCCCCTCTCGTTTCACCACTTGGGCTCGAATACCATCCCATTTCCATTCGGCGGCCCACTGGGTCACGTCCCCTAAGGCGGAAAGGTCAGGCAGGGGATGGGCTAGGCAAAATGGATAAGGCTGGTGCCAGAATTTCCTGCTTTCGACTGCTTCTTCTTTTAGGGTGGCGAGCAGGCTCGGTTCAGGAGTCCAGTTTCCCATCAATCGATGGGCCAAGACTTCCGGGGGAACCCCGAGTACTTCGCCCAGAGCTCTCAGAACCAGCTCCTGCGAAACCCCCACTCGAAGCGCCCCTGTGATGAGCTTAGTGAAAACGAAAACCTCTTGTTGGGTCTGGCTGCGCCAAGTAGCCTCGAGCACCTCTTCTTGCTGAACTTGATCTTGTTGACCAAGAGGGATAATGATCTCCTGAACCACTTGGCTGAGAGTTTTTTGCTGGTTCTTGGCGGGATTTTCTTGTGCTTCCAATGTTCTGTTTTCTTGGCTCGCGTTGAGGTGCGAGATCGTTTCTGCGGTATCCCCGACGATCTCACGGCACTCATCGTAGAGCCACTCCGGGAGACCTGTGAGGGAAAGAGTCGCACCCTTCAGCGCAGAGCGTTTGACAAGCCCTTTCACGCGACGGCCAGACAAAAAGTATAAAGCCCAGGCTGCATCCTCATCAGAACAAGTTCGGAAGTAATCCTTCATCGCAGCGTGCTTCTCACTCGTCTTGGTGGTTGCGTCCAGGGCCAGATAGAGGTTTACGAAGGCTCTCATTGCTGCTCCTCCCGTGCCCCTCGGGTCTCCAGTGTCTCAGGTTCCTCCCCTGCCTCAGATTCATCGAGCGTCTCGCCTACGAAGTGGGTGACGAGAGCTTGGCTATCCAGCCCCATGTTTTCCCTCACATACTTTGAGACAGTTTCTGCGTACCCGTGAGTGGTCCATACTGTCTCCGCCCCAGACTCCCTGACGACCTGGAGAAGATTTGGCCAATCCACATGGTCACTGACAACGAAACCATGATCGAGTCCTCTCCTGCGTCTGGCTCCTCGCAAGGCCATCCAACCAGAGGCAAAAGCCGTCGAGACCTTGCCCATTCGGTTCATCCAAGAGGTTCCTGCTGCACTTGGCGGAGCAATGACTAGGCAATCGGAGATCTTGACACCTTCGGGGAGTTCGGAGACGAGATACCAGGGAGGGAGTCGAAGCCCCGCATGCTGACAGGCTCGGTTCATGGTTGCCACTGCCCCGTGAACTACGACCGGCCCTTCCCTGCCTACGCCTTTGATGAGCCTTTGCGCTTTGCCAAGAGAGTAGGCAAGGAGGACGCTAGTCTTCCCTGCTGCGCGGTTCTCCCGCCACCAGGCTGCGATTTCGCTCATCAGGTGGTCTTCTTTGCGCCATCGGTAGATCGGGAGCCCAAAAGTTGTTTCTGTGACGAGACCATGGCACCGGACCAGCTCGAACGGTTCGCTCGTCGCGTCTGGCTCGGTCTTATAGTCGCCAGTGACAAGCCAGACCTCTCCCCCCACATCGAGCCTTACCTGGGCCGAGCCCGGAATATGGCCTGCGGGATGAAAACTAACGGTTGCCTCCCCAATCCTTAATTTTTCGCCGTAGGGCAGGGTTTGGATGGAGATTTCTGGCCCCAGTCTTGCCCGGAGCAAGGGGGCTGAGGTTGGTGAGCACAGGTAGCTTCCCATCCCCCATCTGGCATGGTCGCTGTGGCAGTGGGTGATGATGGCCCTCTCGACCCTCTGCCAGGGGTCAATGGTAAAGCCGCCAGCCTCGCAGGTGAGTCCTTCTGGTCGCTGAGTGATGACGCGGCCCGATTTCACGCCTTCTTACTACGTTTTGGGTTCCTTTCCTTGTTTGATCCTGAGCCAGACGTCACAGAGACCCTGACGCATTCGGTCTTAATCGCACTTCGACCATGTCCCGGTCATCGGATTCCCGCATGGCCTCTCAGACCAAGAATGCCCATTTGATCAGGATTACCTGTTCATACTTGCCAAAATCACTTCTTATTGCTTGCGAAGGCTCAGATCGCGGTTACTTGTGGTGGCCGAGTTCGCAAGCCACTGCACGATGAGCAGGAAGAGTACTGTGATCGGCAACGTTTGGAGCACTGCCAGAACTTGGGCACTGATGACCCCTTCTGAAAAGCTCCAAACAAAGGCAAAAAGGAGTCCTGTAATGATATAGTTTCTCCATATAGATGTACTAAAACATAGTGGAAACGCTATAAAGAAGCAGAAACCAATCACGAAGCTTCCGAAAAACACTCCCAAGAATCCGAACGAGAGGAAAAGATCCACCATAAATCCAAGCGTGATACCAGTGACCGAATCGTTCCGGTTCACGAGCCCCTTTCCTCGTTGCGCCACCCAGTTACTTGATCCCAAGATAGGTTTATCAGGCACGATGAAGCTGGGTAAGACCATTCGGAACCCCCACCAGGTGGATTCCCATCCAGTATGACCCTCCCGCATCGCGCTGTATACGATCGTGTCAGCAGTCACGATGACCGAGTAGCGCGGGAGCAAACTGCCAGGAATGTCGTGATAAATCAGTCGGTTGCGCCAATATCCCGCCTTGTAATCGACTTTCTCGCTTTCCCGATAGTAATAGTCGGGATCGATCAACACATTCTGAAAAATTTCCAGCAGCATTGGGACGCGCTCGCTAGGTGCAACGGAGCGGATCCCCCCGTCGGTTCGAGCGTAAAGGAGGAAGGGTGACCCAACCCGTTCGAAGAAGGCAACAAACGAAAGCAGGAGAACGATATGCCAAGCTTTAAACTTGTAACCATAGGCAACAGCCGTAAACAGGAGGACGATAATCGGCAGGAGAGTTGGCTGTCGGCCGCCATTCAAGATACCGAAGAAGACCGGAATGAGCAGGGCGATTGTGTTCCAGAATCCAAACAGCTTCTTTGAATTACTCTCGAGCAGGACAGCTGCCGTGAGTGCCGAAACAGAAATCTGAATCAAAAATGTCAACTGCTTGAGGGGTCCGAAGATACCCCCGGTGAGAATCATGCCTGTATCTGTGACTCCGCCAATTCCCACCGTAAGAGTTTGGACCACCCCGAGTGCCAAACAGACCAGGCCTACCACCCTAAGAGTTCTGGGCGAATTCGAAGTTTTGACAATTGGGCCGAAACGGTCGAGTCTGAAGGTTCGGATGACGTAAGCCGCCGCTGCTAGACCTCCCATTCCAAGGTTGTACATCAGCATCGTCGGGAGAGGAGCGAGCAGCTTTAACGGCTCGTCCATAGCCTGGCCAGCAACAATTTTTGCAATGGCGGCAACGAAAATGTGCTGAAGCGCGAGAACGACAATCGCCAAACTCAAGATGTTCGCCAAGCCACCCAAGAACCAGATGGTCATGCTGGTCAAGATCAGGAAACTTGACACCATAAGTGCCATTTCAAGGGAAGTTCCTGTTGCAACCTGGAACATGAAGAGAACCGGGACTAGCAGGGAGATCGCGAAAACGTTGATGGCCTTCGGCTTGACAAGCTTCTGACCACCCTTCGGGATCTCGAGATCCTTTACTTCGAGTTCTTTTTCCGGAGCGAGGGCAACGGCACTCATGGGGAGTTGGCAGAATCGCGAGATTCCTGCCATCCTATTATTGCTGATTTTGGTGTTCGCGGTAGCCTTGGTGCTAGAAGAAACCGACAATTCTCTCTGGTACCAGAGCGTTCTAGCCCAAATTCTCGAAATGGAGATATGATGTAAATGATGCGAATCCTCTACCTTGGCGATAAGGGAGGCACAAGCCTCCATCGAGCCATTGCGCTGGAGGATCTCGGACACGACGTTCACCACATCGAACAACTTCCCTTCAGACTAGGCCGTTTGCAAAATCACTTTCACTACGAAACAGGCTACTTGCTTTATCAAAACCGGTACAAAACCTACGTCCTCAACCAGATAAAGGATCAGAAGTTTGATGCAATTTGGGTGGATAGCGGGAAATCTGCAGGACAAAAGCTGCTCCGGGAGCTTCGCTCACATGGCCCGATCATCCTCTTTAACCACGACAACCCCTACGTCTGGCGCGACCGAGGGTCCTGGCTGAGCCTTCGACGAGCGCTTCCGCAGTACGATGCCGTCGTTGTCGTTCGTTCCCCTGACATCGAACTTGCTCAGCGGCTCGGGGTCAAGCGCGTAATCCATGAGTTTCGAACCGCTGATGAAGTGTTTCATGCGCCACTCGAACTCTCCCCGAGGGACTGGGAGATTTTCGGGTCAGAGGTTGCCTTCGTCGGAACCTGGATGGAAGACCGTGGAGCGGTCGCTGCCAATCTCATTTCGTTGGGGGTTCCACTCACTATCTATGGAACCAGGTGGCAAAAGGCTAAGGAGTGGAAGCAACTGGAACCGTTTTGGCGATCAGTGGATACGTCCACCCCTGAAAGCTACCGAAAAGCAATTCAGTGTTCCAAATGTTCTCTTTGTCTCTTGAGCAAGGGGAATCGAGATCATCACACGACTCGTTCCGTTGAGATTCCCTATCTCGAGCAAGTTCTGGTTGCTCCTCGAACAAATGAGCACCTAGAAATGTATGAAGAAGGTAAAGAAGCGATCTTCTGGTCAAGTTTAGAGGAGTGTGCTGATCAAATCAAACAACTGCTCTCTGATCCGGAGCGCCGAGATGCTATCGCTGCGGCAGGCAAAGCAAGGGCCTTGAGAGACAAACACACAAATCGCGCAATGTTATCGCGGGTGCTGCACCAGGTGGTACCAGGTGCCCCGGAGCCGATCTAAAAACCGATTCCAGATCCGATTCGTTGACCCCTTTGGCCGATGCCAAAGTTGTTCCCAAACGGGAACGCCTTGATGCGGACGGATAACGAGATTTGTCGACCAGAGCGGAACCCGACTCTGGTATCGCTAACTTCGAGCACCGCCTCTGTACAATGCAAGTCATAGATCAGCTGGTATTGCTGAGCTTCAATGTACTTCGTATAGCCATTGTAGGAAAGCAGAGCATCGATCCTGGTCTTTCCAGACCTTATGCCAGTCAGTTGAATGTTAAACCCACTCCACACAGAACGGAAGGCGTCGTACCTGGCCCCGAAGATACATCCCACCTCACCGACAAAGAAAGCAGCGTCTGCACGAAATGTATTCCATTTGCTATTAAAAGTATCATAAACTGCCGCTCCCGTGACTCTCGTCCTCCCATTCGGTTGGTAGTTCGAAGTAATGTTCACAAACTGCCAGGGAACCTGGCCCCGCGTTGACTGCAGGATGTCGTATCCCGTGGAAGCAGCAAGAGTCCAGGCCGAAGACGGATTCCAGGTGAGATCCAGGTTGAAGGCATCGTTTCTGCCGGTTCGGTCGATCGCAAAGGGCGTGAATCCAAACTGTCGCAGGTTTCGATAATTCAGGTTCGCAGCTATCTTTCCTTGAACCTGGTAGCTCAATCGACCGTCGTAATCTAACACGTATTGTGCAGTGTCGTCACTATAAAGACCTTGACGCAACCGCCCGCCGTAGTTGAGTCTAAGTCCACCGAAGCCAGAAGTCTGGCGAGACGCGAAGTCAGCGAAGAGTCTCGTCAATCGGCGATCCCCTTCGCTGAGCTCTCCGACTTCAAGCCTTGCAGAAAGGGCATCGGGACTTCTCCCGAAGAGGCGGCGTGCATCACTGGTCAGGCTCACCATCGGAGTCCGATCCGATGAACCTGAGAAGGCGATGTTGCCTCCGACAGGCACAGCCCGCTGGTATTGGAACTCCGCCGACACAGGTTGCCAATCCTTTTGTCCAGAAAAGCGCACGTCCAGTCGCTGGCTATCGACGCTCACTCCGCCGAACGAACTCTGTAACCGATTGGCAGAGTCCGAATAGTTTAGCTCTAAACTCGTGCGGAGCCCCTGGCCCCAGTTCGTTGAGTTACCAAGAGTAAAGTTCTGAGAAAGACTTGAAAAGTTACCTGTTTTGTTTTCAACCCTCACAAAACCAAACCGTGTCTGGCCTTGTGAGGTGGTGCGAACCCAAGACCCCCGCGAGTTCCACAGTGTCGATTCAGGCGCAGTGAGATAGTTGTTACGCTGAAATGAAGTCTCCAGGCTGAGGGAACCAGAGCCAAGAGCCTGGCGATGGGTAGCATTCAGGGTCTGAACAGCTTGAGGGCCGAAGATCGCGTATGCGCTCACCCCACCGACCGCCGTCCCAAAATAGCGCCAATCAAAACCAGTTCCCACCCCCAACTTAGACATAAGGTCGAGTCGCCCGTCAATGACGCCTCCTCTTGCCAGTGGCGAGGACCACCGAGTTTTGATGAAATAGCCTTCGTCGCGGCTTTGACCAACCTCTGGCAAAAAGCGACGGGAATCCTCTTTGAGCGGGATCGCCAGAGCAGGGATATGGACAATGGTTCTACCGAGTACCTGCAACCGAACCCCTCGCAAAAGCGCTCTGTCGCCAGGAATGACTTCGAGTGACTTCGCCTTCAAGTTGAAGTGGGGGCTATCTTGGTCGCAGGTTGTGAGTTCTCCATCCCGTAAGGTCAAACTCGATTCCGAGCCTGAGCCACCACTGCTCCTGATATAGACAGGCCCAGTGAGGGGAGCCTGTAAACGTTCTGGGCCCAAAGCCGCCTTCCCGTTCCGAAATCGAAAGGTTCGATCGCGAAGGTTGATCTCGACTTCTTCACCCAGCAGCGTCTCTGTTTGTCCCGTCAGGCGGGCATTTCCGAACAGAGTAAAGACCTCCGTCGACTTATCGCCGACAATCCTCTCTGCCTCCAAACGGTAGCCGCGCGATTCCAGAATGACGCCACCACTCGCCTCGATTTCGTTGCCAGAAACTACGTACTCGCTGGCCTTGACGATTCTCAACTCGCTCGAATTTCTTTCCGATGGAGCCGGAAAGGCCAATTCCTGCCCCTGGCTTTGGCTTACTCCTTGCTCAACTAACGGGCCAACGTTCTGTGCCATCAATATGCATGAAAGCACTACAAATAACGCAATCCAAGTAAACCTCACTCGATCTTTCTCCCGACGAAGAGTGCCATGAGAAAATAGAGGCCACCTGGAATGGAAGCAGCGACAAGCGGAGGGGCCCAGGCGTTCCGACCAATGATCTGAAACCCTAAAACATGCACGTTGAAGTAGAGGGCCGCCAGGCCAAAGCCAAGCAAAACGCCGACAAATGGGCCGAGCCTGGCGAACCGAACCGCCATCAGCGCGCTCGTGAGGGCAAATATAACGCAGGTAGCAGGAATCGCAAACTTCTCATAGAACAAAAGCTCCAGCTCGCGAGTCGCGATCCCTGCCGATTGATTCCGTTCAATCTTCTCCCACACTTCGCGGGCAGTCTCTGTACTCGCAGAAGCAGGCATGAACAAGGACGGAATATCAATCTTTTGGTTTATCTCCAAGCTACGGCCTGCCTCAAATGAGACGACGTTTGGCCCCTGGAAAATTCGAAAAATGGCATTGTCAAACCGCCAAATACCGTCGCGGTAGCTCCCGGTCTCAGCCGTGTAAACCCAGAGCTCACCTGGCTTGGGTTGCTCCGCCAAAAAGATGTCGTTCAGAGTCAATCGGGAGTCGTCATCGCGGGAAACAGATCCAAATCGAGCGACGTAGGGTGGAATCCGGATCATGAGGTTGCTCTCGAATCGGGGATTCGCAGCTATCGCCAACACCTCCGCGCTTAACTTCTGGTGACCCCTTTCAGTGTTTGGAACCACCCACTCTGTCAGCCACCAGGTGATTCCAGCCCCAACAAGCCCCACAACCACTGGCATGAACAAAATGCGCTTGATAGAAACACCGGCCGACCGAAGGGCCGTCACCTCGCTTTCCCGGACTAATCGCGAGACCCCCAGAGCCACAGCCAGCGAAACACCAGCAGGTAAAGTATAGGTAAACCAATATGGCATTCTATATAAAGCGAGCTGCAGAATGGAAAGGGTGGGAACCCGAGTTACCTCCAGTTGCTTGAAGAGAGCCATGAACTCGTTGCCCAAAAACAGCAACCCAATGACGACGACACCAATGAGTAAAGGAACGATCATCTCCCTCAGCATGTAGCGATCCATCCGCTTGGTCATCCGTCACCTCGAAAGACGTGGAAGAAGGCCCGACCCACCAAGAGAATGATCGCGAGAGCCATGAAGACAACAACTAGAGAGATTGCCCATATGGGCAATCCTAGAGACAAAACATAGGGAAATCCAACAAGACCGATCAAGCCAACCGAGAGCCCAGCCAAGACTTGACCCACCACGTCCTTACCAGCCCACATTCCTTGAGCGACATACAGCATGTGGGGTTCTCCACAGCGACGGCAAAAGGCTTCCGAAACAGGGTTCAGAGTTCCGCAGGCTGGACAACGACACGCCTTGAAGGCCTCCGATGACTTAGCTTCGAGGAGCCAAGACTGGATCAAGCTCAATTCTGTCCGAAACAGGTTCGCAGGCTCTAACTGACTCCGAATGCGATTCCCAATTGATGCAGCCTGACCCCGATAACCCCTGGCATAAAGTAGCTCTGCAAGACGGAATAACAACACAGGGTTTTCTTTATCTTTGGCTAGCTGTTCATAGACACGTCCAATCTGCTCTACATCAATTTTTGCCATCTCCCTGTTCCTCATTGTCATCGCGACAAAGGGGTAACAACACATGATGCAAAGTACGGCAAAGAACGTTAAGGGGGTAACCACTGGGTCGCGGGATTGAATCGTGATAAAGGCAAGTCCAAACGCGACAAAAAGGCTCGATACGCCTACGATGGCATCAATTTCTCCTTGGATCATCCAGTTGATGACTGCCAAAACCCACACGGCAATCGGAACCATCACGATCAGGCCCAAAAAGAAAACCAAAGGGTTATCCGTTAATCGATCAAGCATGAATCACCTTTCATCATGTTTGACGGTGGAATCAACCGCTCCTTTGCTGCCAAAGGCAAACTTTTTTTCTTCACCACGAACAAGACGCTGGATATTGGGCCAGTGTTTGTAAAAGATGTAGAACGCAACTAGTCCATATACGACAAATGTAACGGGACTCACCTTGAGAACAAAACCCCAAACCAGGATCGAGGCAGTCGCGACTAGACTTGCAAGGCTGACCAACCGAGAAGGAGCAAAGACAAGGGCAAAAACCGCGAAGGCCCCGAGCCCGACGAGTGGCTGAGAGCCAATCAGCATTCCCAAACCGGTCGCGATACCTTTGCCGCCCTTGAATCCCAGCCAAGGGCTAAACATATGTCCAAAAACAGAGATCAAGCCAGCCAAGACCCCGTGATCGCTAGGTGCCAAACCAAACTCACGGCCCAGGATTTGCGAGGCCAAAATAGCAGGCACAACCCCTTTCAAAACGTCTAGGAACAAAACGAAGAGCCCTGGCCCTTTACCCAAGATACGCCCCACATTCGTCGCACCAACATTTCCGCTCCCAGCTTGGGTGATATCAACCCCCTTCGCCTTGGCAACCCAGTGACCAAAAGGCAAGGATCCGATCAGAAAAGCCAGTGGATAGAACCAAAAAGAGTTCATCATGCCTGCATCCTGGCGACCCCCTCCAGGAAAAGGCTCCGCACCCCACTTGTCAAATCCTGATATTCCGAGAGGACATGATTGGGGGAGCTCAAACCCAGCCCGAGTGCCAGACGTGACAGTTTATCAGGGTTTTCCGGCAATAAGTCGTGATCAAAACCATTCGCCGCGATCCAAAACCTTAAGCGAAAGAGAAAATCGTGGGCCCGAAGCAAGAGATCCCCCTCAGCCTGCCCGAGGAGCTCCGAATTCACCAGGGCAGCAATCCGTTCTCGAGTTCCAGTTCCGACACCCTCTGCTGCAAAGGGATGGCGCATGAGCCAGAGTTGAACGAGCCAAGTTACATCATCCAAACCTCCATTCCCGAGCTTGACGTGGCGATTGCGGGCACTTGGCGAAACCCTTTCATTTTCGATCCGCTTCTTCATGGCGAGAAGTTCGGCTAGGCCAGAATCATCCAGGGGCTGCCCAGCCCAACTTTGTCGAACCATGTCAAATATCTCCTGGCTACCATAGACCAGTCGACTCCGCCCCATCGCGAACCTCTCCCACGTTTGCATCCGGTGGGATTCGTAGTTCAGAAACTGGCCCTTTGTGACACTCACCCTGCCACTCGCCCCCTCTGGGCGCAGTCGAAGGTCAAGATTCACCGCTGCCCCTCTGAGCCTTGCCGACCTAATCTCAGCCACGATCTCGCGCACCCTCTCCTCGCCCTCATCACTTTCTGTCCCTGGGTCGATGAAAATCACTCCATCTCCATCTGATGGCGGAGACATCTCTCGTGCTCCCCAGCTCCCCAAAGCGATAACTGTAAGGGGGAGGTCGAGGGTCAGACCAGAGAGGAGTCCGTCGTATTGATCGGCCAACTCCTTACCTCCGTCACCAACCCCCAAGACCCACCTGGCCAGCACAGAGCTGCGATCTCGCCGCCACAAGCTCGCCCAAACTGGTGCCCCTTTGGATCCCTGCTTCCTCCAGCGTTGCGCCCAATCCAGCGGTTCCATGATCTCCCCTGAAACAACTCCGTCGCTGCCCTTGGCATCCTGGAGTTCACTTGCCACGGCCGGCGCCTTATCTAGGATTTCGATCATCCGATTCAGGCTGTCGCGATTTTCCAACAGACTGGCAGAGTAGGCCTCTGGGTCTGGCAGAGACTCAATCCACTTCCCGAGCCCCTCGTGACCTGCGGTCTTGATCAACTTTCGACGGGATTGGCCTGGAATAAACGTCTCATATGCAGTCCTGACTCTTTGACGAATCCCTGCGACTGAGCCTCGCAGAGCTGCCTCATCAGGCATGCCCAAGGCACGAGCAATCGCGGTTGCTGCTGCTGGTTCCGGGGGAATGGCGTAAACCTGTCGGTCTGCGTCGATCTGGCAGAGGTGCTCGAGACGCCGGAGGAACGAATAGGCCTGCATCATCTCTTCTGCGACAAGGGTCGGCAAAACGCCATGGCGCTTCAGTTGCTCCAGGGCCTTCAGGGTCTCCTTGGGCCGAATCCCTGGCTCACGATATCCCTCAAGAAACTGGTTGATCTGGGCCAAAAACTCGATTTCACGAATCCCGCCTGGCCCCCTCTTCAGATCATCTGGCCCCCCAAGTTCTTCTCCCTTCTCCTTCATCGAAACCAAGTGGTCGACAACCCAGTCGCCTCGCACACCTTTAAAGGCAACATTATCCCGAAGATCCTCCCACTGGGCCTCATTTTCTGGTGAAGCACCAATCACTTTCGACCGGATCAGGGCCATCTGTTCCCAGGGCTCGGCATACTTTTCGTAATAACTATTCAAAGATTTCCATCGGGGAGCGATTGGCCCCTGGCTGCCAAAGGGGCGAAGGCGCAAGTCAACTCGATAGAGGGCTCCTCTTCCCATTCGATCGGCGAGGGCAGAACGAAGTAACTCACAATAGCGGACTGCATGTCTTTCTCCCTCGTCATCCGCCGAATCTTCCAAAAAAAAGATGAGATCGATGTCGCTCGAATAGTTTAATTCACACCCTCCCAACTTGCCCAAAGCAGCAATTGTGATCTGGTTCTGCCCTTCCCAACTCCGAGCAGATTTGTACTGCTCCCACACAATGTCTGCCGCGAGTCGAACGATTCCTGCTGCTAGGTCGCTCAGGCCATGACACACTGTTTGGGGGGTTCCTTCGCCAGATATCTCCCAGGCAGCCAAGCGCAAAAGATGCTTCTGTTTCAAAAATCTCAAGCGATCGAGGCGGTGACTGTAGCTGATACTCGCCGAGACCAGCCTGGAGCCCTCCTCAAAAACTTGATCCTCTGTGGCGATCTGCCTCGCAATCAGAGGATCGCTCACCACTTCGAAGATCTCGGGATTCTGCACCAGAACGTCTGTGAGATGACCAGACAAGGAAAAGACCGAGAGGAGTCGCCTAGTTCCCTCCGGTGCCGCCATGAGAGACGAGAAGTAGAGCCCTGGTGAGGAGACAGCCGACAACCACCTCTCGAACCGAGTGATCGCCATTTCTGGCCGCGGAGACTCACCGACCATCCGTACAAACTCTTCTGGCGGAGCCAAACCAACCAAACGCTCGAAGTGAGAAAAGTCAGCCAACCTTCACCTTACTTTTCTGCTTTTGACGCGTGGCTTCGAGCCGCTTCAGGCCACCTTTTTTGAACCAGGGACAAAGAGATTGAATTTGGCAATCTCCGCATCTCGGCACTGGTGCAGTGCAACACATCCGACCATGCTGGATGAGATCAGTGTGATAGCGAAATGCTGCCCCTTCTGGAACTCTCCTCAAAAGGAGTTCATGGGCCTTTTCCAGAGTCGTCCCTTCTGGCAAAACACCAAGTCTCAGGCTGAGGCGATGAACATGGGTGTCCACCGGAATCACATTTCGGCCAAAGGCAAAACAGAGGACGATTGACGCAGTTTTGAGCCCGACGCCAGGCAGGGAGACAAGCCAATCACGACCAGCTAAGGTATCCATCTCTCGCAGATTCTCGAGATGAATCTCCCCATTTCTTTCCTTAATCAAATCAAGGCAGCCGATGATGGATTTGGCTTTGCTATTGGCAAGGCCTGCCCTCTGAATGATCTGGGCGACCTCTTCCCAGCCTGCCGTTCGGACGTCTTCCCATGTGGGAAAAGTGGCGCGGAGTCTCGTAAAGGCGGGAAAGCTGTTTGCATCTGTGGTGCTCTGGCTAAGGATGCAGCTCACGAGTTCATCCATCGGATCAAATCGCGCTAGATACCTGGCACGACCATAGACTTTTTCCAGTTCATCGAGCATCACAAGAACATTCTTTTGAATTCTCTTGTCGCTCGCCGAAACCTGCACCATATCCGACAGGATACACTTAGCAGAGTGACTCGACAAGCGATCATCATGAGTTTGATTTGGATCCTCTTTACCCTGGCTGGCTGTTCAAGGCCCAGCATCGTGGGTTCTTGGGAGTCCACACGTGCCCCGGGGCTTGAGGTGACATTTAGATCGGACGGAACCTATGGGGTGACCTTGCCAGATCAGCTCGGACCTGGGGCGGAGATCTCGGGGAACTATGAAGTCGATCGCAACCGCGTCAGACTCACCCAGCCGAAACTGGCAGTTGAGCTTCCCTTTGGAGTTCCTACCCCAGATCTTTCCCGATTCTTTCCCGATCAAATCGACCTCGATGTTGCCTTCAAAACCGATGACGAGGTAGTCATTGCCGGGAACATGATGCTCCAAGGAAACTATAAACGGAAGACAAGACAATGAAAAGAATTGCAATTATTATGGCGGGAGGTTCGGGCGAACGCTTCTGGCCTGTCTCGACCAAAGAGCGACCGAAGCAGTTTTTGAAACTGGCCTCGCCAGAAAAAACTTTGCTCGAAGAAGCGGTCTCAAGGGCTGCTGACGTCGTCGGCGAGTCTTCTGTCTTTATCGCGACAGGTTCACATCTCCAGGAAGCCACGAAGGATCTCCTCCCCTTCCTCCCTCCCCACCATATCTTTGCCGAACCCCACAAAAGGAATACCGCCGGTTGCCTGATCTGGGTAGCGGCAAACCTCATCGCAGCTCGCCCGGATGATTGGGCCGAAACGAGCCTCGCAATTCTGACCGCAGACCAGAGAATCGTTCCCGTCCAAGGGTTCCTCGAAAGCGTAACGGCAGCTCTTGAAACCGTTGAGCAGTACGGCGGGATCGCCACGATTGGGATCCGACCAACAAGACCGGAAACAGGATTTGGCTACATCGAAGTCGGTGAAGCAGTGGGAGCCGCTAGCCAGGTCACCAGGTTCCGCGAGAAGCCAGACATAGAAACGGCGAGACGATTCCTTGTGGCTGGCAACTTTTTATGGAATTCGGGGATGTTTTTCTGTACAGTCGGAACTCTAATGACTGAGCTCACCAGGCTCCAGCCTGAGATGGCCCAGGTTGCCATGGAATGTGCGAAGAAGATCGCCGAAGGGAAATCGGCAGACGCCGCCGACATCTTCTCATCCTGTCCCAACATTTCCATCGACTATGCCGTGATGGAACGGGCAGAGAAAGTCTTCGTGATCGAAGCCAACTTCGACTGGGACGACCTCGGATCTTGGGACAGCCTCGAACGGAGCTACCCGAAGGATCCCCACGGCAATGTGAGCCAGGGAACCGCGCGGATGATCGATTGCAACGGCTCCATCGCCTTCAACGACACAGAAGACTTCAATCTTTCCCTGCTTGGGCTCGAGAACGTTGTGGTGGTGGTGAGCGGCAAACAAATCATGGTTTGCGAAAAGAGTCGGGCACAAGAAGTCAAGCGTTTTCTAAACTCCTGATTGTCTCTTGAACCGCTTCCAGTAAGTCCCCCGATGAAAAATGTCGGCCCAGGATGCCAAAGGCCTCTGCCGCTTCAAGGTCTGTGAGTTTGTCACCCAATAGGAAGCTGCGGGACAAGTCAGTTGCGAATTCTGCCGCTGCCCGCGCCAACATCCCAGTGCCAGGCTTTCGAGCCGGACAGGAAGATTCTGGGCCATGGGGGCAGAAGTAAATCGCGTCTATTTCGACGTGCTGGAGGAGCCACAGACTCAGCTCCCGAAACTGGGATTCGCGGTAATAGTCGCGGGCAATCCCAGACTGGTTGGTGACAACAATCACCCAGTACCCATTTTCGTAGAGCCACTCCACCGCTTCGATGGCGCGAGTCACCCACTGCCAGTCCCGTTGGTGGGCGACGTAAGCCCGGTCAATGTTGATAACCCCATCACGGTCGAGAAACGCGACTGGTTTTAAGACAGGTTTGTGCTCTTGGGGCGCATCACAGCCCTTTCTAATGCGAGACGCGAGGCCAACCATCTTAGTTTGACTCGCGTCTTGCCACCATGGCTTACAAGTCCCTTTTTAGACGAGCCGGCTCGCTGCCGTCTTATCTCGATTGATAACCAACCCGAGAACTCTTCCCCCTGCGTGGCGGAGCATGTCGATGGATTCGGCCATTTGGATCTTGCTAGGCAGTTCTGGGTCGACTACATAGACGACTCCATCAACCATGTCTGCCAGCTGGTGTGCGTCGGCAGTACTGTAGGCGCTAGGGGCGTCAATGATCACGATGTTGTGGGACTCTTCCAAGCTCGCAACCAGGTTCTTCATGAGTTCACTCGCCAAGGCTTCCGTCGGGTTGCCAATTTGGCCTCCCGCCGGGAGGATGCTGAGCTTAGGGACCTCAGTTTCAAGCAGGAAGCTGGTTGGGTCAAGTCGATCCTTGATGATTTGCACGAGACCCTGCGCATCCTTCTTGCCAAAGAGTGTGCTGACCTTTGGGTTACGAAGGTTAGCGTCGACCAGGACAACTTTTCTGCCTTCTTGAGCAAAAGCCACTGCCAAGTTTGCCGCAACCGTCGAGACGCCTTCTTTCGAGACACTGCTCGTGACCAAGACAGACTTGACTGGCTTTGATTGGTCAGCAAAGGCGAGGTTTGTTCGCAGCATACGATAAGCCTCGAATGTCAGAGCCTGGTTTGGATTGAAGATGACCGGTGGCTGGTTGGCGGGACGCTTCGGAATCCTGGCCAGAACGATCGTGTCGGCGATTGCCGTTGCGTTCCTGGTCGAGAGCACCTTGTCTTGACCGATATCTCGGCTAAGAGCTACGAAGACACCCACGAGAAGGCCAAGCAGCGTTGCCAAGACGAGGTTTAGTCCCCAACTCGGTCTAGTTTGACGAGCAAAGGCTTGGCGTGTGATGTTGGTCGTTGGTTGCTTCAAGGCGTTGTCCCGCAACTTGAGAGCGTCGGCCGTTCGGCGAAGCTCTTCGATGGTCGCCTCGTGACCCCGGACGATTGATTGCAGACTGGACAGTTGTCGCGTCAGTTCCGGATCGATCGGCTTGAGAGAATTCACGACAGAAGCCGTTCCGGCTGCTGCCCTGAGTGATTCGTATCTGGCCCTTGCTCCCGCAAGAGCAGCTTCCGCTGCCGTGACCCTGGCCTCGTACGAATCGATTTCAGGATTTCGAACTGTTTGTTCTTCGGTGACAACCTTCTCCAGCGCGTCAAGGTATTGCTTCTTTTCGGCAATCCTTGCTTCAATTTCGCGTACAGCTCTGTGTTCAGGCTGGTAGCGAATGAGCAGAGCTTCTCGTTCAGATTCAAGGACGGCGAGTTCCCTTTGTTCGAGAACAATTTCATTGCGGTTCGTTCTCACGATCGGGAGGCGCACAGTACGGGGCAAGGCGGCCGCATCACGGCGCAAGGAGTCGAGAGATCTTTCTGCCTCTCGCACCGAAGCTTCGGCAAACTTTACTGCCTGCTGATCCTCTCTGGCTGCCCCAGCATTGATCTGCTCTTGATTGAGCTGTCGCTGAACTTCCGCCTGCGAATCGAGCATGCGGTTCGTGGCCTGGAAGGCAGCCACATCACCACGGGCCTTTTCCAAGGCTGCTCCTTCTTCTTCCAGTCGACGGCTCACGAACTGGGTTGCCTGGGATACCTGGGCGGCACTTTTGGTGATGACAAATTCGGAAAAGACTTCTGGCAGAACAGTTGCCATGTCGGAGGCGAGCCGCTCGGTGGGAGCAGTCACTTGCACCTGGACAACATTAGTATCCAAGAGCTGGCGAACCTCGATCCTGGGGCCCCGCTCCTCGCGAAGCTCACCGACAAGGTTCGGCACTCCGCTTCTCTCGAAAACCTTGATCAGAACCTCTTGCGACTCGAGCAACTGGATCTGAGTTGGAACGTCGTACGAGCCCCCTGTGCGGGAAATGACTTCTTCCACCGAACCAGTGGTTCCGGGGTTGGTCATCGTTCGTCCTTCGACGAGAATCCTGGTGATAGCGGTGAATTGCGCAGGAATCAACGCCGTGACACCAGCCCCGATCACCAAAAAGATCAAGGCGATAATGAGGATCAGCCACTTTTGCCGACCAAGAATCCCAACCAAATCCTTAAAGGTGAGATCCGAAACTGTTGTGCTTAAGACGTTTGCTCCGCCAGTTGATGATTTTCTTACCACGAGTTAGCCGTTCCTCAAAGCGTTTACCACGCACATCATACCTATTCTCGGACTACCGAATAGTTTCCCTAAGGGTCAGACGGGCGTGCCAAACTCAAAGTCTCTCATTCGCTCGACTCAGCATAAGCCAAAAGATGGCTCACAAAGCCTGCATAATCATGGAAAAACACCGTTTGATTCGCGTCAGTTTTCTGCCAAAGCGAGTCAAACGATCCTTTTCTGCGCCTCCTGTCACGTTAGGAAATCGTTGCCACTTCCGTCGCAAGGTAGTGGGTCAACTGCTCCACATGCTCCATGTCATGGGTCAGGAGCATGAGAATGTAATCTGCGATCGTCCAAGTTCTACCCCCCTCAATCGAGAAGGTTTTATTGAAGTCATCCGCAGAGAGCCCTCTCAAAAACTCCACCGTCATCCCTCGACGAGATTCAAAGACTTCAGCCTCATGAAAAACATCCTTAGATGAATACTTGTGAGCCTCGGCCATCTTGTCCGGATCATAACTGGGAACAACCGGCGAACTCTTGAGAGTCGCGACCCGAATCCGATCCAAAACGTGCTGCTCATAGTCAGCCAGATGAGCAATCACTTCTCTGGCAGTGAACCGATCTACCTCGATTCGGTCATCTAACCGGTCGGTCGGAAATACGCGCAGGATTCGCTCGATGACTTTTGGGCCCATCGGCAGAGCTTTTACTAACCTGTCCGTCATTTGCTCAGATTACTCTTTCTTTCGCGCCTGCGTCAGAGGCATTCCTGACTTTTTTTATTGCCCCCTATCAGAATTTGTCGCGAGGGGTGCAACTGGGCCTAGAACGTGAGCCAACGAGACGATATATCACTGATCCGTGTCGTAGACTCGGAAAAGAGGCGTAGGGGTGTTTCAAACCCTGCTCTAGTGAATCTAACCATGGAAGTTAAACTCGTTTCCGTCCCAGAAGCCATCCCTGCCAAGGCCTACACAACCGAAAGAGTCGGCATCAGTAAAGCCACCCACGACAATCACCTCACCCTCTGGAAGGGCTACGCGAACAAAACAAACGAAATTCGCAAGGCTCTGGCTGAAATGACGATCGACCCTGCAGCTGCTAACCAAATCTACAGTCAAATTCGAGCTCTGAAGGTGAACTACGCTTTTGCCTACGGCGGACTCATTAATCACAATGTCTATTTCGAGACGATTGGGGGCGAAGGCGGAGCAGCGACAGGCAACGTCGCGACGCTCATCGACGAAGCCTACGGCAACTTTGACCGATTCGCCACCGAGTGGAAGGCGACCGGAATGGGTTCAAGAGGATGGGTCTTCTTGGGCTATGACCACGACGAGCAAAGAGTCGGTATCTATGCAGGCGACAGCCAAGACACTTTCCCAACTTGGAACCACACCCTGCTCTTGGCGATGGACGTTTATGAGCATGCCTACTACCTCGATTTCCAAACGGCACGCATGAAGTACATCGAAGCCTACATGCAGGTTATCGACTGGAATAGTGTCAACGGCCTGCTTAAAAAGTGAGCTTCCAAGGCTCTCTCTTTCTGTAATAGTCTCCAACCAAGAGGCTATTACAGATCTATCTCATGTTTTCCGAAGTCGTGGCGTCCACTCAAGAGTCGGTCGAATCACAGCATAATAGAGGCCCATGCTCGGCTTGATCGTGACCCTCCTTTTTACGACCCTGGTGACCGTCGCGGTTTGGCCGTGGCTGAAGACCTTCAAGAGCGATTGGGACCCTGCTGAGCAAGTCGGAATTGCCGGGCTTCTCGGGCTCTGCCTCGCAGGGCTCCTAACCCTCTTCGTGGGGCTCCTCCCCGCCGGCCTGACCTGGGGACTCGCCGTCGTCATCCTCGTCCCGGCCCTGTCCGTCGCGTGGCATCTTGCTCGAAAACTTGAGACCTTCCCGAAGCTCTCTGTCACTCCACCCCAGGGCCTAGCGACCCTTTTCCCTCTCGTCATCGTCCTCTTTTCCTTTCTCCCCCTTGTTTCGGTCCTCGCGCCCAGCGACTCCACCGACTGGGACAGCCTTGCCTACCACTTAGCTGTGCCGAAACTCTGGTTACAAGCTGGCCAGATTGAATATATACAGGGCATTCACCATTCTAACTTCCCCTTTACTATCGACAATCTCTTCATTTGGGGCCAATTGTGGGGGGGACAGGCAGGAGCCAAAAGTTTCTCGCTCGCCTTCCTGATCCTCGGGTGTCTGGCAGTCTTTGGCTTTGTCAGGCGGCACTCGAGCGACATCCCTGCCTGGTGGGCTACCTTGAGCTTTGTCTCGATTCCGGTCGTTTTGTGGGAATCTGGAACTGCCTACATCGACGTCGGCCACGGACTCACGACGGCTTTTGCCTTTGCCTATGGCGCAGAGGCGGCAGCCAAAATCTTGCGCAAAGAATCTCCCGAGAAGCTCGCGTGGCTAGCGGGACTTCTGATTGGCTGCGCTCTCGGGAGCAAGTTCACGGGACTTCAAAGTTTGCTTGCCTTCTCTGTCACAGCAACCATCGCCCTCATCTGGGGGAAGCAACCAGCCCAAGGGGCGAAGGCAGTCGCAACCATCGTCGCAATAGGACTTCTCGTATCGGCCCCCTGGTTTATCCGCACTACGATTAATACAGAAAATCCCGTTTATCCTTTCTTTTACACCATTCTGGGCGGGAAGGACTGGGATGAATGGAGAGCTGAACTCTATCGCGACGAGCAGCAATCATTTGGTGTCGGAAGGACAGAATCAGGACGCGACCCCACCCAGATTGGACATGCAGTCCTCGGGCTGGCCTACCAACCAGGTCGCTACGTTAACCCAGGTCAGACCCAGGGGATGGGGTTCCCCACGGGGGCTATTGGCTTCGCCTCGGTCCTCACTCTCTTTTTAGTCGCCCTGTATGGCAATCGCCGAGCAGAAGAAACGATCCTCCTGACCAGCGTAGGGATACTCCTCCTTCTGTGGTTTTTCCTGAGTCAACAAAGTCGATACCTGACAATCGTCGCAATTCCTTCCTGCCTTTTGCTCGGGCTCACTTTTGCCAGAATCCCATGGGCCAAGCTCCTGGCTGGCGCGGTCAGTCTCCAGGCAACCTATACTGGGTGGCTCCTGGTGAATACAGAAACGATCGAAAAACTTCCTGTCGTCCTCGGCCAAGTCTCCCCAGAGGATTTCCAAAAGAGGCGCATTTCATTTTTTGAACCAGCCACTGCGATTAATCAAGATCAGACAGTGAAAAAGGTTGCCCTTTATGATGAGGTGTTTGGCTACCTGCTGGACAAACCTTACTTCTGGGCCAACCCTGGTCACAGCAAGAAAATTCCCTACGAAACGTTGGAAGAGGGGAGTGCCTACGCCGAAAGCATGTCCAACCTCGGCTTCAGCCACATTTACCTCAACCTCCAGTTCATGCCCAGCGAGGCGCGCGAAAGGTGGCTCCAGGCCGCCGGGCTCACTCCCGGTGAACCCTATTCCGAAGCAGAGAGAAGAGAAATGATGAAGGACTTGAACCTGAGGTGGCGCCTTCTATTGGCAGAGGCAAACCGCCAGGGCCACTTCTCGCTTCACCAGCAGTTCCAGCGCAGTCTCCTCTTTAGAATCAGCGTGACTCGTCCGGAGTGAAGACACCCTTTGGCAAATGTCCAGCCACTGTGCTTGCGAACAGAACGATTTCATCGCACATCTCGTGGCTTTCGATGCCGACGACAAGCTGAATAGTACCGTCACGCACCCATCCACACACAGTCACCTTCCCCATCAGAAACGGAAGGTTTTGCCGAGGCGAGAGTTCAATCGGAATGCCGATCATCAGGCGATCAAAACTGGTTGACTGAAAAAATGGCTTAACCAGCGGTGATGCGTCGGTGGGCCATTGACTCAGAACTCGATAACCTGCTAAGTGTCGCACTACTATAAATCCCCTTGCTCCCTGAAAGAGCTCGGAGCCGAGATCGTCGAGCACAGAACCGGCATCAAAGGGCGTCTGGCAGAGCGAGAGCTCGCGCGCCAGGGCCATAAGAGAGGAAAGAAAGGCTTCCGGTACCTTCACCTGAGTCTCTTGTTCCCGATTTCGCCCTAGATTCCTTGTTACTCCTGCCTGATGTTCGGAAGCTCTTTCCGAGCCAGAGACAACGAGCCCAGCCGCTTCAGGTTCTATCTCCACAAAGCCGACGACCTGGTAATTTTCCAAAAGGGCGACAACCAGCTCTTTCATTCCGAACTTGGTGTCGACGAGAGAGCCCTCGCGGATGGGAACCCCAAGGACTCGGTCAGCAGTCTGACCCAAGACCTGATCGGCCTCTAATCCAAAAAGATTGAGAGCCTCCTCTGTACACGCCATGATGAATCCAGCATCGTTCATCACGATCCAAGCATTCACCAGCCCCCCGTGCTTCTCCTCTAACGCACGTTTGGCTTGGTTTCGTACGGCCAAATCGAATGGCTTTGCCTCCATGTTGCCCGCCGGAGACTCCCTATAACAGAATCTCCACACGGACTTTCCCTCCAAACAACAATCCAATGCTACAGTTTAGCTGTAATCCCAGTACTTCGCGACGGTAAAACAGGCTTCTTTACTGTGACAAATCTGATGTCTCTGAGTCACTTAGCTTATTTCTTCTTTGCCCTTTGGTGCGAATCGAAAGACCAATTACGCCAAAACAAGCCAGCCAGCACAGAATGACAAAGCCGATTCGGAAGGGGAATGAATCCGAACCCTTGTTCGGAACCTCAACCTCCACTCTCGTGGGAGCTTCGCCTTGTGTGCGGACGAAGTTTGTCACCCTTCCTCTGCTATCGGTCGTCAGGCTCTGGCCCTTTGATCCGACTCGAACCATCGGGAGCCCACTCTCAATAGATCGCCACACACTACTCTGCCATAATTGCTCATAGGCTTGAGTATTTCGATACCAGTCATCGATCGACATTTGCACCAAAACTTGTGCCCCTTGGTTTGCATGCTGCTGAGAAAGTTCCATAAAAACACCTTCAAAGCAGATAAGGGCTCCCACCTTCATGCCATTTACCGTCATCGTTTTGAGCTCTTTTCCCGGAGTCAGGTCGCCACTGGGAAGATTAAAGGCCTGGAGGAAAGGTAACTGGTCGCGGAGTGGCACATATTCGCCAAAGATAACCAAGCGAGTTTTATCGGCGAGCTGCCACTTTCCATCCCATGCGTAGGCGCTCTGGAAAGCGGCTTCACCTTCCTCCCGAATCGCACCAAAGATCACAGGAACTGGAGGCTTTTCCCCCAGGACTGTCAAGGGTGGTAATGATCGGAAAGGGCCAGCAAATCCTTCTGGTAATACCAGTAGGTCAGCGTCGACATTCTCTGCGACTTCCAAAGCACTAAGGCCAGCGTTAGCGACTTTTTCCGGACGAGTTTCTTGATCACTAAACGCCATGTCCACGCCGGTTTGGCCCAATACAAAGACTCTCTTCGTCGTCTCTGGAGGAAAGGCATTTCGCGCCAGACCCAAAACCATAAGAACCAAAAAGATGACAATGGTCCTTAGAACAATTCTGCCGCGGCCAGGTTGATCCATCGACTCTCCTTCTCTTGGAAAGGCCAGAAAAATAAAGATCATGTTTCCCAGCACGACCCACGCCGAGACCATGAAAATCCCCCCGAAGGAAGCCATTTGAACCAGGCCTGGGGCAACCCAAAGGGGGTGACCCACGAAGCCCCAAGGAAAAGCGAGGACAGGAATAAAAGCTCGGAAACCCTCGATGCCTGCCCAAACCAAGGGAACTGACCACCACAGATTTATGGCAAAAGCTCGCGCCATCAGCCATGCCGCCAATCCACTAAACTGGGCCATCGCTAAGACCGAAAGAACCCAAGGTAAAGTCGCCATGACTGGGTTTCCAACCCACCGATTGACAAAAGTGAATAGCCAGAACATCTGGGCCCCGAAAAAGATCAATCCAAAGATTACACCAAGCCAGTACGGGCGGATAGACTTCTTATCGCGTAAGGCAATCAGCAAAGGCACAAGTGCCACAAAAACAAGGAAAGTTAAGTTGGCTGGAGGGAAGGCCAAGGCGAGCAATATTCCACTCAGGACAGCTGGCCCATAATCATACAGGTGTTTCATCGTCTATGGCGGCTAAGTGGTTATGATCGTTGTAGCGGAGTAATTGCCAAAAACCGTCGGGACGTC
>JALOLT010000094.1 GCA_025455775.1 Fimbriimonadaceae bacterium
CGTGCGAAGATCCACCGACGCAAACGCCTCCTGCAGCTTTTGAATCTCAGCGGGAGGGATAAGCCGAGAGTCAATTGCTGCGACCTCCATCACCATCAGGTATCCAGCAGCGACTTCGCTCGCTGCGATTGACCCAGGAGCGGTCGCGATTGCATCGGTCGCCCATTGATGGGCCTTTAGGATCCGGGCAACGCCGGAGGCAGCCCTTCCTTCCACCAGCTCGAGCCTTGCAAGGAGCAGGTAAGCGCTCAGAGCTGCTTGGAAACGAGTGCTCACAGTCTCTGGGGCTGGTGGTGTTACTTTTGCATAAGCTTCCAATTTTCCTGCCATTGGGAGCAGAGCAGAAATCAGTTCTTTCCGAAGTTGAGTCGATCCTGGTCGCGACCAAGGAGCCGTTATGCTGAAGGGTTCCTCGAGGGCGGCCCCAAGGTCACCCTCTAAAAGTGGCGGGTCAATCTCTGCAATTCTATTGGCTTTCCATTCATCACTTGGTTCCTTTGTCAGGCTTGCTCCCAGTGCCTCTCGAAGATCAGAAGCCGTTTGCGGCTGTCCTGGCTTGACGGAAGACTCAGGCTTCTTTTCTGTCGAGCACGCCACAAGACCAAGCAGGAGTGCCAAAAAAATCCAGATCCTCGGAGTCATTTCATCTTAGGATAGCAAACCGAAGGGCTAAGGGGGAGAGTCTTCCAGGTGTAAAGTGAAATGAGGAGAAAATGGTGCGAAAACCCCTCAATGAACATGTAACCGATCAGTTGAAGGGGCTTCCTACTCAGCCTGGCTGCTACATCTACCGCAATGACGAAGGAAGCGTTCTCTACGTCGGCAAGGCGATCAATCTTCGAAATAGGGTCAGAAGCTACTTTCGAGCGAGCGCGGATCACAGTCCCAGGATCGAAAGGCTAGTCAAAAAGGTTCGTCAGATCGAGACGTTGGTGGTCGATAGTGAACTTGAAGCCCTGGTGCTGGAATGTAACCTAATCAAAGAGCACAGGCCCCCTTTCAACGTTCGCCTTCGCGATGATAAGAGCTATCCCTACATAGTGGTAACTGGCGAGAAGTACCCGAGATTGATATTTACCCGAAATCCACGCAAGGGGCAAGGAAAAGCATTTGGTCCATACACGAGTGCTTCCAGCGTCCGCGAAACTCTTCATGTCCTCCACAAGGTCTTTCCGTTGATCCCTTGCGGGAAGAGTTGGAGCGGAAAGGCGGAACAAAAGCCGTGCCTCTACTACCACATGGGTCAGTGTTTAGCCCCTTGCGCAGGCCTGAGTGATCGGAATGATTATGCAGAGGTGATCTCGCAAGTTCAGCGCTTTCTTGAGGGAAAAGAGGCATCGGTAATTGAGACCCTCGAAGCCCAGATGACCACGGCAGCAGAGAATCTTGAGTTCGAACGGGCAGCAACCTTGCGAGACAAGGTTACAGCTCTGCGCACAGTGCTGGAGCGACAGAAGGTTCTCAGCGAAGACGGTCAGGATCGCGACGTTGTTGCAGTGGTCAAGGACGAAAGAGGGGCTGCCATTCAGATTCTTTACATCCGCGGAGGACGCCTCATCGGCCAGCATCAATACATCTTAGATGGCTCGAGCGAGGCGAGCCCGACTGAAAGTGTGCAGGAGTTTGTTAAGCAATATTATGCAACCGCCCCTGAGGTTCCACGAGAAATCCTGCTTCCGGTTGAGCTTGAAGAGATGGCAATTATCCAATCTTGGCTCAGACAGAGAAAAGGCTCAGCTGTGACACTGCACGTGCCCCAGGGTGGCGAAGGGCTTCGGCTTGTAGACATGGCAGCCGCCAATGCTGCCCAAACCTTGAAGACATTCCAGCTTGAAATGGAGGAAAAAGATGCCTGGGCAGAAAAAGCCATTCAAGAGCTCAGCGAGGCAATCGAGCTCCACACGCCAGCCCTCCGCATCGAAGGCTACGACATCAGCAACATCCAGGGCAAAGCACCAGTCGGGTCGATGGTCGTAACAGAAAACGGTGTGCCAGCCAAGGACGAGTACCGACGGTTTAAGATTAAATACACGCCAGAAGATCCAAACGACTTCGCAATGATGCATGAAGTCATCACACGCCGGCTGAAAAACTTCCTAGAAGGTGACGAAAATTTCAATAAACTCCCAGACTTGATCATGATTGATGGAGGGAAAGGCCAGTTGGGGGCAGCCCTCCGAGCCAGGGATTCCCTCGGGCTCAGTGTTCCGATGGTCGGATTGGCAAAGCGGCAAGAGATCATCTTCGTCCCAGAGCTCAGCGACTTCGTGATTGATGAAGAACTGGGCCGGTATCAATTCCGAGAGGTCATCCTCCCGCTCAACTCCCCTGGTTTGATGCTGGCCCGGAAACTGCGAGATGAGGCCCATCGCTTCGCTCTGACCTACCATCGAAAAGTGCGCGAGAGTCGGGCTCATGGATCAATATTGGATGAAATTCCAGGAATTGGGCCAAGGCGAAGAAGAATTTTGCTCCGAACCTTTGGGTCTGTCGATGGAATCCGGAGAGCCAGCGTCGAAGATATTGCCGCTGTGCCAACTTTGACGCTTCGGCAAGCAAGGCAGATCCATGAGTTCCTTCGTCAGGAGTGAGTTCAGAACATCCCCAGATCTGAGGACCTTGAAAGCCCCAGCCGAATGGCTTGACGACTGGAGAGAAGTCCTTCCGGATCAAAATGCTCTTTTGCCTGACGGTATTCCGCGATCGCTGCGGTTCCAACCGATTGCATAAAATCGCGCTCACGCAGAGTGCTGTCCTTGGCCAAGTAAAACTTGCCGCCCGCCTGCAAGACAAGTTCGTTCATCTGGTGAGCAAGCTCAAAAAGTCTCTCGCGATTCTTGCTCGTTAGTTTGAAGTCGAGGGCAAGCGAGTAGCCATCAATGCCGTGGCTAAAGAGAAATCGATCTGGACGGTGTCTCTTCAATACTCCCAAAAATGACTCGCATTTTGCCGCCTGCTGTAGGTCGATCTGCCGAGCGAAGACAGCTTGTGCATATTCTTTCGGAACAAAACTCTGGTACTGAACAAATCCGCCAGGCAAGTATGCGTTTCTCCAATTTGGCACGTAGTCGAGGAGAAAAGAGAATCCGACCAGGCTCTGAGGGTGGTGCTTCCCATTCCCCAATGTGCTTGCGGCGAAGTCCTTGGCTCTATTCAACACCTTCATACCTATGCGATTGTTAAGCGGTTTCAAGAATCGCCAAACAATCGACTTCGGGAAAAAGCCGAGCAGGGTATCGGGCAGATCTTGATGAGTGAGGGACAAGGTGTGACCAGCTCCAGTGATCCCGTGCTGGTACCAAGCTGCATGAAAAACCCCTCTGCCTGCTTGGGAACCTTTGCCGAAGCAGTCGACCCAGCTCACCATATAATCAGCTTCTGGTTCGTATCTTCGAAACATGTCAAATTGTTCTTGCCAAGTCCGAGGGGCCAGGGCCAGGACATCAAGATCTCCAGTTTGAACTTTTTTGAGTTGGAGACTCACTTGTACAATGACAGCGAGGAGTCCTGCCGTACTGATAATGCGATAAAAATCGGGGTTATCTGGGGTTAGGGTAAGGAAAGAGCCACTCGGGGTGATGGCAGTGAATGAGAGAACCTGTTCTCCCAGCGTTCCTACCCTGTAGGCGTTCTTACCATGAATATTCATTCCGAGGGCTCCCCCCAAAGTCGGATAGGCGGTGCCAGAGACGACAGGCGGCCACCAGCCGTCCTCGATTCCGAGTCGCCAGAGATCCCCGATTGTAACCCCAGCTTCTGCTTGGACCACACCTGTTTGGGGGTCATAGGACAGGATTCTGTTCATCCGAGAGATGTCCAGGATCAGAGCTTCACCCAGGATGGCAGCGTCCCCGTAGCTTCTTCCAGCCCCTCTCAATACGACTTTGCGGCCAGTCGTCCGCGCAATTTCGAAAATCTCCCTGACTTGCTCTGGATGAGTGGGGCGAAAACAGTAGCCATCCTCCTGGGCACTCATTCCGAACCCAGAGATACTGGTGAGTCGGTCGCGGAGCAGATCGCTCATACAGAGAGCCTTCGGAAAAGCAGTGAAGGAAAGTTTCTTATGACAAAGAATGCAATTTTATGCATTGGGCTCAGGTAGAACTCTCCGCTCCTTCCCACCAGTTGGAGAGTCTTTCGCGCTGCTACTTCGACAGGCATCTTCTTCATGTGCAGGTGTGAAGTCATTTCGGTTTCCGTCGGCCCAGGTTTGATTGTCGTCACACGAACTCCCAAGCGGTGAAGCCGGTTCCGGAGGGCTTCCATATAGGTTGCTACGAAAGACTTACTCGCATTGTAGACTGGCTGCCCGACTCTTCCTCGGTCACCTGCGACACTCCCAATACAGACTATGGAGCCATGTCCCACCCTTTCAAATCGATGGGCAGCCTCGTTGAGCCAGGCAATGGCTCCTGTGACATTGACCTCAATCATCGGAAGATCTTTTGCCGTGTTGAACTCGTGTCGGCCTACATCGCTCATGACGCCGCTTGCATAAATAATCAGATCCAATCCTCCTAGTTCTTGAGTTATTCTCATAAATAGATCGGGAATCTCATCCGTGTTTGTGACGTCGTGAGGAAAGGGGATGATCTTGTCGGGGAATTCCCCTTTTAGCTGATCGAGCCTCTCAGCCCGGCGGGCAACTGCTGCGACCTTTACTCCTGCCGCTGCGAGTTGCTTGGCGCACTCTCTGCCAATTCCAGAGCTCGCACCCACCACGATAGCCGTTTTACAGTTCTTCAATTGTCTCTAGTTTCCCACAATCGGAATGGTTTTGCCCCCGACGGCGGCAATTGCAGCGATGATGAAACCAACAAGGGAGAAGACGACGTGACCATCGCGGAAGAGGAGATCCGCTGGTTCCCCCCCTTCATTTTGGGTAAAGACTACCAGCATGTATCGAGAAACACCATAGACGACAAATGGCAATGTCATCAGCAATCCCGGATAAGTCTGGGCGGTCTGGCTACCGAGGCAATAGACACCGTAAGACATAATGGCGACCCCAGCGAAGAGGGCAACAAAGGTATCTAAGACTCCTTTAGTATAGTGCACTAAGTTTTCACGAGTCTTATCCATGTCTTCTGCTTGGGAGATGAATTCCTGCCGTCGCTTTGCAAAACCGAGCATCAGGGCTAAGCCTCCTGTACAGAAGAGGAGCCATCCGCTAATGGGAACCTCAATGGCTTGGGCGCCAAGGACAGCCCGAAGAACAAACCCTAAGGAAATAAAGAAAACATCCCCAACCGGCACCTTCTTAATAAAGAGGTTATAGAGAATTTGCATCGCCAGGTAGGCAACAATCAAAAGGAATACCCACCAACCGACCCAGAGCGAAATCCCGCCAGCGAGAAGCAAGAGAAAGAACCCGAACACACCAGCCTGGGTGGTCGAGACGAGGCCGGCAGCAATCGGTCGGTTCTTTTTGACTGGGTGTTGCCGATCGCGTTCACGATCGAAAAGGTCATTCAGGACGTAAGTTGCGGAGCTTGCCAGGCACATGGCAACAAATGCGGCAATTACTAAGAGGGTTGCTTGGGGATCTGCCCACTTAGCCCCAAAGAGAAAGGCAGCAAAGACGAGTAAGTTCTTTGACCATTGCTTTGGTCTTGCGAGCCGCAAGAGGTGGTTAAAAATCGCCATGTTCTTCAGCGTTTATCGGATAAAGACGAATCCGTCCCTCGTTATGCACTTCACTGGGACGGATCCGAACTTTGCATGGCAAACGGAATTGGTGGCGTCAGCCCTTAAGAGCAGCAGAAGGGATCACATCTTCCCAGGGGAAAGTGGAGTTTCCAAAGTGGCCATTCTTTGCCGTTGGCAGATAAATGGGTCGCCGGAGGTTGAGATGCTTATCGATGCCTCGTGGAGACATATCGAAGTTCTCAACGACTCTCTTAACGATCAAGTTAGGGTCAACAGTGTGAGTTCCAAAGGTCTCAATGTTCACTGAGACTGGGTCAGCAACCCCGATCGCATAGGCGAGGGCAACTTGCGCCTTTTGAGCAAGGCCAGCTGCGACAATACACTTTGCTACGTGGCGAGCCATATAGGCAGCAGAGCGGTCGACCTTGCTCGGATCCTTACCGCTAAAGGCTCCTCCGCCGTGGGGGCACATCCCACCGTAGGTGTCGACGATAATCTTCCGGCCAGTCAGACCAGTATCACCCATTGGTCCACCAATCACGAAACGCCCGGTTGGGTTCAAGTGATAGGTGATGTTGGTCTGATCATACTGTTCATAGTTCTTCAGCACGGGAGCGACGATAAATTCTCTGATCCGCGCATGAACTTCCTCTTGGCTGAGATGAGGGTCATGTTGTTGGCTTACGACGATCGTATCAATTGCTTTGGGAACTCCGTTTTCGTAGCGAACAGAAACTTGTCCCTTTGCGTCAGGTCGAAATCCGGAGTCTTTATTTTCCTCTCTGACTTTGGCGGCTTGAGCCATCAGAGCATGGGAGAGCGAAATAGTGACTGGCATGAGTTCAGGAGTTTCTTGCACTGCCATTCCAAACATCATCCCTTGGTCGCCAGCACCTCCCGTATCAACTCCCATGGCGATGTCACGCGATTGTTTGTTAATAGAAACCAGTACGCCGGCTGAATGGCCGTCGAAGCCACAGGCGAAGTCTGTATAGCCGACATCAACGATTGTCTTTCGAACGATGTCTTGCACTTCGATGTAGGCGGTTGTGGTCACTTCACCGCCGACGGCGGCGAAGCCATTGCAGAGAAATGTTTCAATCGCGACACGTGCGTCCTTATCCTCTGCCAAGATGGCATCGAGCAAAGCATCAGAAACTTGATCGGCCAGTTTATCGGGGTGCCCGACGCTGACGCTTTCCGAGGTGTAGATAGTGGGGAACTGACTCATTCGATTCACTCAATGTACGTCGCGGAAGTGTATCCCGATCTGTTCTTGGGCTCCGGGAAAAGGGGGACTCTGAGTTTTACCAGGGAGGTTTGGGGGGCACCTTAAGGATCTGTCGTCTCCACCTGAGTAACTCTCGGGATGGGCAGTCTCCTGTAAGACAGCCCCGAGTTCGGAGACTCTACTCTTTCGAATGTGCCTCATTTCGGAGAGCAAGTCACGGGGGCCGCAGGGTTGCTTCGAGTCTGAGGGCTCCTTGCAAATGTCGAAAACTACTCTCTAGCGGTTTTGTCTTCGGGGGCCTTTTCGGCGAGTTTCTGGAGTGAGATCCTCTCCTCGCCGATTCAGGGCTGGCGACTGGTCTGGCGAGTCTTCTGGGTTTGGAGCCAACTGCCCCCGCGCAGCCGGGCCCACGGCCACGCCCGACCGGTTCCTCACTGGGGTGAGCAAAGTCCGAGCACTCGTCCGGTCTGCCCCCGGCTTGCGCGACGTGCTAAGGTATTTACGGTAGACCAAATCGCGAGAATCTGCTCGCTTCGAATCTTTTCACGTCCCATGATGTCTCCTTAGATTAGTCATCCCGCAACTGCGGGACTTCACTGGAGATTTCACCGGGCGATGCGACTCAGATTGACCGTGGCACTAAGATTGGATACGCTCATCAGAACCCCTATTTTTCCGGTTTTATGCTCGTTTTATTCTTTGTGTTGGGGCTGCATCTTTTAGGGAAAGAACTGATTGGGATAGTGCTCCCGCAAAGACTACTGCAGCTTGAGTCGACCATTCCCCTTTAGCATGGATTTTTTTCGAGTGTAGCAACTATACTTCTCAGTACACCTTGTACTGGCCCGTTTGCTAAATCAAGTAT
This sequence comes from Fimbriimonadaceae bacterium, assembly GCA_025455775.1. Lineage (GTDB taxonomy): Bacteria > Armatimonadota > Fimbriimonadia > Fimbriimonadales > Fimbriimonadaceae > JALOLT01. The sequence goes on from JALOLT010000094.1 coordinate 7,746, forward strand.
CGCGTATGCACTGTCAGCTCCATTAGTTGAGGGAATTTTGCTTTTTATTGGATTAGGACTTGGCTTAGCGGCTCCGTTTTCGCTTGCGTTTTTCAATCCATCACTTGTACAACTGATTCTTCCGAAACCAGGGCGCTGGCTCTCTGTTTTTAAAAAACTCTGTGCAGTACCGATGTTCTTAACTGCGCTTGGGCTTGGGTGGGTGCTCCAGCAGCAGCTCTTTACTTCCACTGAATCAGTGTATGTGGATCAATGGGGACAGTCGTGGGAGCCATATTCAGAGGAGGTTATCCAAGAGATCATCGCACAGAAACAAAATGCTTCTGTGGATTTTACCGCTGCATGGTGTATTATCTGTCAGGTAAACAAGCTTAATGTGTTTGGGGATGACGCTGTAAGAGCGCTCATTAATGAGAATAAAGTGAGATTGATTCGAGCGGATTGCACCCATTCAGATCCTGCTGTAAACGCTGCGCTCTTACGATGGGGCACTAGGAGCGTACCGACGACCATTTTCTATGAACAAGGCATTCCCAAGAAGATGCCGACTGGTTTGGCCTCCAGCATGTTTATCGAAGAGCTTATCAAGTAGTATTACCCCACATTTAATGGCCATTTGGGCGGAAAAATGCCATGCACGTGCGCATAGCATCCGCCGAAGAGCCTAATTGCTTGGTGTACTTAGCGAGGGTGTTTTGGTCGCTTACTTCGCCTTTGAATACATCCACGATAAACCGGTAAAGTTCTCGAAAGCTCTCGGTCGGCCCTACATATTGTTGAACTTGGATCGCAGATGCTCTTGGATCGGCGGTAATTTGCGAATCCAAATCGCAATTCAAGTGGTCTCTAATAAACGCTGCATTACTTGGGTCTTGCGTCCAACCCAACAAGCCGCGGATTATTCTCCGTTCTGAATTCTCATTTGAATTAGGGATCTCGTTCTCTCTTATAGCAGCAAGAGCAGATAGCGACGGAGCGTGCTCTGCCAGAAAATTTATTGCCACGTTTTTAAACGCTTGACTTGCTTCGAGCCGAGGGTCAAAACCCGCGTACGCTATAATCTTCGCCAAACCTGGGTCACTCTGATGCATCATTGTGAGTAACAAAACCGAATGCGCATGTGGTAGTGTTTTCATGTGGTCCACGCAGGATTTGAGCATCACCATCTGCAGCGATCTACTGCGCTCAGCGACATCGGTGGAGACCATTGCCAGCAAATGGTCAAAATCTGGGTGGCTTTCTGCACGAGGTATATACGTATTAAATAGAGCGGAGGCAAGTTGAGTTGGTAATTGAGGGAGCTCCCCAAATTCTCTGCGAATATCATACGGCGATTTAGTAATCAGAGATGGTTCTATCATTATCCCCGGAAGAGATTGATCCTCACTGTGGTTATGACGGATTGGTTCTTTCATGACCTAATTACCATTGCCCCACTTAACTGCTTCGTCGTGTGTTAGTAAACGGATGCCACTTAACTGAAAATTCCCGCTACTATCCTGGACGATATTGAAGCATAACCGCGGCGCAAATCCATTATTTGATACGGTGAGGTGATACCTATTGCCACCAAAATGCCAGTTAGTGTTTGAGAAAGCACTACGTGCCACAGCGTCCAGAATTTTTCTGTTGAGTATGCCAGGGGATTGATCTAAGTACTCTAGCAGTATCACAAGCTGTTTTTTACCTTGGTGACCTCTGACTCGTTAAGAGAGAATCCCTTAAAAAAGTCGCGATGATCTGATTGGCATTACCCCCTGGATTAGTGCCACTCCCTTGACCAGCCCCTTGCGGCAAAGCACTGCACCCCGCCAGAGCAGGGAGGATCAACCAAACACACTTGCCCACCGCGAACATGGACACATTGTATCCCAGATTGAGGGCCTCGGTGACGCCGCAGGGTGGCGGATGCACAGGGTGGGAACGCGCCTACCCAGCACGGCTGGCAGCAGGGATCCTTACGAAGGAACCGAGTTCCAAGTCACCGAAAGGGCTCTCGTAGGGCGAGTCTCACCCATACCTCAGCCGGTCTCGACTTCTGGCCCGCGCCGTCGTCCCTGGGGCGTCTTGTACTCGGGAGAATCACCCTTGATTGGCTTTGTGGCCTTTTTGGTCTTCGGCGCGGCTGGCTTCTTCTGAACTTTCGGCTTCCGTTGCGGTGCCTTTGCCACCTTTGGCTCAGCAGTCCCTGCCTTCGCATCGCCGGAAGCTTTCTCAGGCTCGATCTTCTGGTATGCCTCGGTCGGAGCTTCGCCAGGCTGAGCCGTCTCTTCGGCCTCGGGAGAGGCGTCCTCGACGCTCACATTCCCTTCTGCAACCTGCTGATTCTCTTCACTGTGAGAGGGTGCCTCTGGAGTCTGGGACTCTGCCGCAGAGGCTTCCGCCCCCTGACTCTTGCCCTTTCTCTTCTCGTCTTGGGCTTCCATCTTCTCGACAGTTTCGACCAGCTTTTCGCCAGCCTTCTTCATCGCCTTTCCAGCCGACTTAAAAACCGGCTTGAAGGCCTTCACGACAGCCGGAGCAGCAGCAGCGGCTGCCAGGATTAAAATTCCGCCAGGGAGTCTCATTCTTTTTCGATCCTCGTGTCTTCAGTTAACGATTTTGGCTGGTCTGAGGTTTCAAGTGCCCCCTGAGGGGCTGGCTTGGAGGGCGCGAAAGTCTCGTAAAGAATCCCCAGGAAAATGGAGATACCAGCCACAGAAATGCAAACGTCAGCGATGTTAAAGACAGGAAAGTCGATCAGGCGAAACCAAAACATATCGGTAACCTTTTGCTTCCAGACCCGGTCAATGAGGTTGCCGATGGCCCCTGCCGCCAAGACTCCGGCGACGATGTGTTTAACCTTGGCTTCGCCGGAGTGCCTATAGCTCCAGCCCAAGGCCACTGCCGCGATGAGGAGCGCGACCGGAGCAAAGAGCCAACCTCCCCCTTGCATCATGCCAAAGGCGATTCCCTTGTTAAAGACCAGCTTGAACTCGAAGACGCCAGGCCAGATCGCCCAAATCGTTCGTCCCTCCACCCAGTCGGCAGCTTCGCGCGCCCAGTATTTCAGGGCCTGGTCGGCCGCAACAAGGATCAGAAACAGGACGAAAGCAGATCGGAACTTCGAATGCATCACGGTACTCCCTGATTCTCCAGCAAACGAGACGTTCGGTTAATCCGCCAAGCCAAGAGCCAATCGATCCCGATGGCTCAAGTAGACCAGCCCCGATTCAGAGTCTAGGTCGATCCCAGCCTCACGGAGCGCTTCGACTGGCACCCCTACGACGTCGGCCCTTCTGAGTCGGCAGCGCTCGCACTTTGCAAGGGTGGACTCGGAAAACTCGACGGAAGGGCTCCCAGTCTTGGCTTCAACTTCCGCCATCTTGAAGAGGTTTGCGAGGCGGCGGCCGAAGCCGAGGAGCAGATCCACCTCTTCGGGACTGGCAGTCACGACCGCCCTGGCATCCTGGCTGTCCTTGAGACCAGAAGCCTGTTTCCACGTTTCGAACTGAGCAAAGACGCCAGCCCTGACCTCGAGCAACCTCTCAACTTGATCATATTCGGAGGTGAGCGAAAAGTCACCAGGCAGATTCAGGATCTCGGCGTGAACAGTCTCGAGCTTGTCGCCGAGAGGCAGTTTTTGATAGACTTCTTCAGCGGTGAAAGGGATCAGGGGCGAAGCAAGCACCACCAGCCGATGCAGAACGCTGTGACAGGCGG
>JALOLT010000014.1 GCA_025455775.1 Fimbriimonadaceae bacterium
ACAGGTGAAACTCTAGCCACCTGCTCAGGATTAACGCTTTCTGTTAACCTGGGAAGCTGCCCCGCCGAGGCGCAGCCCCGGAGCGTAAGCGAAGGGGAGGGCGTGGCCTCGGGGAGGCGGGGCAGCCCAGAAACCAACACCCAGAGCCCAACGCCACCGGCTCCGGTAAGCTCTTTCGTGGAACTCGTGATCATCGGTGTCTTGTCGTTGCTTGCTGCCGGGCCCACCTTCTATTCCGGGCTCGGTCTCGGCACGATTCTCACACCAGTCTTTGCCCTTTTCCTTCCAGTTCCCCTCGCCATCGCTGTGACCGCCATCGTTCATCTCGCGTCCAACGTCGTTAAGTTCTTCTTGACTCTCAAAGACGCTGACTGGAAGATCGCCGCCAAGTTCGGCATCCCTGGCGCAGCGGCTGCCCTCTTGGGGGCTTGGTTGCTCGTTTCCTTCGGATCCCTCCCAGCCTTACTTCACTACAACCTAGGCGGGAGCGAAATCGAGGTCACCCCAACCAAAGCGGTCATCGGACTCATCATTGTCGCTTTTGCCGCCCTCGAACTCAGCCCCCAATTCAAAAAGCTTGAGATCGAGGAAAAATGGCTCCCGCTCGGGGGAGCAATCTCCGGATTCTTTGGGGGTCTTTCGGGACACCAGGGAGCTCTCCGCTCAGCCTTCCTGATTCGTGCCGGCATGGAAAAAGAAGCCTTCATTGCAACGGGAATCGTGGCAGCTGTCATTGTCGACGTTTCCCGACTCGGTACTTACGGTCCAGGAGTCATTTTCAAATAAATCTCCACTAGCCAACAAGCACTTTGGCAAGTAGGAGTCGCGATCCTCTGCGCCTTCTTCGGCTCAGCCCTCGCGAAACGTTATCTGAAAAAGGTCAGCATCGAAGCTGTCCGGATGATAGTAGGGAGTTCAATTTAAAAAGGCTCTCCAAAATTCAAACAAAGCAATTGCGGGAGTCGTCCCTGATGGTTAACGAGAGTCACTCTTCGCTGGTGCGAAGCCAAACTAGCCACCAGATCCAAAGGCTCCAACCCCAGCCCAGGGCAGAAAAAACCTGCTTGAGACGGCTGAGGCTAAAACGTTCACCCCAGAAGCCAAGTATCCTTAAGCAGAGAAACAAAACAACTCCGCAAGAACAAGGATGAGCGCGTCGCCCCCTAACACCCTGGGTAAGTACCAAATCATCCGCGAGATCGCCCGTTCAAATGACATCGTTTACGAGGCATACGATCCCGTGATGCACCGCCGTGTCGCAGTCAAAGAGCTGGCAGTGCCAGGAGGAGCGACCCAGGCCCAACGAGAGGATCGCCTCAAGAGGTTCCTGAGGGAAGCAAGAGCGGCAGGTTCGCTCGTCCACCCCAACATCGTCACGGTATATGAAGTCGGGGACCAGGGCGATCGGAACTACATCGCCATGGAGTTCCTAGACGGAGGAACCCTGCGCCAAGAAATGGAGCGAGAAGGCTTCCTCTCTCCTCTGCGAAGTGTCGAAGTCGGAATTGAAGTCTTAGCTGGCCTCGCCTTTGCCCACCGAAACGGGGTCGTCCACCGGGATATCAAGCCGGAAAATATCCAGATCCTCGAAAACAACCAAATTAAACTCACCGACTTCGGCATTGCCCGCCTCACCTTCGAACCAAACCTCACGATGGACGGCCAGGTGTTCGGCACCCCCAGCTACATGTCGCCGGAACAAATCAACGGCAAAGAAATTGACGCCCGCAGCGATATCTTCAGCGTGGGAGTGATCCTGTACGAAATGGTGAGTGGGCAGAAGCCCTTCCCTGGCGACAGTGTCGTCACAATCACCTACGCCATCATGAATAAGGAGCCGAGCCAGCCTGGCCAATGTCCCTATCCCTTGTGGCAGGTGATCCAAAAGGCTCTGAACAAAAGCCCGACTCTGCGGTTCAACGACGCTGACCAGATGATCCGCGAGTTGGAGCTCCTCAAGGTCGGGATGCAAAGCGGCGACCCCCTCATGGCGACCGGTGGCTTTGCCTCTTCCCAGATTGCTGGAATGTCTCCGCCAATGGCTCAGGGATCTGTGATTCCGGCTGGGCCTGTGAATCCTTACTCGCCGCCGGTGCAGGCTCCACCGCCGATGGGGTCTCCTTATTTGCCGACGACAACCGGCTATGCTCCGCCTTCTGCCTCCCCTTATGGGTCAGGGTTTGTCGCGACTCAGCAACCTTATGGCCAGACTCAGCCAGGCATCTACCAGCAACCCTACCAGCCCACCCAACCTTATCAGCCGGGTCAGGTTTATTCGACTCCCTACGGAGCTCAAAACCCGCTCGTTCCTGGACAAACCGCACCCATCTACATCCCACCTCCCAGACGGCGAGTCTCGGTCTCGCCCGAGACAAAACTGTTCTTCTGGCGGCTCGTCGTGGCCATCTTGGGGCTTGGCCTCGTCATCGGAGCAATTCTCTGGGTCATCAACGTCCTGGGAACGACCCCGATTCCCAGCAGCCAAACCCCCGCGACACCAGAAAGCGAAGCTCCTGTTCGCCTCCCGCAGGGGGGAATCGGGGATCAGTCGTCGCGATCCCGGTCTGACTCACCATCCTCGCCCCCAGAGTCGCCTCGAGAGATTGTTCCTGACCAGTTGTCTGATCAGCAGGTCGCGAGAAGGTCTGCCTCTGCGACGATGCTCGTCATCACCGGAATGACAGAACCTGCTCCGTCTCGCCGACGCGACTCTTGGGATCAGGCGACCCAGACTTACGCAGAACTCATGACAGAACGCCCTGACCTCGCCCCCCGCATCGAACAAGAAGCATTCGAGTCCTTCCTCGCTGCCGCCGACGCCTTGGCCAGCCAGTCGCGACTCGCCGAACGCGAGGCCCTTCTCAGGGCAGAAGCCTTTACCGGACAAGACCCATCTAAAATTAACCTGATCCGAAGCCGCCTCGGGGAGATCATCCAATAGAGTTGGTAATCCCACCATCCACCAAAAGATTCACTCCTGTGATGTAACTTGCCTTTTGGGAAGCCAGAAAGGTGACGGCGGACGCGATTTCATGAGGTGCAGCCAAACGTTTCATCGGCACTTCCTGGGCCTGTTTTTCCAATGCTTCTTCGGGACTAATGCCATCGCGTGAAGCCCGAATCTCTGCCAGGTGTCTCTGGCGATCCGTTAAGGTATGACCGGGAAGAACTCCATTAACCGTAATCCCGAAGGGGGCAAACTCAGTCGCCTGGAGCCTGGTGAGGGACATCAGACCAGATCGCAGGGTGGTCGAGATCGGGAGCAGTTGGTTCGGGTGCTTGGCGACGACGCTCGTAAGGTGGATAATTCTTCCCCACTCTCCGCGAATCATTCCCGGCGCAGCGAGCCTGACCAACCGGACGACGTTCATCAAGGTGGAATCAACTCCTGACTGCCATTGCTGATCAGTCATTTCCGAGAAGTTGCCAGCCGGGGGGCCACCAGTATTTGTCACCAAGATATCTGGTTGGCCGAATCGCTCGAGGGTCTTAGCGAACCAGGCCTCGAGACTGTCTTTGTTGCTCACGTCACAGACAAATGCCTTTGCCTCCCCCTCAATCCGCTCTAGGGCCGGGAGGAAGAGTTCAGAATTTCGACCGCAGATACTGACGCAGCACCCAGCCCTTGCAAGTTCCTGAGCACAAGCAAGCCCGATGCCCTTTGTCGCAGCCGCCACCATTGCCACTTTTCCCCCCAAACCAAGGTCCATAAGCTCATCTTAGCACCCTGAGTACAATAGAGACCCTCTGGAGAGATGGCAGAGTGGTCGATTGCGACGGTCTTGAAAACCGTTGGGCGGAAACGTCCCGTGGGTTCGAATCCCACTCTCTCCTTTTCCTTCTCTTTGTTCAGCTTGCGTCGATTGTGACCCTCACAATTCCCGCTCGGTCGTGACGCACTGTGATCTCGTAGGTTCCTCCCTTTTTCACGACCCATTCGCAAACCAGCCGGTCATCGGTCGAGTCAAGCCAGTAGCCGAAGCCTCCGACCGGCACCCCATTCCACCCTTTGAGTTGGCCATGGGTCTCGCGAAGTTTGCCGGAAACCAACCAATCGGGAGCATCCTGACCCAAGGATGGTGCGGTGACGCCCCTCAGGGAAATCTCGCTGACCACCCCCCGCGCTAGCCCCTTCGATCTAGCTCTCTCTGAGACTTGGGTGGGAAGGTAACCACTGTTCTCGACGATGACCTTGATCTTCATCACGTCGCCGAGATCTTCTTGCTTGACCTCCCGCAGTCTCAGACAGGGTGTGGCCCCTGCTAGCCAAATCGCCCAGTCGGCAAGTGGCGTCACTTCCTGATGCAAGAAGGCCGGGGGAGGGTTGCGGAAGGCGAAAATACTATTCCACCCCCCGATTTCAACCCTACCCAACTGGGGATGATCAAAGGGTTGCCAGTCGTGGTAGCCCTTCCCTTCCAGGGCCTCGTCACTCCACTTCAAGAGTTTCAGATCGTCGCTGTGAGGGTGGCTCCGAAACCAATCAATGTATTTATAGTCTGTGATCCCTGCCTGGCGCTGAGGAGACCAAATTTCGACCGTCCAGGCAAAACATCCGAGGTGGTCATACACCCAGTCATCAAAGACGCCAGTGATCATCTCCTTTGGGTGGTACTTAAAATCATGAAAAACAGAAATCTGGGGGTAGCCGCTCATTGCTGTCCCTTTTTTACCAAAGACATCGTAAGTCCAAAGATCTTCCGGCGCCATTTCGTCATCACTGTGTCGTCCCGGCGGGCGAAGGATCACTCCACTAAAGGTGTGGTAAGTGACTGCCCCGCAGATGTTCTTTCTCTCGGTGATGGCTTGGACCGCTGCCCGAATCTCTGGCTCGCTGGTTGGGTATTCGCCTGCCCCATATTGCTCACTCTCTGGTCGCCACCCACTGGGGAAATTTCGATTGAGATCTAGCCCCTCTTTCGTTCGCCGCCGGCGAATCAGGTCGCCGTCAAAGTTGTGGAGGAGTCCCTCCGGCAAGACGCGGTAGAAAGGTCCCTCCTCATCGCCAGGCTGCCGTAGTGTGAGGAGACGCGGCTCCTCGGGACTGATTTTCCACGGACCATTGGGATCCTCGATCCTCATAGAGAGGATCATCCCATCGCCATTGACATCTTGCTGTTCCAGCCCGTAAGGATCTTCTTCGTCGTAGGGGTAGGGACGGGTGGAGCTGCGGATGATCTTCGGGATATCTGCCAGGGCCCACTCTGCCCCGTCGGGATTGAGGCGAGGCACCAGGTAAAAGGCGCGGGTTTGAAGAACAGCTGGTTGCTGGCTAACAAGCTGATCCAGGATCTTGAGGACGGCAGTGGAAGCACTGACTTCGCTGGCGTGGATGTTGCCATCGCACCAAAAGGCCGGTTTGTCACTGTCTGGGCCTGTTGTGAAGTCCGTAACGGTTGCCATCCAGATCTCCCTTCCTTCATAGCTTTGGCCGATCGAAGTGACTTTCACCAGACTCGGATACTCTTCTGCATAAGCCTTCAATAGGCTGGTCAAGTCTTCGTAACGGTAGTAGCGATCAAAGGAGATCTCCGGCATAGGTGCAAGATTACTAGGTTCCGCTGAAGATTTTTGCCATAATGTAGCCATGAGAATGCATTGGGCCCTTCCCTCTCTCCTCCTCCTTTCGCTCGTGATCACCGGTTGTGCCGAGCAGCCAGAGAAGGCGGCTGAGCCGACCTCCCCTGCTGCTTCCACCCCAACCAGTAGTCAAACTGCCGAAGCAGGAAAACCAGCCAGCCCAGCCCCGACCGACTCCGCTTCTGCTGCGAGCCCGGCGGCTGTCGATCCAAATAGTCTGCCAAAGAATCCCGCGGATGGTGATGAAGTGGCAGTGATCGAAACGGGAAAGGGTCGCATCATCGTCATGTTCTATCCCCAAGTCGCTCCGAACCACGTGGCGAACTTTAAAGAACTCGCGAACAAGAAGTTCTATGATGGGACTCGCTTCCACCGCTGCATTCCTGGATTCATGATCCAGGGCGGAGACCCCAAGTCGAAGTCAATGGACATGGCAGGAGAGTGGGGGACAGGAGGCAACATGGTGGATGGCAAGGAGAAACAAGTAATGGCAGAGTTCTCTGGCCTAAAGCACACCAGAGGCGTCCTGAGCATGGCCCGCTCGATGGATCCCAACTCGGCTTCCTCCCAATTCTTCTTGATGCACCAAGACAGTGCTCAGCTTGACGGCAAGTACAGTGCCTTTGGCCGCATTGTCTCTGGTCAAGAGGTTGTTGATGAAATCGTCAAGACTGGTGACCCGAACAACAACGGCGCGGTTCAACCCAACGAGGCAGTTCTGGTGAAAACGATCCGAATCGCGACCTGGCCCGTCAAGTAAGAAGAACCATGAAGTTTTGTCTTCCCTGCTTGGCAATCGCTGGCCTTGCTCTCCTTTCGTCCCTTGGCGTTCTGGCCCAGAACCAAGCGACAACCCCACCTCGGAGCGTGGTTGACGTAAGCAGTCGTCAGCCGGAAAAGGGTGAAGAAGTGGCAGTCTTCAACACCAGCCGTGGCCAGATTGTCTTAATGTTCTTCCCCGAGTTTGCTCCGAACCACGTGGCTAACTTCAAGTCGCTGGTTCAGAAGGGTTTTTACGATAAGACCAAGTTCCACCGGTGCATCCCTGGATTCATGATCCAGGGCGGGGATCCTAACACCAAGTCACTGGATGCCCCAGGCCAGTGGGGGATGGGCGGAAATCGCGACGAAAAAGGAGAAAGTGTGAACCTAAAGGCTGAGTTCAATCCCATCACCCACAAGCGAGGGGTTCTGAGCATGGCCCGCGCCAGCGATCCGAACTCCGCTTCCTCGCAGTTCTTCATCATGCACGGAGATTCTTCCCGCCTCGATTGGAACTACTCTGCCTTTGGCAAGGTCGTGAGCGGAATGGACATCGTGGATCGGATCGTGACCACAGGATCGACGGATCGCTCCCAAAATGGCAAGGTCGAGCCGCGCGTCGCGGTCGAAATCATCTCCGCCCGCATCTCGAAGTGGCCTGACCTTTAAGGTGACCTTTGAACTCAGCCTGAGAGTGACTCTAGCCGAAGCACTTGTCTCACAAAGGATAGGCTTCCAAGCATGCGGTTGGACCGCGTCCTGGTGACCTCGCTCCCCAGTCCCCACTTCTAATTCACCTGCCCTGCCGAGGCGCAGCCCCGAAGCGAAGCGGAGGGGAGGGCGTGGCCTCGGGGAGGCGGGGCAGGCAGTCCACGAGAGAAGAGATTTAGTCACTTTTGAAACAGCACCGCCTCGGCCGCAACTACTCACTTTTGGTCGTGGATCCAAGGCTTCTCCGAAAACCCCTCCTGTGGCGACCTTGCCTGCCCTCTCCCTTCCAAGCCCATAGGCTTCCTAAGTATTCAGGTTGTTATAAATCAAATTATATCACTTACTATGATCCTGATATAAATTGATTGACATGTCCTGCCTGAGTGTCGCAAAGTACAAGTACAGGGTAGGGAACAGGCAGACAAGAGAACCCACGGAGGCTTCACTTTCATGCAAAAATCAGACAAACTGACCCGACTAGGGATGCTTTTCGCGCTCGCGACTCTGGCCACCTTTGCCCAAGCCGCAACCTACTATCTCTCCCCCACGGGAAGCGACACGACCGGTAACGGTTCTAGCTCGAATCCCTGGAGATCACTCGCTCCTGTCGCAACCAATGTGCCAGCCCGTCAAGGACACATCGTCCATCTCCGGCCGGGCACATATTTCCAAAACACCCCAATTTGGCTCCCAATCGGGATCACTTTGCAGGGGGAAAGCACGGTTGCCGAGCCCAACAAGACAATCATTTATTGCCGAGTACCAGAAGGAACTGGCCCAGGATCGACGATCAGCTGGTCAACCGGAAACAAGGAGGTTTATCCAACGATCGTTCAAAATCTGACATTTGATGGAGACAACTTCACTGGCTTCGGCGGACTTGACTTTAGACGACACAACAACGTAACGGTACAAGATAACTTCTTCCGAAACTTTGCCGGGGAACCCTTAAGCATAAAGATCGAAGAAAGCTCTCGAAGACCTTTATTTGACGACGAATGGATCACCAATTCAAAGATCCTTCGAAACGACTTTCGCAACAACAAGGCTCGTGCCCTATGGGGTAACGCCATGCGAAACTTCGAAATCGCTTACAACACAATCTATAACCCCGATAAGGCAGGTGCGTCGTTCACGAATCCAACGTACCTCGGTGACGGGATTCAGATTTACTCGAGTGAAGGCGGACGCATCCACCACAACACCATCACAGTTCCCGACTACATTCCCGAGGAGACCAGATGGAAGCAGCAGAGCTCCGCTCCCACCATCACCATTCTCCACGGCGGAAGAGGTTTGGAGGTCGATAACAACGTTTTGAATCAGTGGACCTCATTTGTTCAAGAGGACGGCAATCTCGACGTCCTTAACTTGGACTTCCACCACAATACGATGACTCAGATTGCTGACGTGCCAGGCCAAGCAGTCGAGATCATGTGGCATAACACCCTCATCCGCGACAACGTCTTTACCAACTTCGCCTATAACGTTTTAACGGACAATGGCGAAGACACTTATGGCGTTCTGAAAAACATTCAAGTTTTTCGAAACGTAATCCGCAGAACTTCCCCCATGACCGTCTGGGAAACTGCCGGCGTTGTATTCCGCAACTTCAAGCAATCAGACCTTGAAAACTTTTATGTTTACAATAACGTTTTCGATGGCCTGTACTACGCTCTTCTCGTTGACGGCGGCGGCCCAATCAAGAGCGCCTATGTAAAGAACAACGTGATGCTGAACTGTGGCTATGTCGTTTGCTGGGCTTGGCCGCAAAAGACAAACATTCAGACGCTGGAGATTGCTAATAACGCATGGCACTACACGATTGGGTTTGAGCGAAACCCTCGCGCTTCCGTCGTGACATTTAACTCCAACTACCCGGGAACCGGCTCGTCCTTATCCAGTGCAGCAGCTCTGGGACTCCTCCTGAGTGGAAACGTGCCGTCTCCCTACTACACTCCATCCTCCGCGACCTCCTTTGTTGTAAACAAGGGGACAGCAACGATCTCTCCGAGCTTCTCTCTGACTGGATTCCAAGGCACGGCTCCAGACCTCGGAATCTTTGAATACGTCGGCGGCGGAAGCGGATCAGGTACGGGGCTGCGGGGTAGCTACTTCGCAGGCATGAACCTCAGCGGTTCACCAGTTCTGACCAGAACCGACTCGACGGTTAACTTTAGCTGGGGATCTAGCTCCTATACATCCGGCGGATCGACAGACAACTTCTCCGTTCGGTGGGAAGGCGAGGTTCAAGCCACCACGACTGGCTCCTACACCTTCTCTACACTCACCGACGATGGAGTGCGTCTCTGGGTCAATGGCACCCTCGTGATCGATAATTGGACGAACCATGGCGACACCTGGGACACCTCACCGATCATCTCCCTGACGGCAGGCCAGAAGGTCTCGATTAAGATGGAGTTCTTCGAAAACGGCGGGGGAGCGACGGCTCAACTCCATTGGACAACTCCTGGCAATGCCAGACAGGTCATTCCCATGTCTCAGCTCTACCCAGCGACAGGAAGTTCGTCTGGCTCGTCTGGAACAGGAACAGGTCTGAAAGCGTCGTTCTACTCCGGCATGAGTCTCAGTGGTTCACCGCTCCTGACGAGAACTGACTCAACCGTGAACTTTAGCTGGGGGAACGGCTCCTACACCTCCGGGGGACCGACAAATAACTTCTCGGCCAAATGGGAAGGCGAAGTACAGGCCACAGCTGCTGGTAACTACACCTTCTCAACCCTCAGTGACGACGGAGTCCGGCTCTATGTGAACGGGAACCTCGTGATCAACAACTGGACAAACCATGGCGATACCTGGGACACCTCAGCGGCTGTGAACCTCACGGCAGGCCAAAAGGTAACCATTCGAATGGAATACTTCGAAAACGGCGGGGGAGCAACCGCCCAGCTCCACTGGACACCTCCCGGAGGAACGAGACAGGTCATCCCAACGGCCCAGCTCTATCCTGCACCATAGGTCTGCCCAAAAACTGACCTTGTCAGCCACTCCCCTCCACAATCCGGACGGGGGGTGGCTCTTTTATTGGGGCCCAGATTTCCGTCACCCTAGCTCGGAAGCACTCCCAGGGCCAACCCGATATCATGCGCAGTGGGATTGTCGGAGGCATTTGTGTTGCGGTGCTCCCAGATGACAGTTCCGCACCGGTCCAGGACGAACGATCCCCCCATCTGCCAGGGATCCCCGACTGGGGCTCCCACCGAATGACCCTTCTTAGCTGCTTCGGCTCCTCGCCTCCAACTCTCCCAGCCGAACATTTGCTTTACGGAGCCCCTGCCAAGGCCAAACTGAAGGTACAGCTCCTTATCCGGGTCGCAGATAAATCGGTGAGGGCTCCTCAGTTTCTTTCGGAAAGCCTCGGCTTGGCCTTCATTGGCCATAACCACAAAGGCAACGTTCCAATGATCATGTTCACGCAGCTCCGCCACGTGTTCTCGACAGAAAATTCACCCAAAATGGCGCAGGAAAATCAAGGCTAAAGGTTCTTCGTCAAAGAGAAAAGCGAAGGGAACTTCCTCCCCCTCACTGAGTCTGACAAACTGCTCGCCCGATACTACCACGTCTCTTTTTTTACTCCAGAGTAATGCGAATCTGCGCGGCAATCTCTGGGATTCGGAGCTTTTTCAGACTTCGTTTTTCAATTTGTCGCACCCGTTCACGTGTCATTTCGAACTCCGTCGCGACATCTTCTAGTGTTCTGGGACGACCGTCCTCAAATCCGAAGCGTCTCAGTAAGACTTCTTTTTCCCTCTCGTCCAAAGTTTCAAGAGCCTCCCAGAGTTTCTCTCGTTGGATGTTCCTCATCGCAGCCTCGGTCGCAAGGTGGCTCTCCGGATCTCTGAGGAAATCGACGAGCGTCAAATCGTCCGCTTCTCCGACCGGTGCCTCTAAGCTCAAGGCATCGGGAAGGGCCTCGAACAAAGCCTTGAGCCGACCGACCGAGAGGCCAGTCGCTTTCGCTAGCTCCTGTTGCTCTGGTTCACGCCCCAGCTCTTGGTGGAGTCTCGCCTGGATCCTCATAATGCGCCCGATTGATTCGGCAATGTGAACGGGAACCCGGATTGTTCGCCCCTGGTCACTCAGGGCTCTGGTGATGGACTGCCGAATCCACCAAGTCGCGTAGGTGCTGAATCGGTACCCCTTTCGATAGTCAAACTTCTTGGCCGCCTTCATGAGGCCAATGTTGCCTTCTTGGATCAGATCTTGGAGCGCAACACCCCGGTTAGCGTACTTCTTAGCCACAGAAACAACGAGGCGCAAATTTGCTTCAACCAGCAGATTCCGGCACTCTTCGGAACCCTGTTCGGCCTGCTTGGCCAGTTCCAACTCCTGCTGAGCGGTGAGAAGAGGAATTCTCCCGATCCGTTGGAGCCACAGCTTTATTGAATCGTCGACCGAGTCGCGCCTGGAGTCTTCGTGGCCATTTTTCTCAGCTGATGACGCATCCGAATTCAAAGACTTTTCATTCAAGTAACCATTTTCAATCACAGAAGTTCAACCCACTTAGCTTACTACGCGGGAGGATACTCTAAGTTTCAGTAATTCGAAACCCTAATCTTCCGGATTCCCACCTTTTTGTTGGCGAAGCTTTTCACTGAGCTGCCTGAGCAGTTCGTCATCAGTCGCGGCTCGGTCACCAAGAGCTTTGAGCTCTCGCTCGCTCGCGAGTCGCTGCAGTCTCTTGAGGGCGTCCTCGACCGCAGCAAGTGGCAATGGCTCTTCTTCTTCCCACAGCAAGAGTTCCAAGACTTCCCTGCCCCTTCCCTGAGGCAGTTGATCCAGAAGCTCTGCAGGTCCTTGGGTTGTTCCCGTTGCAGAGAGGGATTCGATGACCGCAATAGCGTCTGAACTGTAAAAAAGTTTGGCCTGACCCAGGGCGTCAAGAGCGACTTTCTTGGTCGTTGGTGAGTTCATGGCTCTGATAAGAACCCGCTCAGGTCCGGACATGTCGTAGGCACGCTTGCCGGATGGCACAACGGAAGTTTGGCTTGATGATCTGAGAGCCTTATCGCCCCCGGTCATGGCCTGGCGCACCATCCGACCAAGGGCCCGTTTCGCAGCTGCGACATCTCTGACCCCTGGGTAGTCAGCCGCGACTTCATGGAGGAATCTCTCCCGCTCCAGGTCGTTTCTAGCAAGGGTGAGGGCCTGAACGACTTCGTCCCAATAGGCTTGGTCACGCCGATCCGGATACTTTGCTTGAAGCGACCTGAGGATGAATTCGACCGGCGTTTGAGTTTGCTCGATGGCTCTTTGGACTGCGAGGGGCCCCTGAGTGCGAAGCAAAGTGTCTGGATCGTCTCCTGGCGGCATCAGGGCAATTCGGACTCGCAGTCCCGCTTCTTGGCACAGTCGACTCGCTTTCTCCGCTGCTTTTTGACCTGCCGCATCGGAATCATAGAGTATGACGACCTCTTGGCACCACCTTGAGAGGAGCTTCACATGGTCTTCGGCGAGGCTTGTTCCTAAAGTCGCTACCGCAGAAGTGACTCCTGCTCGATGGCATGCGATGACATCGAGGTACCCCTCAACCAGGACCGCCGTGCCAGATTTCGAGATGGACTCCTTCGCCTTGTGCATCCCGTATAAGACCTTGCTCTTTGAATAGAGAGGTGTATCGGACGAGTTAATGTACTTCGGGATGCCTGCCCCAATGATCCGTCCCCCGAAGGCGACCAGCCCCCCCCTCTCATCGTGGATGGGGAAGATGAGGCGGTCGCGGAATCGGCCAAAGAATCCACCTCCCTGATCTTGGTCAACAAGGAACAGGTCTCGACATTCTTGGAGAGAGTGGCCTGCCTTTTTCAGGATATGGGCCAGAGCATCCCCCACTCCCGGGCCATAGCCGAGTTGCCAGGCTGCGATGACTTCTGAAGTGATGTTCCGGGACTCGCAATAGATTTTAGCTGCTGGCTCCGCCTCGAGGGATCTTTGGAAAAAGACCAGGGCTTCGCTCATCGCTGACTCAAAGGCTTCCCTCCGGCTTGGCCCCTTGTTCTCTTTGCTGAGGGTGACGCCTGCTCTTGCGGCTAAGAGGGTCAGGGCTTCAGCGAATTCAACTTTCTGAGTTTCCATGACCCAGTTAAAGATGTCACCGGTTGCACCACAGCTCCAGCACCGGTACCTTCCCATTTGGTCATTAACATTAAAGGAAGGGTTTTTGTCGTCGTGAAACGGACATAAACCCTTCCAATCTCGCCCAGCTTTCTTGAGCGGAACTCTTTCTGCTACCAGGTCGCGGATGCTAATCCGCCGCTTAATTTCGGCAATCTCATCCGACACTGTTGTAGTTTACTGCTTACCAGCAGCGACTACAACACCAGTGACTTGGTGCGGTTTGTTGGCTTGGAGTCGGCTCATTCGGAAGGCGACTCTGTCGCGCACGAGGAATCGAACGACGATGTTATCGCCGGTGATTTCGTAGGCGTCAGGTGCTCCGTATTGCCGAATGAGAGTCCCGAAGGTCGTTCCAAGGGTGACTCCGCGCCGCGTTCTGACGGCACTATTCCTCATGCCGATCGCTTCGATTTGGATAACTCGGTTAAATTTATCCATGACAAAGGCATAGCGAGTGCCGGGTCGTCGGTAGACCCAACGGGTGAAGATGACTCGTCCGGAAGAGCCAGAGACTGTTCCATCTGCTCCGCCAGGTCGTCCACCAGGGCCACCAGGTCTGCCTGGGCCGCTCGGCATACCCCCTGGAGGGCCACCTCGTGTGGGAGGAGCTCCTCGACCTCTGGCGTCACCTTCGTCTTCCGGGAAGGCTTGTCGCCACATAGAGCTTGGCTCTGAGAACGGATCACCGATCAGGTCAGAAGCAGCTGTTCCAGCTCCCGATGGGGTTATGTTCTCCATGGCAGTTGGCTGTCCGCCGCCACCGCCGGCACCAGGGCCGCCTCTTCCGCCGCCAGGGCCAGAGGGAGCTCCGCCAGGGGCGGCACCGCCGGCTCCTGTGGAAAGGCCTTGGATATCATCGGGGTTACCGAACCGAGCAATGACTCTGGTACCTGGGTCGTAGAGCGCAATGCCAACAAGGCTATTCTCGGCCGAGCCACGACGGGGCTGGGGAGCCGAGGGGTTTTGGGCAATCGCCGAAACGCCGACCATCGACGCAACGGATACAACTGCAAGAGCTAAGATTGACTTCTTCAAACCTGTTCCCTCGCGAAAAGAGTTCGCTGTAAGTCTGGACGCAAGCTCACCAAAAAAAGGTTACAGAACCATCCCTCCGGGCCTAAAGCCAGTGCAGGGTATACCTACGCTAGATAGCGCGCCTAAGCGGCGTAGGAAACCGAACCATGCCAGCAAAAAATGTGACTTCTGAATCGCAATTTGAATCAGAGATTCTCGGGAGCTCTCTCCCTGTCCTCGTCGATTTCTGGGCTCAGTGGTGCCCCCCTTGCCGGGCCATCGCTCCCAGCATTAGCGAATTGGCTGAGGAATACGCCGGAAAGGCAGAGGTCTACAAGCTGGATGTGGATCAATTGGGGGACCTTGCAACCAAGTACAGCGTGATGAGCATTCCAACCCTTCTCGTGTTCAAAAACGGTGAACTCGTCGAAAGAAGTGTCGGAGGCATGGAAAAGGCACGAATCGCTGCCCTCCTTGATCCCCACGTCTAAGCCTAGCCCCCTCGAACAAGAACCTTCCTCCGCAACTTCGCGAAGGAGGGTTCTTGTTTTTCAAAACCACCTACAGCCGAGACAATCATTCGTAAAATATATCAGTTTCACGAATAAACTGTTGCCCCGTTGAAGTTCTGCAGAATTTTGTCCAAAATACAGAACGGTCATGTCGCGCCAAGAGCCTTACCGAGATCGATCTGTCCTCATCCACGGAAAATTCAACTCTGCAAAGTGGGATTTTCAGGATCACATCACACCCCCCATCACTACAGCCGTTGCTTTTCGGCTGAGAAGTGCAGAACGGGGAGCGGCTGGCTTTCAACAATTTGCCCACCCCGACATCGATCGAGCCTCTGCCGAGCCGATCTACATCTACGAAAGGCTCGATGAACCTTGCCAAGGCCTTCTGGAAGAAACGCTCGCCTTTGCCGAAAAGGGAGAGTGCGCGGTTGCATTTGCAACTGGCATGGCGGCAGTCAGTGCCGCCATTGGCATCCACATCGAGGCAGGTGATCACGTCATTTTTCACCCCGCCATCTATGGCTGCACCTACAGCCACATCACCCACTGGCTCAAGAAATTCGGTATCAGCTATTCATCAGTCGACTTAAGAAATCTGGAAAACCTCACTGCAGCGCTGAAACCAGAAACCAAAGTCGTTTACTTCGAGACTCCCTGCAACCCAACGATGGATCTGATCGACCTGGAAGCAATCAGGGCCGCAGTCGCAGCTGCCAATGAAGGCAGAACAAGCGATCGCAAAATCGTGACGATTCTCGACAACACTTTCAGTTCTCCCTATGGTCAAAGGCCCCTGGAATTCGGCATCGACTACGTGGTGCACAGCCTCACCAAGCACATCGGAGGCTTTGGCGCAACCATGGGGGGTGTGGTTGTCGGGCCACGATACACGGAAACCGCTCTCCTGCTCTACCGAAAAGATTTCGGCGGTGCCTTGTCTCCTGACGCTGCCTGGCACATCCTGACCTACGGTATCCCAACTCTGGCCCTTCGCCTCGAAAAACAACAAGAGAACGCCATGAGAGTGGCAGAATTCCTCGAGCTCCACGCCAAGGTCGCACGAGTTCACTACCCTGGCCTAGACTCATTCCCCCAAAAGAACCTCGCCCAGAAACAGATGAGAGACATCGACGGTGACTTCGCCCCTGGGGCGATGATTTACTTTGAGCTCAAGGGATCCCCGGAAAAGGCCTATGAACGAGCAACTAAGGCTATCAATCATCTGGCCAACAATGCTCTCTCCATCACTCTCGCTGTTTCTCTAGGGCAGATTCGCACTCTGATTGAGCACCCAGCTAGCATGACCCATTCAACGATCCCTCCGGCGGAGCAGTTGGCAGCAGGTATCGCACCAGGGGGGCTCCGATTGAGCCTCGGGCTGGAAGATGTGCGGGATATCCTGCGAGACCTGGAACGCGCCCTCGACTCTCTCGCGTAATATCTACCGGAAGTTTTAAGGACTTATCCTACGAGAGGGAACATTGGCACGACATGTGTCGTCAATTCCCTTCGGCTCACTGTCTATCTTTACTCTTTAGATCCAACATTGGGTGGTTACGGAATTTTTTGGTCTCATGCCATTTCGTCTTCAGCAGGCTACGATCGAGCAACGGGGGATACTCGAAAATCTCCTCCAGCTTTACCTGCATGAAATGAGTCGCTATAGTGAAGCATCTATCGGCGAAGATGGCCGATTCAACTACCCTTTCTTAGATCTCTACTGGGAAGAGGCAGGGCGCTATCCGTATCTTCTCTACGTTCGGGGCGGCTTGGCAGGCTTTGTCTTGGTTCGGCAACTTGCTCATCGCCGTGAACAGGCGTGTCACGAAATCGCTGAATTCTTTATCCTAGAAACCCATCGGGAACTGGGCCTCGGGGAAGAGGCGGCTCGCATGGTTTTCGACTCATTCCCCGGCGTCTGGCACGTCGGAGCCCTGCGCCACAACAAGGCAGGAATCCAATTTTGGAAGAAAGTTATCTTTCGCTACGGGCTAAAGGAAGTAACCGAGGCGACCTCCCACTGTGGCACACGCATCTTTTTTGAGTTCGAAACGTCGCACAACTCCCTCGCTGGGCAAGCGTAGTCACTGGGAGCCCCCTGAAGGAGTCCCAAAGCGATCCCCAGGCGCAGTCCGGCAAATCTGCGAAAATGGAGGGTCGCGAGTGATAGCAGCGAGGAACCCCCTTTGGCCAATATGACCCCCACAAAACGAGAAGATCAAAGCGCTAGAAAGTTTGCCGATCGGTTGATTTTAGAAAAGCTCACTGAGCTGTATGAAGTTGTGAAGCCGAGCGAAATCGCAGATTTACTTCAATCAAAGGGAATTGGCTTGTCGGCCGTGCGATCCCTCTTGGCATCAAACCCAGAAGTTTTTGCCTACGCCGAAAGACGCTGGGTTCCTGCCAGCCGGCTCGAAGGATTAGGGCGTCCCCTCTCAGACGCTGCCTATATCGTTGTCTCCCGATACGGGGCCCCCATGGCGATCGACCTCCTCGCCCAGGAACTCAGCCGCTCGAGAGGCAGAGAGCCGGAACAGATCGAAGCAGCCCTCATCCGACTCGCCGAACTAGACCCCCGATTCTTCATCACTCTCAGCGAAGAGATCGGAATTGATCAATTTGTCTTCGTGGCTCGCGACGAAGATATAGATCGGGCGATGAAACTCAACGGAGTGACAGAAGAGGACACGAAACCTGTCCAAGACCAGCTAAAAGCAATTGATTGGCTGGACACTGACTCGGTCATTCATGCCTTGGAACAAAGCGTCCCAGTCTCGGTCAAGGCCCTCGGTGCCGTGGCTTGGACCGCCCTCTCCCCCCAAGATACGAGCGCTCAGCGCCTCTATGACTGGAAGAAGTTTAATGGCGAACTCCTCGCCATCCCTGGATTTATCTTTTCTCCCGATGGCAAGCTCCACAGCGAAACAGAAGCGAGCAAGTGGATCTCGGGTGCCGTTCGTTTGGCCGATAAGCTGGCTCCGACAGTAGAAATCGAGGATGCAGCGCCACTCGAACTGAAGACCGAGGATATCGAAGCGGCAGTCGCCAGGGTTCTTCGCGGCGAAGACACAACAACCGCCATCTCCATCCTAGAAAACCAGTTCGAAATCACCCCTTCCGTTAAGACATTCCCAGATGACCTCCACAATGTGATGACTGCCCTCAAAAACGACGAGCGAGTTTGGTGGGTCGGGGGAGACCGCTTTAAGAAGGCAGGCGAAGCCCCAGATCTGGTGCAATCAATGCCAGAGCTTTTCGACTATCAGCCAACATCCCACCTTCAGGAAGATGGAGATCCCGTTGACGCTGAACTCAACGACGAGGGCCTCAGCAGCTCACTTCGAAAACTCATCGTGCACCCCCTGGCAACCGACGTGAACGACGAGGAAATCCTCCCTTCACCCAAGAACATGCCGGAAAGTCTGCGACTCGTGCTCAAGCCAATCCACCGCGAACTGGGAACCTTCCCCCTGTGCCAGTTCCCGACAGGATGGTTCGAGCCGACACCCCAAATTCAAGAGCTCATCTTCATCAATCCAGACGGAGACGAACTCCAGGTTTGGCTCAACCACGAGGCGAGACTCCTTTTCAACCTGTTCGATTGGTGGCTTGACCAACAAGTCGAGTCTGGAGCAGTCTTCAGCCTCACGAAAACAAACAAGCCAAACGTCTTTGAGTTCGCCTGGCTTGACCAAACGGATCCAGTCGTCTACATCTCGTCGCAACGCATGGAAGAACTGCGGGAAATCGCCAGCCGATCCGAAGATCTCAGCACCTTCGATATCCTGCGCGACGTAATGAGCCACTGGCCAAAAGGAGCAGACTTCCTGACGATCCTCTGGGAAGTGAACGTCGTTCGCAGAACCAGCAGAAGGCTTCTCGCATCGCTTCTCAGCAGCTACGTCTGCTTCTATCAGCGATCAGGTTCACCCGTTTGGCACTACGACTCAAAGAAGGTCGAGCAAGGCTTCGACAAGGCTAAAAAGAAGTTCATCCGCAAGGACTAACGACCACAGAGGGTTGATATTCTGGTCACCCTCTGTTATCATATCAAGGCCTCTTTAAGGAACCACGAAACGAAATGGCAAATCTGAAATCGTCCAAGAAAGACGTTCGACGCATCGAAAAGAAAACCGCTACCAACAAGGCGACCAAAACAGCCTTGAAGACATTCATCAAGAAAGCAAGAGTCTCGACTGCGAAAGGGGCGGACGAAGCAACGACCCAAGAGAGCATCAGGCTGGCCTGCAAGGCTCTTGACAAAGCGGCTCAAAAGGGCGTCATCCACAAGAACCAAGCTGCGCGCCGAAAGAGTCGACTCGTCCTTGCCGTTGCCAAAGCAAGTGAATAAAGACTTTTAGGTCTTCTCGTTTCTGGTACCGGTTTCCTTGTCTTATCTTCCTCCCTTCTGAGACAACACCTTCTAGGAAGCCAACCTGATCCTGTTCTTCATGACAGGATCAGATTTTTTTGTTATAGTGATGTTGTCATTGGGAAAAGAATGGCAAGAACACACTCAAGAGAATTCAAGCTCCTCGTTTGTCAAAGAATCGAAAAGGGAGAGACAAGTATTTCGCAGGTCTGCCGCGAACACAACCTCAGCATGGGAATGGTGGATCGATGGCTTCAGCAGTTCCGAATCAAGAGAGAGGAGTCATTTGATGGGACCCCTTGGCGCAGTGAAAACCACGTCGATGACTTCAAAGTCATCGAGTTGGAGAACTTGCTGCAACAGTTGCTCAAGGAAAGAAACTCACTCAAGCGAAAGTTGGAGAAAGAAAACAGGGCCCTGCAACGTCAAGTGGAGAAACTCACCGATAAAGTCGCTGCTTTTGAAGAAAAGTACGGTAAAGCGAATAGGAAAAGGCAGAACTCGACTGAAGATAAGACTTGACCGCGAGACAAAACTCAAAGGACACGAAACACCTTTTTGGCAGAGGTAACGAAGAGTCTAGATCACAGCCCTTAAGAGTCTTAAAGGCGACGTTGAAACGATTTTCTTGTAGTTTCTTCATCAATAACCAGACAATCACACCCACACATCATCGCAAAGTCCTCTACCATCTCGACCGAGACATTGTAACTGTAAGCTGTGTGGTGGGCTCCGCCCCCTAGAATCCAGCAGGCGAGACCGTCGGCAAAGTTGGGCTTGACCTCCCAAAGGGCGCGGGCAACCGGCAAGTGAGGCATTGGGGGAGGCGCAATGGCGGTGACCGAATTCACCATGAAGCGAAAGCGATCCCCTAAGTCGATCAAGGTCGTGTTGGTGGCTGGGCCAGGCCGGGCCTCAAATACAAGGCGAATAGGGTCTGCTTTTCCACCGATGCCCAGAGGATGGATCTCGAGCTTCGGCTTCCCCATCGCGATGGTCGGACAAATCTCTAACATGTGAGCCCCGAGTACACACTCCTCGCCCTCCACCATGTGGTAGGTGTAGTCCTCCATGAAGCTTGTACCAGGTATCAAGCCTGACTCCATTTGCTTGAAGGCGCGGAGAAGGGCTGCGGTTTTCCAGTCGCCTTCCGCTCCGAATCCATATCCCTTCGCCATCAGGCGCTGGGCAGCAAAACCAGGTAACTGATCCAATCCGTGCAGGTCTTCGAACGTCGTTGTGAAACCTTTGTATCCTCGCGCGTCGAGGAAACCCTGAATTGCGATTTCCTGCCTCGCCCCGTCCTCCAAAGAACTTCTCCTGGCTCCGCCTATCTGAAGCTCGGGAACGAGATCATAGAGGTCGCCATACTCCTCCAACTTTGCCGCGACCTCAGTTGGCGAAACTGCTGCCATCTCTGAAACAAGGTCTCCCACACCAAATCCATCAACTGTAAAGCCCAATTGGATCTCGGCAGATACCTTATCTCCGTCGGTAACACTCACCATCCTCATGTTGTCTCCAAACCGAGCGAACTTGGCACCCTGCCAATCATTCCAAGCCAGAGCCACCCTGCCCCAACTCCCGATTGCTTCTTGAACCTTGGATTGGCCCCAGTGGCCGACGACAACCTTGCGCTTCAAACCGATCCGCGTGTGAAGGTGCCCTGCTTCCCGATCCCCGTGGGCCGCCTGGTTTAGATTCATAAAGTCCATGTCGATCGTGGCGAAGGGGAGACTTTCGTTAAATTGCGTATGGAGGTGGAGGGCTGGCTTATGGAGCTGACTCAGGCCCCCGATCCACATCTTGGCAGGAGAAAAAGTGTGCATCCAAAAGATAAGACCGGTGCAATTCGGATCTCCATTGGCATCCAGAACGAGCTTTCGAACGGAGTCAGCATCGGTGATGACTGGCTTGAAAACCACCTCCATCGGGATCGAGTTGGAGGCAGAAAGGGCTGCCGCAATCTGCTGAGAATCCTCTGCCACTTGGGCCAAGACCGCTGGGCCATAAAGATGCTGGCTCCCTGTAACGAACCACACTGCTGGTTGACTCATTCTTACTTTCTCCGAGGGATCGCTCGACCCTCATAACCGATCCAAGTTTAGCGAATGAGGCGAAACTTACGCCTTGTTGGGAGTTCTGGTACCAGTCCTGTCACCTCATATTGAGAGCATCAGCGAGACCTGCCTGGGTTTTCAAGAGCCACACTGTGCAAATTGCAGGCTGGGTGCAAGCCCCATCAAGTATCTCCAGATTTTCCTCTCTGTCGAGCCTCGCTTCAAAACCCCCTTGCCCTACAGATTGCGGCAAAGATCAGACAGACCAGCCTGGAGCAGGTTGCCCAGCGCACAAAAAAATCTACAGGTTGGCTCAGACTTGTCAAGGAATCAGGCAGTCTTGAGTACTCTTCACGCCCATGACATCCACTCTCCTTGCTGTGACGGTTTTGACTTTTGGCCAAGCGATTGATGGGTGGTTGGCAAAAGCGATAGAACAGCGGGCTTCCCTGCGTCTTCCCGAAACGATCTTCCAAAGAGTACTGAGCGAGACCGGCCATTCCCAAGCACCACTCGGCTACACAGAGAGTCAGATGGCTGGATTCCCCCAGAATCCTTACCTGCTCAGGCTTGTCACAAACGCTTTTCGCGACGTAAGAATGGTTCCCGAATACTCTGGCCTTCTCACCGACAACCTGCTCCAAGCTGGCGGTCGCGTCGATTCCCTCGCCTACTTGGCCTGGAGTCAGGTGGATGTCCGAGCCGGTCGGGAGTGGCCCTATCCCAGCTCCGCTGATCCCTGGCTCGCTAGTTGGATTCCTGCCAAGGCCACCCAAGCGGAAGCCTTTCGGCTCGCTTGGACTAGATTAAGGGCAAAGGGGGAACCTCCGAAGCTGGATAAGAAGCTCGAACGGCTCCTACTGCGAATTCTGATCGCAGCCGACAGCAGCAACCTCTATCTGCAACAGGCGATTCCGACCGAGTTCAAGGGGGGCTCAGCCGTTGATTTCTGGCGTCTGGCCAGTGCCCCTTATCTGGGTGAGGCAAACGACGACAACATTTTGGTGAAGGATCGGCGCAGCTATGACCTGCAGCGTCGGTTTGATCCTGCTCTTTCTGGATTTGGTTCGGCCCTCTTTCTGAGGGGGATTCAGGCCGCCCTGACAGAATTCAAAGCCGACCGTCAGGGGTTGAAACCTCTCGCCAAGACGGTCAGCTTTCAGACAAGTTTGGGGCTGGTCGTCATCGGAGGCATTGGGAACGAAACCCACACCCGCGACGCTTTTCTGGTGATTGAGACCGGCGGAGACGACCAGTACCGGGGCAGAGTGGCGACTCCGGCGAACCCCCGCCAACCGATTTCACTCATCCTCGACCTCGCTGGCAAGGATCGCTACGGTACCCAGGAGGATCAAGCAACTGTCGCAATGGGTCTTGGGGGGGTCGGGATCCTGATTGATCAGGGCGGAAACGACGTCTATCAAGCAGGCGACGGTGGTATTGGAGCAGGACTGTTTGGGATTGGTCTGTTACTGGATGAATCAGGTGACGATCAGTATCTGCTCAAGAAGACATTCGGGATTGGAGCAGCCTACTTCGGTGTTGGGCTTGTAGCAGACCTGACAGGCAACGATGTCTACCGGAGTCTGGCTCTTTCCATGGGCTTTGGTGGCACCTTTGGATTCGGAGCCTTGATTGAACTTGAGGGCGATGATGACTACAAGACGGCAGACGAAGGAAATCCATCCATCGCTTGGGGTGGCAAGACTGTCTCGCTGAGCTTGGGTTGTGGCTATGGGAGGAGAGCTGACTACGGCGACGGACAATCTCAAGCTGGCGGGATCGGGATTGTGATCGATGGTAGGGGCGACGATCAATACCACTCTTCGATCTTTTCCATGGGGAGCGGCTATTGGTGGGGATTCGGAATCATGGAGGATCGAGCCGGGGACGACACCTACCGTTGCACCCATTATTCTCTGGGGTCTGGTGCCCACTTCGCTCTCGGGAGTTTCGTGGATCTTGCTGGAAATGACAGCTATAACGACCGACCAGACGCAGTGGAGCGATGGGGCGCACTCGGACGAGATGGAGCAATCGCCGTTTGTATCGACGCGGCGGGAGATGATGTCTGGGGAAACCTGACCGGCGGACACGCAGATCTAAACTCAATCGCCCTTTTCTGGGATCAAAAAGGGAACGATCTCTACAAGCGGATGCAACCTTTTGATCCTGCTTCCTTTGGGAACCGCCCCTTTGGGAGTTGTGTCCCCTATGGTTCATTTCGCAACTTCCGGGATCGCATGAAGTCGGTCGGGGTTTTCCTCGACACTCAAGGGATAGATGTCTATCCACCTGGGATGACAGCCGCCGAGAATTCCAGTTGGAAGATCAACTCTGGCCCCAATGAGTTCGGCTTCGGCTGGGATCTTGAAGCCAATCGCTAGAGCTTTGCCCTTCGAGCTCTTTTCTGCAACTCCCCTATTGGGGAAAAACTGCCTTCGCACACCCCAGGGCAGGCTCTGACGCAACCGAACCAGACGGCGGCCGACCCAGGTCACGGCAGAATCTCAGGACTCTGCTTACCCCCGAACATATTGACCGACTGTCTGGCACGAGGCCAGACTTGGATCTTCGAAGACCCTTAAGGCCCGAGCCAGGGCTTCGGCCGTATCGATGCTCGTGACACAGGCCACCCCAGTTTCAATGCAGGCTCGGCGAATTCTGGCTGCGTCCGATCCACTCTTCTGGCCTGGCCCGGGAGTATTGATCATCAGACTCACCTCCCCCGCAAAGAGCCGTTCCAGAAGGTTCGGGGAGCCTTCGGAGATCTTCCTCAGACGCTCACAAGGGATTCCCGCTTTGTCCAAGGCAGAATGAGTCCCTCCCGTTGCGCCAAGGGTGTAGCCGCGCAAATGGAGCTCGTGGCCAATCTTTACTGCCATCGCCTTGTCCTCGTCGGTTACGGTCAAGATGACCTGACCCTGAGGCTTAAAGGTAATGCCAGACGCTACAAGGGCCTTATAGAGAGCTGCCTCAAAGCTGCGATCCAACCCCAAAACCTCGCCAGTCGACTTCATTTCTGGTCCAAGCGACGGTTCGACCTTGCTCAGCTTTTGAAAGCTAAAGACTGGGGCCTTGACTGCATAGAGCTTCGCTGGCGCCAAGGGAGACTCAAAGCGATTCTCGGCTGGCACTGGCTGAATCGAGCCAGAAGCCCGTGGCGGACAGTCCTGGGGTCCATCCCATTCGCCAATTCCCAACTCCCACAAACCAGATGTGTATCCCAAGTCGAAGAGCTTCTGGCCCATCATGCAGCGAGTGGCGAGCTGAACCATCGGAATCCCAGTCACTTTGCTCAGGTAAGGCACTGTGCGACTGGCCCTTGGGTTCACCTCCAAAACGTAGGCGACTTCGTCCACCACCACGAATTGGATATTCATCATGCCCTTGACCCCCAGCTCTTTGGCGATGAGACGAGCAGAGCGGACGATCTGGGCTTGAACTTCTTCCGAAAGCGTGACAGGAGGATAAACCGCCATCGAATCGCCACTGTGAACCCCGGCCCGTTCGATGTGCTCCATGATGCCTGGGATCAAAGTGTCTGCCCCATCGCTGATCACATCCACTTCTGCCTCCCTTCCTAAAAAGTATTTGTCGACCAGAACCGGCTGACCAGGGTTTGCGTCCTCAGCCTCTTGGTAAAAACCCTCTAGTTGGGAGCGGTCATACATAATATCCATCGCTCTGCCGCCGAGGACAAAGCTGGGGCGCACCAAGACAGGGTAGCCGATCTCATCTGCCACCTCAATCGCCTCCGACAGACTAAGCACGGCCCGCCCAGGTGGCTTGGGAATCTCCAGTTTGGCCAGGAGCCTTTCGAAAAGGTCACGATCCTCAGCAGTTGCAATCGCCTGTGGCGGAGTCCCTAAAACAGCGACTCCCGCATCTTGGAGCCTCTGCGCCAAGTTGATAGCTGTTTGACCTCCAAATTGAACCACCACCCCCACTGGCTTTTCGTGAGCAACGACGTCCAAAACGTCTTCGAGGGTCACTGGTTCAAAGTAAAGGCCATCTCCAGTATCGAAGTCGGTGCTGACCGTCTCGGGATTGTTGTTAATGATGACCGCGCGATAGCCCAATCCTTCGAGAGCCCAAACGGAATGAACGCAAGAATAGTCAAATTCGATGCCTTGACCAATGCGAATCGGGCCGGATCCGAGGACAAGAACGGTGGACTTCATGAGGTGATTGGGTTTTACCCCTTCCCGACCTATCCAGACCCCCCAAAGATATACTCCGACCCATGCCAGCCGACCAGCTGACCGAGACCCGCTTCATTCTTGCGGATCACCTCGTCCGCGAACTCACCTCCGAATTCGGATCTCCCCTCTACGTGGTTGATGAAGCCCACATGAGGGCAAAGATCTCCCGCTATCGTGCCGCATTCTCGGCTGTTTGGCCAGATTCCGAACTCACCTTCGCTACCAAGGCCAATTCCACACTGGCTCTCATTCGAATTGCTGCTCAAGAGGGCTGCCTGATTGACGTGGCGAGTGAAGGCGAGTTCCGCGCTGCTCTTCTGGCTGGAGTTCCGGCAAATCGCTGCCACCTTCACGGGAACAACAAAACTGAACAGGAAATTGCCTTTGCCGTGCAACAGGGGATCAACCAAATCGTGGTTGACAATTTCGAGGAGATCGAGACGATTTACCGTAAATCTTCCGGTAAAACTTGCCCAGATCTGGTTATTCGCCTTGCTCCGGGGGTCGATCCCAAAACCAACGCTAAGATATCAACCGGGCAAGCCGACACAAAGTTTGGATTCAATATCGCCGACGGATCTGGCGAAAAGGCCCTCCTCTTGGCCCTCTCCCACAATTTGCCAGTCGTTGGCTTCCACTGTCATGTCGGAAGTCAGCTTCTCGACCCAACCGCCCAGATCAATGGGGGAGAAGCTCTCGCCCTCTTCGCTGCCGAGATGAAGCAAAAGCACGGGTTTATCACGCAAGTGCTCAACGTTGGTGGAGGCTTAGGAATCCACTACCACGGCGAGTCTCGCCCGATATCGGTTGAAGAATACTGCCGAAACCTAGTCGAACCAATCGCCAGAATTCTCAGAGCCAAGGATCTCAACCCCAAGTTGGTTCAAGAGCCAGGACGCTCTCTGGTCGGGGAATCAGGCGTCACTCTCTATCGCGTCGGCGTTGTGAAGACGGTTCCCTCCCCCGCTAAAGGGCAGCGGACTTACCTCGCGGTTGACGGAGGACTGAGTGACAATCCCCGCCCTGCCCTCTACGGCAGCCTCTACACAGTCCTTCACACCCCTGGCCAGCCACGGGAACTGGTTCAGGAATCCACCCAGGAATACACTGTAAGCGGCAAACACTGCGAGACCGACAAACTCTTCGAAGATGTGATGCTCCCACCCGATGTCAAATCGGGAGACTATTTGCAAGTCCTTTGCACAGGAGCCTATAACAGTTCGATGGCGAGTAACTATAATCGCTACCAGCGGCCAGCAACGATCCTCATTCGCCAGAATGGGTCTTATTCGCTCGTTCAACGAAACGACACGTACGAGGAAATGTTCGCCAGAGAAAGTGTGCCGAGTGACCTCTAAGGAAAGCGATTCCCTGCCAGGCGAGAGACGAAAGGAAAAGGTTTGAATGGAATTTAACCCAACAACGATTGTGGCAATGCTGCTGGTGATCTTCCTCGCCATCGGCATCCACGAATACTGCCATGCCAAATTCGCCGATATGGCAGGGGATCCAACACCTGGCATGTATGGGCGGGTCACTCTCAACCTTTTCAATCACTTCGACCCTTTGGGAAGCATCTTCATCCTTATCACAGTCTTTACCGGCTTCGGCTTTGGCTGGGGTCGCCCAGTGCCGATGGATCCGAGCAAAATGAGGAATCCAAAGTTAGACCATTTTGTTGCGGTTGCGGCTGGGCCACTCTCGAACCTCTTGCAAGCTGCCATCTTTGCCACCCTCCTCCGAGGGCTTGGTACGATTGGTGTCCTTTCAGGGGATAGTTTTCTCGCGGTCTTCTTTCTCTATGGGGTTCTTATTAACCTGGGTCTCTTTGTCTTTAATCTCATCCCCATCGGCCCCCTCGACGGAATGTGGCTCTTTGGAATGGCTCTTCCGGATCCAACTCGTCTCGCCTGGACAAGGTGGAACCTCTCCTTTGGTGCCTTTTTGTTCATCCCTCTCGTCCTGATCCCGATCGGCGGAAACACCATCTTTGGATGGGTCGTTGGCCCCGCTGTGAGAATTCTTTCCGGCATCCTTCTGGGATGATAGATCGTCCAACGATTCGAGCGAGCTGGGGGACGAGGGAACCAAAATCTGATGTCATCAAACAAGCGCATCCTGAGCGGAATGAGGAGCACGAGTCCCAAGCTCCACATTGGCAACTACGAAGGGGCGCTGCATAACTGGGTGGATCTGCAGAACGACGGATTCGACCTGTTTTGCATGGTGGCGGATCTCCACGCCCTCACGACGATGTTCGACGACCCCAAGGCGGTGAGCATCAATGCCAGAGAAGTTGCTAAAGACTACGTTGCAGCTGGGATCGACCCAAACCGGAGCGTCATTTTCATTCAAAGCCACGTGAAGGAGCACTCCGAACTGCACCTTTTGCTCAGTATGATGACCCCACTCGGTTGGCTAGAACGGGTTCCGACTTATAAGGAAAAGCAACAGGATTTAGGGGGAGCGGAACGGGAACCCTATGGTCTTCTCGGATACCCAGTGCTCCAAACCGCCGATATCTTGCTCTATCGCCCTCATGGGGTTCCAGTGGGGCGTGATCAAGCTGCTCACCTCGAGATCGGCAACGATATTGGCCGCAGATTTAACAAACTCACGGGAAGCGAGGTCTTCAGCGAATACAAGTACATGATTAGTGAGGACGAGCTTCGCGCCAAGCTCCCTGGCCTGGATATGAGAAAGATGAGCAAATCGTATGGCAACTGCATCTATCTGAGCGACACGCCAGAAGACACTGCCAAGCAAATCCAGTCAGCCTTTACCACTCCCACCAAAATGCGAAAGAGTGATCCTGGGATCCCGGAAGGCTGCGCCGTTTGCCAGTACCTCCGGATCTACTCACCCAACTGGGAACAACAATGGGCCGAAGACGTGGCAGGGGAACGAGGCTGCAGCCAGAACAAGAAGGAACTCACGGAGATTTTGAACGAGTACCTCCGCCCCATGCGCGAACGCAGAGCAGCACTTTCCGATTCAGACGTCGAAGACATCCTGCGAGATGGGGCAAAACGAGCCCAGGTGGTAGCAGGTGAAACAATGGACGCAGTACGGTCAGCCATGGGCCTTTTCTGATCTCTCCTCTGCCTTCGCTCCAAGAGTTCCAAGTATTCTCGTGCCTTTCTCCGCGAACCTTGTTCTATGATCTGTGGCACGATTCATGTTGGTAACCTTGCCAACGATCATGAGTCGCACTGACCACCAAGACATTCGAATCGGCACCCTCGCCAATCTGGACAAAGCCGAAACTTACCTGCCCCAAATTCTCCCCCATGGATTCGAGAGTTTCGAGCTGACAACATGGGCCAGACTCCCAGACCTAGATCTCGCTGAACTTGGAAAGAAAGTTCAAGACATCTGCGGAGACGACGCCATCATTAGCAGCGTCGGCTGCTACGGCAACCCTCTGCAAGAAGAGGAAACGGCCAAGGCCATCGAAACCCTGATCAAGAACGCCAAGCACTTTGGATGCAACATCGTGTGCGGATTTGCCGGAGCTCAAGAGGATCGATCTGTGGAAGAAAACATGCCCAAGTTTAAGGAAGTCTGGGGCCATCTTGCCAAAGTCGCGGAAGGAGAAGGAGTCAAATTTGCCTTCGAAAACTGCGATATGGGTGGCACCTGGGAATCACCTAAGTGGAACATTGCCCACAACCCCCGCGGATGGGAAATGATGTTCAATGAGGTCATCAGCGACGCGATCGGTCTGGAATGGGAGCCCTGCCACCAAATGTACAGTCTCGCTGATCCCATTCCGCAGCTTCGAAAGTGGGTTGGCAAGATCTACCATGTTCACGGCAAAGACGCGACGATCAATCACGACATTCTGGAAACCTATGGCTTCCGCGCAGGAATGCCAATCGTCCAGCACAGAACCCCAGGATTTGGCGACAGCGACTGGACAGACATCATCACCATCTTGAGGGGAGCCGGATGGCGCGGAGCCATCGATATCGAAGGTTGGCATGACCCTGTCTACCGAGATGATCTGGAGATGACTGGTCAGGTTTATGGTCTCGAATATCTGAAAGCCTGCCGCGGCGGAGCCTTCATTCCAAACCCTGTCTAAAAATCTTTTCTCAGCAGCGAGAATTATTCTGGATCGCTCCTCCATAATGTCTGGTACCACCAGCTGTTTTGGAGGGGCACTTTCGTTGTCTGAGTGCTGATTTTTCTATTTGCCTTTTTAATTGGAGGTACTTCTCTTGGCCAACTCTCACTACCTTTGTCAGTTCGTTAACCGGAATCTTCGCCTTGATGGCGCGATGGGTGACCCAGCTTGGCAAACTGCCGAATGGACCGCACCCTTCGTCGACATCTTGGGGCCACAGGCTTCTGAGCCACGGTTCAAAACCAGGGCAAAAATGCTCTGGAGTCCCGAGTTTTTATATGTTGGAGCTTGGCTGGAGGAACCCAATGTATGGGCGACAATCACCGAACAACAGTCCGTTATTTTTCAAGACAACGACTTTGAAGTCTTCATCGACCCAGACGGAGATGGCGAAAAGTACTTCGAGTTTGAGATTAACGCTCTCAATACGAAGTGGGATCTTTTCCTGCCAGTCCGGTACTCGAAGGGAGGCTCCCCAGATGGAAAGTGGCGGAGTAACGCCCTCTCTGCCGTATCTGTGCATGGCACTTTGAACAACCCGAACGACCAAGATGAAGGCTGGTCAGTGGAGATCGCCTTTCCCTGGTCCAGTTTTGTCGAGGGGGGTAGCCGAATCCCGCCTGAGACTGGCGATGCCTGGCGTCTGAATTTTAGCCGGGTCGAGTGGCAAACAGAAGTTGTGAGTGGCACCACCCGCAAGTTGCCCAATACTCCCGAGGATAATTGGGTTTGGAGCCCCCAAGGGGTGATCGATATGCACCAACCAGAACAGTGGGGATTTGTACACTTTCAGCGATAAGTTACGTTAGAACTTATCGGATATTAAAGTACTTTGCTTCCGGGTGGTGGACGATGATTGCGCTGGTTGATTGCTCTGGATTCAGCATGAACTCCTCTGTGAGTTCGATCCCGATGTCTTGGGGTTGCAACAGCTCCAACAACTGCACCTGATCTTCGAGATTCGGACAAGCAGGGTAGCCAAAACTGTACCGAGCCCCGTGGTACTTTGTGCTAAACAAGAGACGGATTTCTTCTGGCTCGTCTGCCGCAAAGCCCATCTCACTCCTCATTTGTTTATGCCAGTATTCCGCGAGTGCTTCCGCCGTCTCAACTCCCATCCCATGAACGTAAAGATAGTCTTGGAAGTCGCCCTTTGCGAAGAGGCTTCGTTCATATTCGCTAACCTCATGGCCGACAGTAACGATGGAGAATCCGACAACATCCTTGATGCCTGATTCGGTTGACTTAAAGAAATCACTCAAACAAAGACGACGGTTATCGGACTGGCGTGGGAAGTTAAACCGACACCTCTCTGTCTTTTGATCCTCATGGTAAATGATGAGGTCATTCCCTTCGCTCTGGCACCAAAAGTAGCCCCACTTAACTTGAGGCTTGAGCGTTCTGGCCAACTCACGACACTTCTGTTCAAAAATTGGGCGCACGTTATCTTCCAGCCACTGAGCAAACTCAGGATTGGACATGTCGTCCGGCTTTTTGTACTGCCATTGTCCTCGCCAAAGAGCCACAGGGTTCACGTAGCGGTAGAGCTCGAAAATGTCAAACTTCGACATCTTCTTTGCGCCATAGAAGGGGAGTTCTGGCACAGGGATCTCTGTTGAAACGTCGCTCTTTGTGCCATCAAAGACGTAAAGCTCTGGGTTAGTGTCGGGAAGTCTATGGCTCGAAATCCTGGTTCCAGAGGGGCTTGCCTCTGGTTCTGCAATGGGAATTTGATCTTTGATCGCAGTCGAGAGTTCCTCCATCAGACTGAGTCCCTCGAACGCGTCTTTAGCGTAATAGACGTTCCCCTTGTAGATTGCTCTGAGATCTTCTTCCACGTAACCTCTCGTCAGAGCAGCTCCACCCAAGATAACTGGGTAGTGCTGGAGGCCACGCTCATTGAGTTCGATCAAGTTGTCCCTCATGATGAGCGTAGATTTAACCAAAAGGCCACTCAATCCGATCACTTGGCACTTCCCAGCTTGGGCTTGCTCTATGATGTTATTGATTGGTTGTTTGATCCCAATGTTTACAACTCGGTAGCCGTTATTACTCAGAATGATATCGACAAGGTTCTTGCCGATATCGTGGACGTCACCAGCAACTGTTGCCAAAAGAATGGATCCCTTTTCTGAACCCTCGACCTTCTCCATGTGGGGTTCTAAAAGGCGAACACTTGCCTTCATAACCTCCGCGCTTTGGAGCACAAAGGGGAGTTGCATCTTCCCAGCGCCAAAAAGTTCACCTACTGTCTTCATCCCATCAAGAAGAATCTCGTTAATGATCTCAAGCGGCGGGTATTGCGCGAGGGCGTCGTTGATATGAGATTCTAGGTTCTTTTTGATCCCGTTTACGATGTGCTTTTTCAAGCAGTCTTCGACTGTGAGACCAGCGAAAGGATCGACTGACGTGTCGGCAGCCTTCACGTTTTCGAAAAGGGACATAAACTCTACGAGTGGATCGTAGCTACACGTCAATTCTGATTCAGACATAGGTGAACTTCTCGCGCCAGACTTTAGGCAAGGTTTTTCAAGGTATCGAGAATTGCTTGAGCGTTTGGCTTTTCGAGAGGTGTCGGAGTTTCTTCAGAATATCTGACTATGCCTTCCTTGTCGATGACGAAAGCAGCGCGCTTGCTTCCGGGGCCAAGGCCTACGAGGTCAGGCAAAACCACGTCGTAGGCAGCGATGGTCGTCTTCTGATAGTCACTGGCGAGAGTCAACTTGATACTGTTCTGCTTAGCCCAGGCTTCCTGGGCAAAAGGAGAATCTGCGCTGATCGCGATAACGTGAGCATCCAGCCCGTCAAAGTCCGAAAGGCCACTGGTCATGTCACAAAGCTGATCTGTGCAGACCCCGGTGAAGGCAGCGGGAAAGAACAAGACAACCGTGTTTTTCTTACTAAAATTGTCGCTCAGCTTGACATCCACGAGTCCGTCGTCGTTCTTGCTGCGGAGGGAGAAATCTGGGGCTTGGGTTCCAACTGCAATAGCCATAACAACTCAGATTATGGGCGAGTGAAGAGACACATCACAGGACAAGACCCCTGCCTGCAGACCTCCTCACTTCAGTGAAGGATTCGGAATCTGTACCAATATCGTAAAGTTTCCTGAACCACTCCAATTGGGGTTTTCCGATTCGGGCCGGGGGATCGACATTGTGTATGTCGTGAACCAGTTGTCCTTGGTTACTGTGAATGGCCCTTCGAACCGATTCCCCAAGTCTCGACTTTCTGCCCCTTTGTTTCGGTTTGCACCCCACCTGTTCCAACTAGCCTCCCTAGTTCCTTTAGACCTCTTGGTATCTGCCCCGACACTGTTACGATTGTTGATCGTAACATCAAAGGCGATTCCTAGGTTAACTTCCATGCGCTGGGTTCTTCGATCAATAATGATACTATAGGAACTTCTTTTGGTTTTGGAAGGTAATCCTTTCTCAGTAAAGGAGCGACTGACCGGCGTGACCTGCTCGCACCCACCTGTCTGACCAAAGCTTGAGAAACTCTCAATCGAACTTCCGCGGACTACTTCCTTACCATTTCGAATTTCGATAGGTGGATTGGGGTCGGCATCTTTGTTCATGTCTGCGATTTGCTTGAGCATGTCAGCCCTCATACTCGCGGGAACATCTTTCAAACTCTCTCGCATCACCCGGTTCATTTCTTCATAGGTCACTAAGGGATCATTCACTTTTGCAGCCTGGTCAGAAAGCACAAATATCCCACTAAAGTTCCAAGATTGGTTCATGCCTTTTCTGGGAATCAAGTGTTCCGCCATGTTAAAGGAAATCGTTACTACGTTTCCGCCCTCAATGACATCTGTGAAGATTTGGGACGTTTCCCTGGATTTTGTCCACCTCATTCCCTTCGGAGCCCTTCCCCAAATCGGCCCACCTTCACTCGCCATGATCGCAACACTTGGTACATTTTCGCTTGCCACTCCCACAAGAAAGTGGGCATCGTAACTCTGGCGATAGGGTTTAGGAGTGGCAAGATTTCTCGCCTGAGGACTCCCTTCAGCGATGAAGGTTCCCCTTCCTCCTTGAATCGTGGTTATCGCTTTAGGGCTAGCAATCCGAACCGCCTCGTTCGTACTGCTTATTCTCCAAAAGACATCGAAAGCAGACACTGGCCGCGTCTCGCTGATCTTGAGAGTTTGAACTCCTTTGTACTTCAAGAAAGTCTGCAAGGCTTTTGAGATTTCTGCTGTGTAATTCACTTGGAGATCAAACTCTTGCCTCCCGCCAGGGGTAGTTGTGGAGGTTCGTCTCATCTGGGGGCCAATCTTCGCAAATTCAAGACTTATCGCCACATTGCAAGCGAGCACGGCGGGAGTATCTTCGATTTGTTTAACTGCCTCTTTCACTTGATCAGGCCTTGTCGGCTGAGCAGGAATCGGGTCAGGCACAGAAACTGACTCTAAGAGCTTGAGCCCTCCGTACTCCTGACTCAAGCCTGGCAGCAGACTCGCCGAAAAAAGGCTCCCTGAGGACTGGCGATTCAGGGTCGCCACCAACTCCGACCCGACCACTTTCATCCAGACAAGGGCTGCAGCGGGAGTGATCATGTGGGGCTCATCTCCTTGCTCAGGCGACCCGTCCATGAAGTTACTCTCGACCCCTTCATTCAGGTAGCCCATCCCCCAAACAAGATCAGAGGCAGCGCGGTTGAGTCCAGCATTCAGGTACCAAACGTTCATGATGTCACCGAGTCGACTCTTCATCCCAATGATCTCGACCGCTGGCTGATACAGAGCGACCAAGTCATCGTAGCGAATGAGGTCTCCCTGCTTATGCATCAGGGCGAAAGCTTCGATCTCGGCTTGACTGACTTGGATGCGATGGGCGTTATCCTCTTGGGACTTCTGAATGACCTTTCCCTCTGCATCTGTGATGTCGAAACCCAAGTAGAGCATGACATTCGATAAGTTCACCGCTGGATCCTTATCGGTATTCAAAAAGGAGACGACCTGCTCCCATGGCATCGGCTCTGAACGCTGGGCTGGGGAGATGCCAATCAGAGCGAGAAGCGTAAGGATAACCGCAATTAACCTCAACGAAACCATGCAATTATGCTAGCACAAACTTTCTTCACATGGGGCTCAAGCGATGCTCAATACAAGTCTGGAGTACCAGCCATCAGCCCAAAAAATGGGGTGAAGGGGATACATTCGGGTAGCGATTGCCGGTAACTTCACAAACATATGAACTCTTCCACTGAAATCCATCTCAACCTCCGCCGCCACAACGAAAACGTGGATGAGCGGATTTACGGCGGCTTTCTGGAGCATCTCGGCCGAGCTGTTTATGAGGGTGCCTACCAACCTAGCCACCCAACCGCAGATGAAAATGGCTTTCGGCGCGACGTCATCGAAGCCCTACGCCCCATCGGGTTTTCGATCATGCGCTATCCGGGGGGCAACTTCGTGAGTGCCTACGATTGGAAGGATGGAATTGGCCCCAAGGAGAGTCGGCCAAGGCGACTGGACTTTGCGTGGCGCTCAATCGAGACAAACCAGTTCGGGACGGACGAGTTCATGGCGTGGTGCCGTGAGATAGGGACGGAACCAATGCTCGCCGTGAACCTTGGCACAGGTCAGCCGAGGGGTGCAGCCGAACTGCTTGAATATTGCAACCTCCCCCGTGGAACCAGTTGGGCTGATTTGCGGGCTCAAGACGAGCCCTATGGAGTCAAGCTCTGGTGCCTTGGCAACGAGATGGATGGGCCCTGGCAAGCAGGCCAAAGACCAGCCAAGGACTACGCCAGCAGTGCCCTGCAAGCAAGTCGCCTCATGAAAGGGCTTGACCCAACCATCGAGACGATCGTGTGTGGTTCGAGCGGCAGGGGAATGCCAGACTATATGGACTGGGATCTGCAGGTTCTGGATACCTGCTTTAGTTCAGTCGACTATATCAGTGCCCATCGCTACACCCAAAAAGGCAAGATGTCCACCTGGGACTACTTAGCAGAAGGCCTCGAGATCGATCGAATTATTCAGGACTATCGCAGCCTTATTGGATATGTCCGGGCTAAGTACAAGTCCGATAAGCAGATCCATTTGAGTTTCGACGAGTGGAATGTCTGGTACCGGGAGATGAGCGGCGATGGCGATTGGAAGGAAGCTCCACATCTCTTGGAAGAGGTCTACAACTGGGAGGACGCCCTGATTGCTGCTCAATATCTTTCGAGCTTTGTGCGCAATTCGGATGTTGTGAAGGTGGCATGTCTGGCCCAAGCCGTGAACGTCATTGCTCCCGTCTTGACACGCGAAGAGGGTGTCTTAACCCAGTCTATTGCTCACCCTCTCTCCCTCTTCCGGGGTTACGGGGTTGGGACATCGCTTCAGGCTGTCACCCTGCAAGACTCTTCGCCTGGTCGAGGCTTTGCCTCTGTTCCCCACGTTGATGTCTGCGCAGTTGCTGCTTCTGGTCAAGTCAATGTCTTTCTCACCCACCGTTCCGACCATGGGTCCACAAAGACAGTGATTGATCTTCGACCCTGTACGATCTCGGGAGCGAAGGGAATCTGCGTGGCTGAGGCAGCGGACACAGCCAACACTTGGGAAACTCCCAATGCCATCTCTCAACGAGAATTGGCGGTTCAAGTCCTGGATAGCCACAAGGTCGAATTGACACTTCCCCCTCTCGCCTTTGCCGTCGTTCAATTGGCGATTTGAGTTTTCTTGACAATTCGGGAGCAAAAATGCGGTAGCGTTGCAATGCTATGGCACTTTATCAGATCTGCAGCAAAGAAGGAGTCAACTACGTCGAGATCGCTTTGAACAATGAAACGGTTCGTGCGGAGAGCGGAGCGATGCGCTACATGCTCGGCAATATTACGATGGAAAGCAAGGCCCCAAGCCTCGGCGGATTTTTCAAAGCGGCTGTGACCGGTGAGTCGATCTTTCGCCCCACATATACTGGAACTGGGAAACTGGTTCTGGAACCGACGATCTACAACTTCTTCGAGCTCAACCTTCAAGGCGAAGAACTTGTTCTTGATCAAGGGGCTTACTGGTGCAGTGACGCCTCGATCGACGTTTCGGCGCGAGCCAACAAGCTTGCCGCTGGCGTCCTGAGTGGCGAAGGAATGTTTCAAACAGTCGTACGAGGTGTCGGTAAGGTCATCCTGATGGTTCCGGGCCCGGTGGAAATCATCGACTTGGCAAATCAGAAGCTCGTCGTGGACGGCACCTTCGCCGTTGCCCGATCAGCATCTCTGAACTTCCGGGTCGAAAAATCTACTAAGTCAATCCTTGGAGGCGTTACCGGCGGCGAAGGTCTAGTCAACGTTTTCGAGGGTTCCGGACGAGTCTGGCTCTGCCCTGTTCCCAACGTCTACGTCATGCTCCAAAACATGATCGGCGCCTTGGCGATGAGCCGAACGACTGGCTAACTCCCAGTCTCTGGTTCGCGCTGCTTCTTGGAGGCCAGGGGCTGTCTCGCCGGTTCCTCCTTCCCTCGGGGCTGACTCAAGAGTGTTGGGCTCCCAGGACGTAGTCAAATCGC
Organism: Fimbriimonadaceae bacterium; assembly: GCA_025455775.1. Taxonomy (GTDB): domain Bacteria; phylum Armatimonadota; class Fimbriimonadia; order Fimbriimonadales; family Fimbriimonadaceae; genus JALOLT01. The sequence goes on from JALOLT010000014.1 coordinate 36,992, forward strand.
GTCTTGGGACCCTTGGGGCCAGATACAGTTTTGGCTACACTCTCAAACTCACGTGCCCTGCCGAGGCGCAGCCCCGAAGCGCGAGCGGAGGGGAGGGCGTGGCCTCGGGGAGGCGGGGCAGGCAGCCCCGAAGCGCAAGCGGAGGGGAGGGCGTGGCCTCGGGGAGGCGGGGCAGGCAGCCCCGAAGCGCGAGCGGAGGGGAGGGTGTGGCCTCGGGGAGCCGGGGCAGGCAGCCCCGAAGCGAAGCGGAGGGGAGGGCGTGGCCTCGGGGAGGCGGGGCAGGAAGCCCACGAGGGGCTACCTCTATTGAGATAGTCTCAAGATTCTAGCTCTGTTCGTCACGCTCCCTGAGGCCAGCCGTTTTTCAAAGCAACCCCTCGACTCAGAAATGCCCTTCT
>JALOLT010000095.1 GCA_025455775.1 Fimbriimonadaceae bacterium
AAGTTCGTCCCGACCACCAGAACACTCGCTCCCTGAGAATGTGGCTGGTCAAGAGCAAAATCGTGGGTTTGTTTTCTCGCATCGGCAAAGAGGAGTTCTCCGTAGCCGCTCTTGGTGACCATGCTCAGGAAGCGAGCTGGAATGATGCGATCCGTATCAACGTGATCTTCGTTGTAGACAGCAATCTTGCCTGTATGAGACCGAAATCCAGCCATAGATTATTTTAGCCCAAGGATAACGAAAAGGATCCCTCCCGGCACGAACCAACCAGCCGAGAGGGATAGAACCTCACGAGTTTTTGTTAATGGTTAGGCATCGACGGAAAGAAGACCTTTCAGTGATGCCTTAAGAGCTAGTTTCGAGCAGCTTGAGTCCGAGGAGAGGAAGGCGCGACTTCAACAAATGCGCTTGCCGGTGCGAGGAGGTAGACGCCTTCTCCGAGTTCCTCCCATGTACCTTCGGCGCAATAGTTGACGCCGCACATAAAGTCCTTGATCTTCTCTCTCAGTTCGGCTGGTGCCATCGAGAGGTTCAGGATTTGTTGTTCACCTCGTTTCAGACCGTTCGCAGCAGCGACGGCATCTTCAAACGCAACGATTTGTCGTCTCACTGTCACGTGATAGCGATGGAGGGTGTGAACCTTGAGACCGGGACGTACTTTTTCGGTAGTGGGTTCGACGGCACTTACTTCGTCATCGTAGTCTTCTTCTTGGTCGCGGTATCGTCCAAATTTGATTGCGAGGCGCGTGAAAAGACCCGGTCGTTCTACTGCTTCTTCCATAATGCCAACTTTCCTTCCGTAGACTGTCCATTTCTGGACTTTTGTCAGAATCTCGATCCAAATATTGCCGAGCCAACCCGGATATGAGTCGCTCCTTCTTGGATAGCGACTTCAAAATCGTTGCTCATTCCCATACTGAGGAAGGGGGCTCCTGCCTTCTTCCCCAACTCCGCAAGGAGTCGGAAATGGACGCGACTTTGATCCGGATCAGAAACAAGAGGCCCGACTGTCATCAAACCTTTGAACCTGACTTTCTCACATTGTAGGACATCTTCGAGGAAACTGTCAAGACTCTTCGGCGATATTCCCGCTTTTTGTTCTTCATTTGCACAATTTACTTCGACCATCACATCCACAACATGGTCGAGCTTACGAAATTCAGCGAGTTGTGAGATCGAATCAATCGTATGAATCAGGTGGAACGCTTGGCCCACTTTCTTTACTTTATTAGATTGAAGTTTTCCGATGAAGTGCCATGTCGCTCCAACCGGCCCTGCTGCTACTTTGGGCTCCGCTTCTTGCCAGCGGCTTTCGCCAAAGTGCCTTGCTCCTGCGATAAAGGCTTCTTGAACTGCCTCCCGGGGGAATGTCTTGGAGACACATACCAAGGTCACGTCCTCCCTGGCCCGTCCGCAAGAAGCACAGGCGGCTTGAATTCTCTCCTCGATCCTGGCGAGATTGTCAGCAACTGAACCCACCCTTCTATTGTCCCGCTCCCTCCGTCATAATGCTGGGGATGGTCTCGCCTTCCCGTGATGAGTATCTCAGACTTGGTTCGCACAATGGCCCGGTGCCTGTTTCATCCGAGCTTCTCTCTGATATGACGACCCCTCTGGGAGCCTACTGGAAGCTCGCTCACGACGAAACCTACAGTTTCCTACTCGAAAGCGTCACCGGAGGCGAACAGTTGGCCCGTTACTCCATGATTGGCGTCAATCCGCGGGAAGTGATGAGGGCCAAAGGCGGCACTGTCCGCTGGCAGTTTGAAGGCGCTGTTCAGGAGGGCATAGCCGACCCCCTCGCCGAACTCCGTCCCAGAATTCCAGCACTGGACCGAAAGTTCGCCCAGAACCTCCCCAAACTTTGCGGCGGGGCGATCGGCATGATCGGGTACGACTATGTTCGGACAATCGAAGATCTTCCCGACGAGAACGCAGACGATCTCGATCTGGATGACGCAGCCTTTATGGTTGCCGACGCTGTCGTCGTCTTCGATCACGCGAAAAACATCCTTCGGATCATCGTTTTGGCCGACGGCTCGCCGGAAGACTACGACCGCGCTGTGGCAGAAATTCACCGCATCCGCCGGAGACTCGCCCAGCCGATTCCTCCCTTGCCAGAGGGCACTTATGATTCGCATCCTGTTTCCGCGAGCCTCAGCCAATCGGAGTTCGAGGATCGGGTCACGAGAATCATTGACTACATTGGGGCGGGAGATTGTATTCAAGTCGTTCCTTCCCTGCGCTTCGAGACCCAGGTCGAGGCTCATCCCTTGACCGTTTACCGCGCGCTCCGCTCTCTAAACCCCTCGCCTTTTATGTATCTAATGCGCTTTGGTGACTTCGATGTCGTGGGCGCATCCCCCGAGCTCTTGGTGGGTCTCGAAGGCGACAAAGCAAAGGTACGGCCCATCGCAGGAACCAGAATCAGAGGAAAGTCACCGGAGGAGGACGAATCCATCGCCGAGGAGCTTCTTTCCGACGAAAAGGAGCGAGCCGAGCACATCATGCTCGTCGACTTAGGCCGCAACGACCTGGGGAGGGTTTGCACCTACGGGTCGGTTGAGGTTGGGGATCTGATGGTGGTGGAGCGCTACTCTCACGTCATGCATATCGTGAGCGACGTGCATGGTCAACTTCGGCCAGAGATGGATGGAATTGATCTGGTACGGGCGAGCTTCCCAGCAGGAACTCTCAGTGGCGCTCCTAAGGTTCGGGCGATGGAAATCATCGACGAGATGGAGTCGAGCCGCCGGGGGCTCTATGGGGGGGCTGTGGGTTACTTTTCCGCCACGGGGGACGTTGATTTGGCCATTGCCATTCGCACTGTGCTGCTAAAGGAAGGCAGGGGATACGTCCAGGCAGGAGCGGGAATCGTCTGGGATTCTGTCCCTGCCAAAGAGTGGGAGGAGTGTCACAACAAGGCGGCGGCTGCCCTCCGCGCCATCGAGCTTGCCCAAAAGGGACTGTGAGCGAGGGGGATGGGATGGGTGAGGTCTGCGCATTCCCGCAGCGGGAGCTGTCTTACAAATGATAAAGTCTCTTCTCTTGTGACTTGCCTGCCCCGCCTCCCCGAGGCCACGCCCTCCCCTCCGCTTGCGCTTCGGGGCTGCGCCTCGGCGGGGCAGGTGAGCTTGAGGGAGTGAGGTCACCAAGACACGATCGGATTCCATTCTTGGAAGCCAATCCCGGGGGAAACTGCCACTTTTGAGACAACCCACGGTCGTGGCTTTGGGCCAGGATCCGCAGACCAAAAAAAGTGATCAGCTTCAACAAGCCTCCGAATCATGAGACGACACCCATCCAGAACAAAAAAATCCCCCAACTGACCGAGCGGCCAATCGGGGAGCAACTTCAGCAATCGTTACTTCACCTTAGAGGCAAAGACCAACTGCTCAGGGACAGTTTTCTTAATGTCCGTCGGAACGATAACGCTCTGGGCACCGCCAGCCATGTTGTTTCGGACAATCGGCGTTCCCCAAATCGCCACATACTTGGGCTCCTCGGTCGACACCAAAACATAGGCATCAGTGGTGGAAATATCTTCCTTGTACCATGCGAGACTGTCGCTCCACTTCCACGAAGTCACTCGCAGGAATCCCGTGTCCTCCAAAATCACCTTGACGATGTTAGCTTTCGGGTGGACTTTGAGGAAGGCTGACCTCACGGCGGCCTTGAGAGACTCCTTGTCAGCCCCAGTGTAGCCTTCCTTAGGCGGTTCGTTGCCAGCGATGATTTTCTCCATGTGCTTGCGAGCTGCTTCGCGAGCTTCGGCAATGTCTTGCTTCACAGATTCAATGATCGCTGGGTCGAAACCAGGCTGATCCTTCCCAAGCCTTTCGTAAACATAAATGCGATCTTCAAGAATCTTGATGAGGCTTGGGACGTGGATGCGAAAGGTGGTGCTGAGATCAGACGCATTTCCGATTTCCACATGTTCCGCAAGCTTTTTCTGGAAGGTCGTCAAGAGCTCCTTTTGCTTCCGGTTAAAGTTCTTCTCCAGGTCAAACTTAAACTGGTCAAACTCGCTCTTCAAAGCCTTCACCGAGTTAACGAAGTCTCGATTAGAGCCACGACTGCCAGCCGCTTTTCCATAACGGTTGTGAAGATCTTCGATGTCCTTCTTAATCTGCGGCCAGTTATCCACGCGGGCTCGATCCACTTGGTTCGCTCGGCAGTCGTTGCCGAGGAGAGGAAGAACCTCGCGAAGGGCATCGATGGTTTTTTGATCCTTGTCAGCACCGCCTGCGTTCAGCTCGTCGTTCTTGCGGATCTGCTCGGTAGCGTCATTGAGCCGCTTCGTGATGCCATCAATTGCCTCTTGAGCCGCAGCTATTGCCTTCTCGGCTTCAGCTCTACCACTGTCACCTGCCTCTGCCTTTGAGAGAAAGTCTTTTGCCTTCTCAAGATCCTTCACTGCTTTCTCAAGCTGGTTTTCGGCGGACTGCCTGGCTGAGTCTGTGATGACTTCCTTCGAAGCAATACTCTTGTCGAGCATCCCACCTGCCCGTTCCGCCGCATCTTTGGCGCGGTCGGCGTATTGGACAGCCCGCTTGATCTCAGTACTTTGCTGGATCATCGCTACTGTATCGTCTTCAGAGATCCTGATCCTGACAGCTCCGGTTGCTCTCAGATACCTGATGTTTTGCCGATCAGACGATTGGCGTGGCTCTTGGCCATAGCGGATAGGCGGAACGGTTGCATTTGGCTCTCTATGGAAGTACCTAGGCTCACCCGAACCATCTCGCCTGAGTTCCAGAGCATTTGGCGGGGGGGTGGATTGGCTTGCCTGCTTGTCCTTGGTGAACTGCTTCACCAAGGTATTTGGCAAATCCGGAAAGGGGCTTTGTTTGAGTGAATCAGAGGCACCAACGACAGTGCCTAAGACAAGTACCACGGCGAGAATGGAAAAGGTTGTGTTCATAGAAATCGCGTATCCCAGCCTATGCCAAATTTAGGCAAGTAGGCGTAGCTCCGACATCATGGTTGATCGGACACAAGGAATCTTTTGTGATCTCCATCACAAACTCTGAATTTTGCTTGCCGAGAGAACGGAGGATCTGAACTAGTTGGATAAGATAGCGCTTGTGACGCCGAGATCAGTGGAGATGCTGCATGTGGTGTACGCCGACGCAGTGGGGTACTCCCGACTATCCTTCGGAGAGAAAGAGCGCTTCGACAACGCCTTGGCCAGTGCCGTTTCGAGCTTTAGTCGGATTTCCGAGGCAGTGGCAAAGGTTGACAACGGAGACGGCTTCGCTCTAGCCTTTCGGGATGACCCAAGTGTTGCTCTGGAAGCGGCTGTCTCCATCGGAAGCTCTTTAGCGAACCAAGGTTTGAACCCAGTGCGGTTCGGTATTCACTCTGGCCCTGCCTTCTTGCGACCAGATCTGAGTGGCTCACCCAGCTTAACAGGTCAGGCGATTGAACAGGCCCAGAGGGTGATGACCCTTTGCCCCCCGGGAGAAATCCTCCTTTCAAGTGCCTTTGCCTCTATGGTCGAAGCCTATCCCGAGTGGAAGGTGCGGCTGAGCCTTGGCATCGTGGGAAGGATCAAGGATGGCTCAATCATTACTGTCTTTAGGGTCCGTCCTTCCGATCAACCCCGCATCATCCTCCTGGGCCACCCGGACAAGGATCAAGAAGAATTCGAGAGGTTTCTCAGTGATCACTCAAACAAGATTGAGGTTCTCCGTCTCGAACCGGATCTCACCTTCGCAACTCTCGGCGAGTGGCAAAAGAAACAGTCAGAAATCGATGCCGCCTTCATCGTCGGGGAATCACAAGAACTAGATCTGGCTGTCGCTTGGCTTGCTCAGTCTGGCATTCCCTGCTTTAGTGCTCTCAATCTGCCTCGCGAGATTCCAGCCGAGCCGCTCCAGCTGGATGGTGAAAAATTAGGGGAGTCTCTGCACCGCTTGGTCAAGAATTTCTGTCGCCCCATCATCCATCGTCCGATCTCTGTGGGTCCAGTTCCAGCCGACTCCCCCTTTTACATTCGGCGATCGTGCGATGGTGATCTCGAAAACTCCTTAGACAAAAAGGAAAGTGTGATCCTGCTTCGCGCTCCTCGCCGCTCTGGAAAATCGTCGCTCATCTTGCGGGGACTGGACTACGCCAGAACAAAAGGGATGCGCACCATCCTCATTGATCTAGAGGGGGCCGATCGTTCCGTCCTGACTTCGCCGGAACAATTCTATCGATGGATCATCGCGCAACTGTGCCGCGACGAGTTTTCGGGGGCCGACACTCCAATCTGGGATCCTGACATAGGGCCAAACAGTAACTTGGAGCTTGCCGTAAGGCAGATTTTGGGAGGCACCCACTTGTTGTTGGTCTTCGATAGGGTCGATCGGCTTTGGGACTTCACTCACCGTGACGACTTCTTTGGTCTCCTCAGGAGTTGGCACAACCGGCGCGCAGTGGCGGGGGATTCCAAATGGGCAGGTCTTTCCGTACTCCTTTCTTATGTGAGCGAAGCAGAAGCCCTGATGAGCGAGGTCAACCAATCGCCTTTCAATGTCGGACGCCGTATCGACGTTCCGCCCTTGAGCCGGGGAGAGGTCGCGAAACTCTGTCATCTGACTGATTTCCCGCGATCCGATCGAGTCTCCGAACTGACAAGTGGCCAGCCTGCCCTTGTCCAAACGCTCCTCGCAGCAGGTTTGGGGTCAGAGCCTGCTTCAGAAATCGTCCAAGCCCTGAGAGACAGTCCCTACTTTTCCTCAATCGGGTTCAAGCTCCAAGGGGACGAGGGTCTGGCAGATGCTTGCCGTGAAATTCTGAATCAGGGGTTTCCCAACAAGCCTCTCCTCACGAACCGGTTGCTGAGCTTGGGAGTGTTTGTAGTTCACGAAGGGAGCTCTCTCATTCCATCCTCTCCCCTCATGGCTTCATTCTTGCGAACCACTCTTGGCAGACCCTCTGGTCGGTCTCGGTGACCCGTTCCACATCAAGAGCCTTCCTCCAATCGTGCCTGCTACGATCCAGTTCCCGTCAGGAGTAAATCGCACGGTGAAAACTGGCTCTCTCTGGCGATGGATGACCAAAACCTCTCGGCCAGTGGCCACGCTCCAAAGTCGGACAGAGCCGTCTCCGCAGGCTGTTACAACTCGTGTCGCATCAGGGTTAAAGCTTACGTCTCCGACCCAGCTCTTCATCTGCAGTCGCTGAAGTTCTCGACCCGTCGAAACATCCCAGATTCGAGCCGAGTTGTCGAAGCTACAAGTGGTGACCATGGTTCCATCCTGACTAAAAGTAGCCCGCCAGACACGAGACGAATGGCCAACGAAGGTGTGGATGGTGGCGCCAGTTTCACCATCGCACAAAAGCACGCGGCCATCCGCCAAACAGACGGCGAAAAGTTCGCCTGTTCGCGAGAACTCGATATTCTGAACTTTGACCTTGCCATTTCCCTCCCAAATCGTGGCTCCGGTCTCCGAGCGCAAGAGTTGCAGCCCCCCATCGTTATAACCAACCGCTAACTTCGATCCATGAACCGCGAGGGTTCTGGCACTTGTCCCCATTCCTGGCGAGATCTGTCTCGAGGTCGAGTTCAGCAGGTTGACCTCGTGGACTGCGCCTTGTTGCGACAAGACATAGACAATGGCGGAATCTTCATTCGAGGCCAGGTGGACAGCTTCAGCCAATTCAGGCTTTGGGGGGAACTCCTGAGGTCCACCAGCTCGCTCCCACCGGAGGACGCCATCAGATCGAAGGAAGACAGCTTCTGATTTCCGAACAATGGTTCGACCGACCATCGTGACTCCTTGAGGTTGTCGAAGAATCACAGGATTCGAACTTCCATCCACCACTGCCGACGCAGAGAATCCGTCTTCAAAAATAGAAACAAGAACAGGGGCCCATTGACTGATCTTAAAACGGGGGGCCTCACTGCTTCCGATCTCGATCACTCTCTTCACCTCTGGCTGACCGAGTCGCCAGGTTTTCATCGTGTTGTCGTTGCTGGAAGTGATAAAGGAGGAGTCATCCGTTCCAAAAGCAACTCTCAAGACGCTCCCCTGGTGACCATAGTGAACACTTTCGATCTGACCAGATTCTGTGCTATACCTTCTGGTAATCCCGTCCGAACCTCCTGTCAGCAGCATCTTGCCATCGCGTGAAAGGGAAAGACTCTTAACCGGACCTTCATTCCCCAAAAGCATGGGGAGTTCTCTGCCTGATGGCAATGAGAAGGCTTGCACTTCGGGCCGATCGCTCGCGACATAGAGACGTCCGCCAAGTTCATCCACTACGAAATCGTTGACTGTGACGAAGTTCCGCAGAGAAACCAACACCCTCCCATTCCGAGCGTCGTAAATCGTGAGTGAGCTTCCCGATCGAAGAACCACCAATTGGAGCTTTTCTGAGAAAGTTCCAGCCTGGATCGAGGCGGAAGGTTCCAGCGAGAGAGTTGAACCCCCAGATCGGGTCAAGAAGACTCGTTTCTTGGCACCTTCCCATTGCAGAGAATATTCTCGCGTCTGGGCCAGAATCGTCATTCCAACTGTCTGGGTGGAGCCGTCGGGTCGAATCAAGAGATTCCCTTCCGGCGTGAGAACCGATATAAGGTTCACAAGGGAACGCGGGTTCGTCAGAGGAGCACCATGGGGGATCCGCTGGGTGATCAAGCCGCTGGGATCCAGTAAGAGAGTTGTATCTCCCTGAGCGGCGGCTGATATCCTCCCATTCTCGTCGGTGATCCAGGTGTACACAGGCTGAGCAAAGCGTCGCGAGGTTTCCTCGGTGGACGAGATTCGGTCGGCATAGTGCCACTCCCATCCTCGAAAAGGGGAGTTCTTCAGAGAATCCAAAACCAGCCCAGCCCGCATCATGTTGCCGTCCTGCATCTCTGCCGAAACAGACTGCATCGCTCCCACGTAGGCTTCTAGCCTCGCGTCCCGCTCATTCATTTGGGCTTGGGTGAGGGCACCTCGCAAGCGTTCAGCAAGCCCATAGTTCTGAAAGGCAAGGAGCCCGAGAACGCCGATGATCCCGACGGAAAGGCCACCAGTCACGAAAAACGCTCGGAGCGCTGCCACCCTCTGTCTCTGTCGCTCTGCGTGGGGTAAGTGGTCGCGGATCCAGGCTCGGTCGAAAGCTTTCTTGTAAATTCTGTTTCTGGGTGAGAGATGCAACCCGTCCTCCCGGACGACGCCACAAATCAGCAGAGCATCGACAAGCGGTCGCGGAAAACGCGTCGCTGGAACTTTCCGATGTCGGAAGATCTGGGACAAGGCTTCGAGAACGCGAACCCGAGATTCCTCCACAGGAAGACCAGGAAGCTGCACATTCAGCAAGGCTCTGCTCAAGGCGACCAAGTGGTCCGTCTGATGTTGGTTCCCCACTGTCTTCGTTTGCTTTCGAAAGAACTCATCAATACTCGCCAGGTTGCTCCCCTGCCGATTCCATTGATCACAGGCAACCTGGGTGAGATAAGGGTGACCACTTGTCCAGAAGTAGATTCTTCGAAGGGCAAGTTCACCTGACTGACTATGGTTCACCAATTGCTGAGAATAGGGTTGAAGTTCGGTGAGTGAGAAATCCTCCAGCGTCGTCCTGGCACCCACGATCATTTCACCCAGAGATGCATTTCTCACGAGCCCCGTCGGAGTGGATGCCCCGCAAAAACAAAAGACAAGCTTCCGAAGTGAACTTTTTTCGCTCCGCCGCTGGAACGAGCTGCGAATGATGGCCAAAAAATCGTCTGTGTCGAAAGGGAGTGATCGGAGAAAGTCGACTTCGTCTATGAAGATGATGAGGCCAACCTGAGAGTCGAGCGCGCATCGCTCCAGAAACCGAATGAATCGCTGGGCGAGTGATTCGTGGGATTCAGATTTGCGCAGGCGTTGCGCCTCGTCAATGAGATCAAGCTGTTCGGCTGCCGCCAAGAGCAGAGCCGAATACCACTGATCAGATGTCAAAGTGCTTCCAAATCGCTGCAAATCGAGCTTTACGACCCTGTACCCAGATGTACGAAGGTCAGCGGCAACCCGCGCGAGCAACGATGACTTCCCCTTTTGCCGGGAGTCCAACACCAGGGCGTAGCGATGTTCAAGGAGAGTGGTCCGCAGGTCTTCATCCGCCCGCCGCGCAAGATAGCTCGGCGAACCGGCAGGCAATGTGCCTCCAAGCGAGAAATAGTCAGATGAGAGAACCATGCGGATCGGAACCTCTTTTCAAACCGTTTGGTAGAGTATGGCTATGAACTGGGTGGACTATCTGCGGAGGATTCCCCTCTTTGCGGGACTCTCTTCTTACCACTTGCTTCAAATCGCTGAACTCTGCACAGTTCGTACCATCGAAAAGGGGCAGGTGCTCTTTCGACAGGGAGAAACAGGGCATCAAGTCTTCATCATCCTCTCCGGCAAGATTTCGATCGATTTCTTTCCTGAGCATAGCCAAGAAGTGACCCTTGCTGTAAGAGGTGCTGGTGAGGTGATTGGGGAAATGGCAATCTTGGAAGATCTGCCCCGGTCTGCTGCTGCGACCGCCCTGAGATTTAGTCGTCTCATCGTCTTGAATCGCAAAGATTTCACCCAGCTGGTGAAGAAAAACCCAGAAGTTGCCCTTGCCGTCATGCAACACCTCTCTCAACGGATACGAAAGATGTCGAATGACTTGACGGAGTCTCGAAGCGAGTCGCTTCAGTCGCGAATCCAACGGTCTCTTAAGTCTCGGGCAAACAGCCAGGGAATTGTCGTTCTGGACTTTCCCCAAAGAGTCTTGGCCCAAGAAATCGGATGTACTCGTGAAGCTCTGAGCAGAAATTTGGCAAACCTGGTGAGAAGCGGTCATTTGGAACGAGTCAGTCGCCGTACCTTCCGGATCCGATGAGAGGCAAAAGGACGCGTTACTCCCAGGCACTGTTACCAGATTTGGTCTTGCTCCAGTACTCACAGCATCCCATTCCGTGATCTGAATCACATTTTAACAAATATTACGTCCATTCATTGCTGTTAAAGCATAAAACGTGTTACGTCCTTCGCCATTACGTAAAGTGTTCCAGACAAAACTACGTGGTTCTATTTGCATGCATGCAGTCAATAGGCTGTCAAGTTTGACGGGTCTGAGAATACTGTAGGTCAAACTATGCGGCTGACCGCCGGCGATCAACGTTGCAAGCGCTGTATTGTTTATTTCGTAAAATACACAATAAGTAACGTAGTTATCAGGTGACGTACACCATACAAACTAACGTTGCCGTACAGGTGTGCGCCGGCGAGCACGTCATCAAGGAAGGCGACGACGGAGACAACTTTTACGTCATTGACAGGTCAGGTGTCGTGTCGTGTCAGTAAATAGGTCTATATTCAGCTCATTCGATGCGTTTCAATAACGTTCGTACAAAACACGATTCACGATTTGCACCCGACGTGTCCCCACTCCCCCCTCTCCCCCCACTCACC
>JALOLT010000015.1 GCA_025455775.1 Fimbriimonadaceae bacterium
CCACTGGCAAGCCCTGCACTTCTGCCTGGGAAGACAACTTATAGCGGCTATCTGTGATGAACAGTCCCTCGTCAGCGGTCAACAACACGAGTCCCGAGGAACCCCGGAACCCTGTCAGCCACTGAATGTTCACCAGATCCGTGAGGAAGAGGGCTTGCACATCCGAGTCGCGCAGCGATTTTTGCAGGCGTTGAACGTTTGTCATGGTGAAACTGACTCCAGAGCCTTCAGGGCTTGGAGCCCAAGGAGATAGGAGGTGCCTCCGAAGCCGATAATTTGCCCGACTGTGATCGGGGAGATCACAGATTTATGGCGGAACTCTTCGCGGTTGTGGACATTTGAAAGGTGAACCTCCACAACAGGAAGCCTGACACTGACGAGGGCATCTCGAAGAGCATAAGAGTAGTGTGTCAGGGCACCTGGGTTAATCAGGATGGCATTCGCCCACTTTCGGTTCTCTTGAATTTGGTCGATGAGAGCCCCTTCGTGGTTACTTTGAAAAATTCGTAGCGACATCCCGAGTTTCGCCGCTGCCTCTTGAAGATCTGAATCAATATCGACGAGAGGTTTTTTACCATAGAGTTCCGGCTCACGGAACCCGGTCATATTGAGGTTTGGTCCATGCAGAACCAAAACATTCATCGAATTGCTAGGAGCATTACTCATGATGCTGGGGGGGAGTTTCCTCGGAGTTTTTCCAATCTTTTGCCTCTTCTCGAACGAGGTGAGGGATGCCGTCGATAATGGGGAAAGCCTTCCGGCATGGGCACACCAAATGGTCTCCCTCAAGTCGAAGTGGCGGACGCTCGGGACAAAGGGGGCAAGCTAAGAGAGCGAGGTGTTGGGGATCGATCATAGGCTTGTCTGACGAAAAACGTCTTGATACACTTCCAAGGTCAGGCGAGCCGTTTCGCCCCAGGAGTAAGCACCCAGGCGAGCCGCCCCCAACTCCTTCATCTTTTCTAACTTACCCGAATCAGAGACAAGGGATCGGATTGCCTGAGCCCAGGTCTCTACCTCGTAACTTTGCAAAACGAGGGCGGCATCCCCAGCCACTTCTGGAAGGGCTCCGCCAGATCCACAAACGACGGGACAAGAACAGGCAAAAGCCTCGAGGAGAGGAATCCCAAAACCTTCATGGAGGCTTGGGCAAAGGTAGAGATCCGCGGCAGAATAGAGCCACGAGACTTGGTCAGATGTGAGGAAGTCAGTGTAGATAACTCGAGAGTTCTCCGGGAGGTCGCCCCAGCCTTCCTTGCCAGTAATCACCAACTGGTGGGGCAAGTCTGATAAGTGGTTCATAATCTCGATCGCGAGTCGCAGGTTTTTCCTCGGCCATCTCGTTCCCAGAGTAAAGAAGAAGGGACTAGTGATGTTGAGTTCGGTGGCCACCTTTCGCCTCGCCTCTTCGCGGGACACTGGTCGAATTTCGTCTCCCAAGGCATTCGGAGTCACTACAACTTTTCCTCTTGCTGCTGGGATGTACCTCTCAATCTCCCGTTTTGAAGTTTCTGAAACGGTCAGAATCACCTTTGCCCGTTCTGCTGAGCGGGGAATCTGACTCCGGAGCAAAAAGCGATCTTTGGGAGAAAACCACTCTGGCCCGATGAAGAAAGAGACGTCGTGAATCGTCGTGATCCCTCCGTTCCTCACGAAAGGACTGAGGTTGTACTGGGTGTGAAAGACACGAGCTCCCTGTTGTCTGGCGATTCGCGGAAATTGGAAGAGACTCCAGGCCCTTTCGCCACCAAGGGGGGCAGGGATCGGAAACCACCGGCAAAAGGATGGCAAGGGGTCTAAGGCTTCGGGATCAAACGTACCAGCAGAACTGTTGTAACAAAGAAGGATCTCGCCATCAAAAGACCATTGGGTCATTCCTCGCAGCAATCCCCGCCAATAGGAGCGGTCTCCGGTTCCCTTCCCGAAGAGGAGCCTGGCGTCAAGCGCAACAATGGGGGATTGGGTCATAGGGAGATAAGCGAGAAATCCGACAGAATAGAGAAGTTCTAAAGAATAGTCATTGTATCTGGTGCCGAAATGCAAAAGCGCAAAACACCCATCTTTCTCATCGTTGCCGCTGCGACGATTTTTGTTGCGACCCTGCTGATCACGCGAGTCGACTTCGCCACTCTCTTTGCCCCTCCTGAACCAGCGCAACCTGCCCAGGCCACTGAAGATCAGCAAAGTCAGGGCCCGTCTCGGGAACAGCTCCGCGCCATGGTTCAAGGCGAGGAACGAGCGAACGTCACGTCAGCTGGTGGCAGTGAAGTCGTTTGGCCCAATCGGCCAGCCCTCATGACCCCGACCCAAGAGCGGGTCATGCCGACTCCGAATGACAGTTCAACCTCTGGACAGTGGTTCCGAGAGCAAAGTCGGGAGCAAAAGCGCACGGAAGAAGTCCGCAAGATCCAATCCCAGTAACCAAGGAAGGGCCAGAGGATTTGCCTTAAGGCTGGACGCGATGTGCGATTCGAAGGTCAGTCGATGTAAGAATCCAACTGGTCAATATGATACAGGTCGTGGCCGAGCTGGAAGGCGACCATATCCGCGATAGACTGAATCCCGTATTCAGGATGGTGGATGGTTTGCTGAAGTTCGTCCTCGTCCAAACCCTTTAGAAAGGCGGCTGTCTGCGCCCGCTCTTGTTGGAAGCGTTCGAGTTCGTGGAAGGGGTCGCGTTCGTGGTAGTCGCCATCGATCGCTGCCTTTCCCTCATCCCAGGCAGTGACTTCGCTCCCAGGTCGCTCGATGGCCTGCTTCATTCTGCATCTGGCGACTGACTCCCAATCAGCGAGGTGGGCCATGATTTCTCGAGGGCTAAACCGGAAGAGTTCCAGCGGCCGATCCCAGTCTTCGCGGGGGACTCGCCTGAACGAACGCCGAATCAGTGTTCCCCCTTTCAGGAGGCCGGGAAAGAGGTAGGGGTTCATAGCCGAGCTCCAAGACAGAGGCTGCGAGTGGAGCCCCCGACGAGAATTGAACTCGTGACCTCTCCCTTACCAAGGGAACGCTCTGCCGCTGAGCTACGAGGGCCTCTTTTCTTGCTTGGTGGTGGGGAGTGCAGGATTCGAACCTGCGAAGGCGTTCGCCGACAGATTTACAGTCTGTTCCCATTGGCCACTCGGGCAACTCCCCAAGCAAGGGATCATTATACCGAGCCTCATTCGATTCTGTTGCAAAAAGGCCCTCTTCGCAAGAAGCTCGCAAGAGGGCTGATGAACGGCCAAATGCCGCCTGGTTAGAACCGGAAAGGATTGATTCCGAAGCGCTCGAGGATGAAGAGCAAGTTCGCAACTGTGCCGATCTGATTGAAGTCTGCATTGCCGCTGTCCGGAATGTAAACGATGTCGCCTGGCTTGAGAAGAATGTTTTGCTTGGCGTCACCCCGGTTGTAGAAGCGAACCAGATCGACCTCGATGGAGAGGTAGTCGCCAGCCCGACCTGGCAGCTCGCGAATCACTTGGATCCGGCTAAATCGGGATCGGTAGGGGATTTCTCCGCCAGCCAGAGTGACTGCATCGAGAACCCTCATCTGCTCGCGATATTGGAACTGGCCAGCATTTCGCACCTGACCGATCACGTTCACTCTGTTCCGATTTTCCTGGGGAATGATCAGTTCGTCCCCATCCTCCAGAACGTAGTTTTGACTCAAGTCACCGCGAATGATCAGAGATTCCAGGTCGATAGGGATGAGTTCGTTCGTGGCTGCCCGGCGCAGGGTGGCGCGGCGCAGGTTTGCACTTCCATCGGTCGGAACACTGCCTCCTTGGGCCAGGAGAGTCTGAATCGTGTCACCTTGACGGATTGGATAAACCCCAGGTCGGCCGATAAAACCGGAGACAGTCGCTCTCAAAACTCTAAAGGCTTCGATGGTCACGCTTACGATCGGATCATTGAGTTTGACCTTCGAGATGTAGAGATCCCGCAGATCCTTTTCCAGCTCAAAGGTGGTTTTGCCGGCTGCCTTGACGGGACCGACAAAAGGCGCGGAAATGAAACCATCCTTGCCGACTGGCAAAGTTGCATTGATATCCAACTCTCGATAGACTTGGATACGGATCACGTCTTCAGCTTGCAAACGGTACGTTGCCGTTTGCTGCGCCATCACGATTTGAAGCATCGCGACAAGGGTTGCGAAGACCCAAAAGATTCTCATTCTCATCGTCTGTTCCCGAGTTCAGGCACACCTGTCCAAGCGCATACCATGCACTTCTTGTGAGTATAACCTATTCACCATCAAAATCAGTTCGTCGGACCCCTTCAATCACTAATGTGAATTCGCCCTTGTCCGGCACTTCTTTCTCCGATGGGATTATCGGCAACTTGCCTCGAAAAACTTGTTGGTGCAGTTTTGTGAGTTCCCGGCACACGGCATAGCGTCTGTCACCCAGAATCTCACCACACAAAGAGAGAGTTTTGCGAAACCGATAGGGTGATTCGAAAAGAACAAGGGTGAAGGTGGAATCAACAAAAGGAGCAAGAACGCTTTTGGCTGGGCCAGGTTTCTTGGGAAGGAACCCCAAAAATGCAAACCGTTGGGCAAAGAAACCACTGAGGGCGAGGCTTGTGGTGACCGCGCTTGGCCCTGGGATGCAATCCACCAAAACCCCTCGCGAGGAGCAAAGGTCGATGAGTTGGGTGCCAGGATCGGAGATACAGGGAGTTCCCGCGTCTGTGAGGAGAGTGGCTGATTCACCTTGCTCCAGCCGCCCAATGATCTGATGCAAGACTCGCTCAGAGGCATGATCATTCAAAACCACCATTGGTTTTTTTATTCCCAAGTGGGAAAGAAGCTTGCCAGAGACTCGGGAATCCTCAACGATCGTGAAGTCTGCGTCAGCCAGGGCGGCCTTGGCCCGATCGGAAAGATCACCGAGATTTCCGATCGGGCTCGATACCAAGGTCACCTGGCCAGTGGGGGTCATGGTCCAGTTTGGCCAGAAGGTGCTGCTGGGGCTGGGCTGCTTGGTGCAGCACCAGGCAAAGCCGGGGCAGGAGCTTGCCCGCCAGATGGCGCGCCAGGCAGAGCGGGAGTAGAAGGCGTTGCTTGGCCCGTTCCAGCCTTGGCTGCTTCTTCTTGCGCCTTCCTCACTTCTTCCTCTGCTCGTTTGGCTGCTTCTTCCTGTGCCTTTCGAACCTCGGCGGCTTGTCGATCTGCATCCGCTTTTCGCTTCACCCAGTTGTCAAGGTCTTTCTGAAGCTCGGTCGCCTGTTCTGGTGTAACAAGCTTTTGTTCCTTAGCCTGAGTGAGATATTGGCTCGCCATTGTGTAGATCCCCTGACCATTTTGAGAAAAGTCGCCATTGTTGCGAATCAAGGCACCCAGGTGCTCGCTCACCACTTCTTGGTTCTTTTGCTGAATCGCGAATGCCACAAGCTGGCTTCTGAGGCGAAGGCTTTCGCCGAATTGGAGAATTTGGCGACTCGACTCCAGGAGGCCTGGGAAGAGCTTTACTTGCTCCTCGCCTTGCGACATTTGAAAGAGAGTGTAAGTTGCGAGGAATCTGGCCTGATTCAAAACAATCTGAGAGAAGCCGTCGGTCTTGGGGTCAGCCAGCATCTTCTGTGAGTCTGTTACCACAGCCTGGAGCTGCTGAGTTGCCTTCTCTGGCCCAGCTGCCATTGCTTCGGAATCTTGCGACAGGACGACCCGGTACAGAACCTCAAAAGCAGGGATCTTCCACTCCACCTTTGCCCTTCTGGCCTTGATCTCTTCGTCAATTTTTTTAACTGCTTCTTGTTGCTTAAGTTGCTCGAGCAGCATTGGTTTGTTCGCCTCAAAATCCGGCGGAAGCTCCTGGCCAGATCGGACAAACTGCATCAGGGTTGGGGTGCCAAAGACGTCGACAATAACTGGATCACTCCCAGGCTGCTGCGCAATGATTGGCTCGAGTTCCTTTCGAAATTGAAGGAGTCCCCGGGAAACCTTCGTCGGTTGATTATTCGCCTTTGGATTGATGGCTTTGCGGACATCCTCGAACTTCTTGCCACCCTTGATCTCAGCGAGTGCTCCTTCGAGCCTCTTCCTCTTATCAGCTGGGCTGGCTTTTGCATCGTCGATCTGGAGTTCGTTGATAAAGAAAACGTCGAAGGTTTTCTTCAGGTCCTCCTCTGTCTTGTTGATGCCCTTGGCGAAGCTCTGCAAAATGAGCTGGCCCTGGGTGAGGTCGAGCAGTTCCGGCCTGGTGCTCGGGTCGTTTATCTGCCTCTGCATGCCAGTCCTCAGCTCCTCATCGGTGGGCCAAGGTCGTCCCGATTGGTTTAGGGCTTCAATCACCTGCTGATCCGTTGCATCTGCTTTCAAGACGCCAGAACTGACGAGGCGAGCCTTCTCGGCCTGAAGCTGTTGGGGTCGCTTCTTAATCTCTTCCTCAAGAATCTTAAAGAACGCTTCATCGTTCACTGAGACGCCACGTTCTTTTGCGATTTGGCCCATGATCGCTTTTTCAACCGCTTGGGCTAACGAAGTGGCTCGAATGTTCGCAAGATCAATTGCATCAACGGAAACAGCAGCCATTCCCTGCTGACTCATCATTTGTGACCTTTGCTGTTGCGCTCGGTCGACAAGCAACTGCAGATCTTGATCCGTGATTCTCGTATCCCCTACGCGGAGTACTTCAGTGGCACCCTGTTGCTGGGGTTGATTATTGAAGAGAAAGGGGAGAGTGGTGGCGATCAGGCCGATGCCAGTCAGGGATCCAATGATAACAAGTGCTACTTGGCACCCCTTTTTCTCCATCATTTTTTGTATGTTCGAAATGGACACGAATCGATGCTCCTTTGTGCGGTGCTAACACCCTTATGAGGCGGAACCGAAGTATGGCATGGGAGAGTTCCCCCAGTGAGGCAGGGGGCCTTGACAGGTAGACAAAAAGAAGTCATAATTTAATGCGAGGAATGGAGAATTCTGGTGCAGGAAAAAGGGGCCAGGTCTCGTTTGTTACGGATTGAGTGAAAAGTTATGGCAAAAGGATTGACCACTCGGCAGGAAGCGATTCTTGCGTTTGTTTCGGAGTACACGGCTGAAAAGGGCTACCCACCCTCGATCCGCGAGATCGGAACCAGGTTTAGTATCGGGTCTCTGCGTGGCGTAACGGTTCACCTCGATGCCTTAGAGAAAAAGGGATACATCGACCGGGCAAACACTCCGCGTTCAATCACGATCAAGCATCCTCACTTCCAACCTCCTTCGGCCCACGTGGTGAACCTGCCCCTGCTCGGAAACATCGCCGCTGGGATCCCAATTCTGGCCCAGGAACATGTGGAGGACATGATCCCAGTTCCTGCGCAGATGGTCCGCAACATCCGCGACGCCTACCTCCTGCGCGTGAGAGGAGATTCGATGTCCGGCGAAGGGATCAATCCTCGCGACCTCGTCGTGGTCAAACCCCAACAAACCGCCAGTCACGGCGACCTGGTGGCTGTCTTGATTGGCGATGAAGCGACCGTCAAGCGAATTCATTACTCCGGCAGTGCAGTGACCTTGATGCCGAGCAATCCCGCCTACGACCCGATCCCGATCCAGCAAGAGGATGCGAAGATTCTGGGCCGCATCATTGGTCTCCTCCGCGACTACGACAACATGGCCTTTTAACCGGTTGGCTTGGGCCACGGGAACTACATGGCCATTCTGCGAAGGTCTGGTCACCCAGGCTTTCGCAGAAAATGAATGAGGGCAAGGCCCACAGCAGAGGGAGCAACCAAAGACAGATCCCCAGGCCGATAGAAATCTCACCGACCCCGTTGCGCAGGGGCAGGCTATAAAAAGGCCATCGCCTAGGGGCCAGAAAGGTAAGTGAGCTTTCGCGAGAGGCTTCCACTCTCTCTCTGTTCCTGCCGGATGATGCCAAGGCCAGAGGAAAACCAAGTCATGATCTCGATCTGACCTTCTTCCAAAGTGAGAGTGAGGATTGAAAGGGTAGCAGTAACCGATTTCGTCCCCACTTGGGTTTCTTCTTCCTTGAACTCCAAATTCGCTCGCGCTGTACTGGCAGCGCCAGCGACAATGATCTGGCCCTTCCACGCTCTAGGCTTTTGATCAGTCGCCAGCAGGGGAATCGGAGGAACATAGGTCGTTCCGCTCAACTTGCCAGCGTAAAGCACGCCGTTTTGCCAGGCGAGAGTGCTCTCTCCAGCCGGCCCACTCAGCCGCCAGCCAGAAAAACTCCCCACGGGAGCCCTGCCTTCGACCGCCACTTCCCAAACCGCTTCGTGCAGAGGACTCCTCACCTGATAGGCCCACTGGCTCTTCTCGTCGAGCGGCATCAGGGGATGGCCAGAAGGACTACACCCTGCGACAAAGAACCACGCGAACCCAGCCAAACCGAGAGGAACCACACTCTGCCGGAATCTCATACACTAAGAGACGGATTCAAGCTTCGCAAGACTCTGAACAAGTTTTTTAACCCCGACATCACCAGGAAAACCGACGGTCACCTCTGCATCATTTCTCAAAGGAGCACAGGCAATGACGATCCCGAGACCGAACTTCTTGTGTTGAACCTTTTGGCCAACTTGGAACGGGGGAGTCCAGCTTGGCCTCTGCCTGGGCTGGTCTGGCTCGCTCAATGAATAGGTGCCGCTTCGCTCCAAATGAACAGTCCTGGTGGAAGAAACAGGGGAAACGCTCGGCGAGGAACCCACCATCGGGTCAGTGAGATCGCGAGGAATATCCCCCAAGAATCGGGATTGGGGATTGAATTTCGCTTGGCCATAGGTCGAACGACGCCGCGCGAAGGTGAGGTAGAGATCTTCTTTGGCTCTTGTCATCCCAACGTAGCACAGGCGGCGTTCCTCTTCCATTTCAGTGTTCGAATCGAGGGCCCTGGAATGAGGAAAGACCCCTTCTTCGAGACCCATCAGAAAGACTGCCGGAAACTCGAGTCCCTTGCTGGAGTGCAGAGTCATGAGGGTCACAGAATCCCCTGATTCGTTCAGAGAATCTGTGTCGGCGCTCAGGGCCACCGATTCCAAAAAGGCTCCCAGAGTCTTTTCCGTTTCAGGATCATTGTCGAAGTTGGTCGTTACGTTGACCAATTCCTGCAGGTTTTCCAGGCGACTCTGGGATTCTTCGGTTCGTTCGGCCCGGAGCTCTTCTAGCAATCCGCTTGATTTCATCAGGTGAGTCAAAACGGGAGTGATTCGCCCCTCTTTTGCCAAGTGAGCCGCATCTTCGATCAAGCCAATGTAGGAGTTAATGCCTGAGAGTTGCTTTTTTTGAAGTTCTTGCTGAAAGGCTGTGTTTGCCAAGGTCTCGAACAGGGTGGCGCCCTTGTCGGCTGCCCACTTTTCCGCCTTTTGCACGGAGGTTTGGCCGATTCCTCGCGACGGAGTGTTAAGTGACCTCTTGACCGACACATCATCCGCTGAGTTGAGGACGACACGGAGGTAGGCGATCATGTCTTTGATCTCCTTTCGTTCGTAGAATCGCTGCCCCCCTACCAGGATGTGAGGAATCCTCATCGTCACGAAGGCTTCTTCCACCACCCGAGACATGGCGTTCATTCGGTAAAGCACGGCAAAATCTCCCCATTTTTTGCGCCCTGCCCTCACCTCGCGCAAGACAGTGTCAGCGACTAGCATCGCCTCATCTTGTTCCGTGCCAGCCTCTCCGATTTGAATGAGGCTTCCCCCTGTGTTTTGGGTCCAGAGCTTTTTATCATTGCGGCCCCGGTTGTGGCGGACGACCGAGTAAGCCCCATCCAGGATTTGCTTTGTCGATCGGTAGTTCTGATCCAGGGTGATGATCTTCGCGTCAGGATGGTCCGAAGTAAATCGCAGCATCAGACTCAAATCTGCCCCTCTCCAGCCATAGATTGATTGGTCATCGTCACCGACAATCGTGATGTTTTTGTGCTTGGCGCTTAGGATATCAGCGAATTTATATTGGGCAAAGTTGACGTCTTGGTATTCGTCTACCATCACTTGCTCGAATCGTTCTTGCATTTTTTCCCGGACTTCTTTGCCTTCTTGAAGAAGTCTCACTGCCATCAGCAGAATGTCGTCAAAGTCGAGCGCGTTGGCCTTTGCCAAGGTTCGGTTGTAGACGGGGAAAACTTGGGCGACGATTTTTTCGAAGTATCCGCTGGCTGTCGCTGCATATTGCTCGGGAGTCAGAAGCTTTTCCTTGGCCCGGCTGATTTCCGAGAGAAGGGCCCTTGGTTGAATCGACTTTTCTTCGAGCCCCTTCGATTTCAAGATATCCCGAATGAGTGTGTTTTGGTCCCCATCGTCGTAGACGACAAAATCGCGGCTAAGACCGACTGCTTCGCCTTCCTGCCGGAGCAATCTCGCGCACGTTGAGTGAAAAGTGCCAATCCACATATTCCTGGCGGCATCGCCAATCATGGCTTCCACCCTTGCTCTCATCTCTTTTGCCGCTTTGTTGGTGAAAGTGACGGCAAGAATTCTGCTTGGATAGAGTCCTGTTTGAATTAGGTGCGCCACTCGACTCGTGATGACCCTTGTCTTTCCAGAGCCTGCCCCAGCAATGATCATCAGGGGGCCTTTTTCATGCAAAACCGCCTCCCTTTGCTCAGGGTTCAGGGTTGATAGATCAAAGGCAGCGGTCTCCATAGCCCTTCATTATCCCTTTCCCTGGGCCAGAGTGGTAGACTTTTGGAAACGTGTTCGCGTGGCTTTTTTCCCAGATATTGGTCCGGGAGGAACCTGTAACCAATGAAGGGGAGTAAGACGTCAATAATTGTCAGAAGAAGACACGTTTCAAAGTCTTGGTTAAAGTTCTGGTACCTTGTGAAAGGTAAGACGAGATTTTGGCGGAGTACTGAGTTATGAAGAGATTCGTTGGAGTTGCACTCGCGCTGGTTTTGGCCGGAATGGTCATGGCCCAGCAAAACTTCACAATTCGCCGACCGGCCGAAGGGTCGACCGTTCGCGAAGTCGTGAAAGTGAGATTTCCCAAGGACAGTGTGCCTGAGGGATGGTATGTCGGAATTCGAGTGAACGGTAAGTTCCTGGAAGCAGTTTTGCCAGAAGTAGAGGGGAACGACTACGTCTACAACCTCGACACAAAGGCACGCAACCTGCAAGACGGCCCTCTCTCCATTGAGGCGATTCTGTACGCCGATCCTGGTGATCGTCGACCTCAAGTGGCAAACCGAAGCCAGGTCAACGTGACGCTGGATAACCGAACCTCCATTCGGGTTCCCGAAGATGGTTTTCGACTCCGCTACTCCTTCCCGGTCGGCCGCGAATTCATTTACAACACAGAGGTCAGTTCGTCTGTCTCGATTCTGTCTCAGGCCCAAGCGCAACTCGGGAGTCGCGCCGCTGAGATTCCAACCGCCATGGAGCGTCTAAGGCTCCTCTTTGCAGTTGACAACGCTTACTCTGGAGCGAGTGGACGCGAAGGGCTCGTTCGCCTTCAAGCTGTCCCTCCCGTCGGAACCGATCATGCCTGGCTCACGACCAGCGGAAGCAGCGGACCCCAAAAGTATTACGACTACCAAATGCACCCAATCTTCATGAGGCTCTCTAACACAGGCCGAGAGATTTGGACAGCATTCCCCACCTACTTCCCCCTTGAAGGCACCTCTGGTGACTCAGCGCGTACCGACCTTTACGCCTTCTTCCCCCTCCCGATCCTTCCCGAAAGAGGAATTCGTCCTGGCGAGGCCTTTGCCGCAGTTTTCAGCCAAGGAGTCATCAACCTTGACGAAAAAGACACTAAGGAAAAAAGTACCCTGAGCGTTGATGGCAGGGGCGTCTTCGAAAGCGTCGAATGGGAAAAAGGACGCCCAACCGCTAAGCTGAGCGTAACAGTTGCCCAAGGGGCCAACGACCTCCGTGGCATGGATCCAACCGCCCTCGGTGGAATCCCCCAAAGGATCGAGTCGAAAGGCACAATTTGGTTTGACCTAAGCCTGGGAATGGTCGTGAGATATGATCAGGTCACGACAACTGAAGTCCTGATCGAAGGTGGAGCCGCCCAAGGAGGCGGGATGGGCCCAGGAGCGGGCGGAGGACGCGGCGGACGTGGAGGTGGGCCGGCCCCTGGTCAGATGGGGCCTTCGCAGCCAGGAAGTGCTCAATTTATGCTCCCGGGTCAGTTTGACCTCAATCCATCTTCCGCAGACAATTCACGCCAAGCGGGACGAGGAGCACCAGGTGGACAGCCAGGAGGCGAGAGAGCCGGACGTGGCCGACAAGGTGGCGGTCCCCCAATGGGAACGATGGGTGGCCCGAACGGAGGATTCGGAGCTGGTAACCGAGGAGCAGGCGGGGGAGCCGGAAACACACGCCAAATTCTCAGGCAGCAGTCACGAATCTCCATGACCCTCGAATAGAAGACGAGTATCCTAAAGGCCGAATGGCCCTCAAAAATCTCCTCAAGGCGCGTAGCTCTCTCGATGAATCGGGAGAGCTACGCGCGACTCTTGGGGAACATCTTGAAGAAATCCGCAAGAGAATCTTCGCTGTCGCCATCTTCTGGGTCATTGCCTCCTGTCTGGGATGGTGGCCCCTCCAGCCGATCGTCTACAAGGCTCTCGTAAACCAAGTCAATGCGGGACTCCCAAAAGACTTCCAGCTCACCGAAGCAATTCTCAACATCACAGAGCCCTTCTTCCTCACCCTCAGGCTCTCTCTCTGGATCGGTGCGATCCTTACTATCCCATTCGCCGTTTATCACCTCTGGGGCTTCGTGAAGCCAGGACTCAAGCCGAACGAAATCAAGCCACTGAGGATTGTCGTTCCCATCAGTGTCGTGCTCTTTGTAATCGGCGCCTCCCTCGGCTGGTATGTCCTGCCCCCCACCATCGGCTGGTTTGTGAGCTTCGCGGCGAACTACCAAGGAGTGCAAGTGATCGCAAACGTCCGCGACCTTGTGTTTTTGTGCGCCAAGCTCATCCTGGCCTTCGGGCTGAGCTTCCAGCTCCCCCTGGTTGTCTACTTCCTCACCAGAGTCGGCATCGTCACGCCAGAGACCCTCATGAGGTCTTGGAAACACTCAGTCGTAGGAGTCTTTGTGTTCGCCGCAGTCTTAACTCCGACTGGTGACCCCATCACAATGTCGGTTTTGGCAGTTCCCTTGTGCCTCCTCTTCTTTGCCAGTGTCATAGCCGCCAAAACCTCAGCCAAAAAGAGCAAAGCACAAGAACGAGTGGATGAGTTGAACGATTTGGATTGATACCAGACTACTCGCTCCCTCAATTTGCAGCTCCGATGCTCGTCGGGAGTTTCCAACTCGGCGAACAGGAAGGATCGTTTTCCGATCTCAAACAGCCACTTGACCTGAATGTGCAAAGACTGCTAGACAACCAGGGCATTAAGGGTCTCTATCGCCACCAAGCCCAGGCAATTGATCTCGCTCGATCTGGTCAAGACGTGATGATTGTCACAGGAACAGCGAGCGGAAAGTCTCTTTCCTACATGGTTCCCCTGGCAGAGATGCTGCTCAATGAACCAAACGCCAAGGCCTTGCTCATGTTCCCCACAAAAGCCTTGGGGCAAGATCAGGTGGGCCGATTAGAGTCGTTTTTGGAAGGCACACCCCTCCTCGTCAGCTCCTACGACGGAGATACACCAAAATCGGTCAGGCGAGGGGCCAGGGCGAGTGCCAATGTGATCCTCACTAATCCAGACATGCTCCACGTTGGGATCCTGCCCCAACATGAACTCTGGACCAAGTTCCTTCGATCCCTCAGGCTGATCGTCATCGACGAAATCCACACCTACCGGGGGGTCTTTGGCGGCCACGTTGCGGGTGTCATTCGTAGGCTCCTTCGCCTCGCCGAGTGGCACGGGGCAAGGCCCCAGGTGATCGGTTGCAGTGCCACCATCGAAAACCCCCTTGAACACTTCCAAGATCTCGTCGGGAGAACGCCAGTACCCGTAGGACAAGATACAGCCCCGAAACCTGTTCGTTCCCACTACTTTCTGGCGACGCCGAATGATTCAGCAGAAACAACCGGAGAGTCGAGCAACTCTCTTGTCGCACGACTCTTGGTTGATGCGATCACCCAGGGAACCAGGGGTTACCGCTCCCTCGTTTTTTGCCGTTCCCGAACCTCGGTTGAACTCGTCCTTCGTCAAGCCAGAGACATCCTCAAGAAGATGGGAGAGGACGAAAAGGTCATCGATAGCTACCGCGGAGGATATAAAGCTGCGGAACGCCGCTCCATCGAATCAGCAATGTTCAAGGGGAAGCTCTTGGGCCTGGTCTCAACAAATGCCATGGAGCTGGGTGTCGATATCGGCAAGCTACAAGTCGTCATCATGAATGGATTCCCCGGGAGCGTGAGTAGCTATTGGCAGCAAGGAGGCAGAACTGGGCGAACCAAGGCCACTGGCCATGTCCTCTACGTCGCCCACGACGATCCCTATGATCAGGCTGTACTCGTGGATCCTCACAAGTGGCTGATGCCAAATGCCGATCCGGTCCGCCTCGCCCACGGAAATCCAGTCGTCTTGGCAGGGCAGATCAAGTGTGCAGCCCACGAGCGGGCTTTGACGCATCAAGAAGTAGAGAGTTTTTCACCCGAGGCCCCCTTAATCCTGGACCAACTTTTGCAGGGCGGGGAGTTGGTCTTGAGTGCACAGCGCTACTTCTTCCCATCCTACACGTCGCCCGCCCACGCGATCAACTTGAGGGGATCCAGCAACAGCCCAACCCAGATGCATGAGGGGACAAACTTCTTAGGAGACATGGAGCCCTGGCGGGCGACTCTCCAAGCTCACCCTGGGGCGATCTATCTGCATCGGGGGGAGCAATACGAGGTTCAGTCCTTGGATTTGGAACAAGGCAGAGCAGAACTCGTCCCCTTTTCTGGACGACACTTCACCAGGGCCTTGCACCATTCTGAAGTAGAAACGACAGCCCAACTGGCCCAGCACGACATGGGCGAAGCCACCTTGTCCCTGTTGGGTCTCCGTGTTCGAACCCAAGTCACAGGCTACCAATGCCTTTTGGGGAGTGGCCAGCATGTGGTGAGCGAACATCCTCTGGATCTCCCGGAGAGAGTTCTTCACACCCTTGGGCTGCGGCTCGATTTGCCCTATCGCTGGGGATCGGAGGAATTTATGGTCGATCTCCATGGACTGGAACATGCCCTGGCTGGCCCTGCCCCTCTCGTTGCCTCATGCGATCGCAACGACATTGAGTCAATCTGGCGGCCCACCTACCCGGAAACCTTGGCCCCCTGCGTCATATTCTTCGACGCCAGAGAGGGGGGAACAGGGCTGAGCGAAGTCCTTTTCCAGCGATTTGATCAGTGGGTCGAAATTGCCCTGAAAAATCTCCTAAACTGCCCTTGCACCACTGGGTGCCCAAAGTGCCTCCTGAGTCCGCGCTGCGAAAGTGCGAACGAACTTCTCAGCAAGAGTGGGGCAATCGAGCTTTTGAAGAGACTGCTGGCTCTGTTGTAAAGGATCAGACTGGTATCCTTATCGCTCCAGACATGTTGATTTTGATGCAATTTGGGGCGACGGATGCCCAGGTAAAGGCGGTTTGCGCCGTTCTGAGGGAAAAGGGCATTGAGCCGCTCGAATTGCCGGGGGAGGATCGGGTCGCAGTTGGAGTTCCAGCATCGTTGAGCGCAGATCAACGCATCGCCCTCGAAGCGATTTTGGGGCGAATGGATGGGGTGAGCAAAGTCACCCAAACCTCCAGTCCCTTCAAGCTAGCGAGCCTCGAGTTCCGCCGCACCAAAACTTTGGTCGAGATTAAGGATGTCAAGATTGGGCCAGGGCACTTTGCCGTCATGGGTGGGCCTTGCTCGGTCGAATCGTTGGATCAGTTTCGCAAGGCAGCGGAAGTGGTCAAGCAGTCTGGAGCGAAGATCTTGCGCGGGGGTGCCTTTAAGCCCCGCACGTCTCCCTATTCCTTCCAAGGACTGCAACTCGAAGGCCTGAAGATCATCAAGCAAGTTGCGGAGGAGACAGGACTCGCCACCATCAGCGAAGTCATGTCCGCCGACATGGTTGAGGCTGTGGCAGACCACGTCGACATACTGCAAATCGGGGCAAGATCCATGCAGAATTTCCCTCTTCTGGTCGAAGCAGGAAAGTCACAAAAGCCGATTTTTCTGAAAAGAGGCCCGAGTGCCACCCTCGACGAGTTTTTGCTGGCGAGCGAGTACGTCTTGAACGAAGGCAACAACCAGGTGATCTTATGCGAAAGAGGGATCATCGCTTTTGACCGTGCCTACACCCGCAATACTCTTGATCTGAACGCAGTACCAGTCCTGAAAGAACTAACCCACCTCCCGGTTGTTGTTGACCCGAGCCATGGCACAGGTGTCGCGCGATACGTCGCAGCAATGGCAAAGGCGGCCCTGGTGGCTGGAGCCGACGGGGTGATGGTCGAGATGCATCCTGATCCCAAAGAGGCCCTCAGCGACGGAAGCCAGGCCCTGGACAGTGAACAGTTCAGCACCATGATGGATGACTTGAGGGGATTGGCTGCCTACATGCACCTCACACTGTAGGAGCCCCGCTTTTCCGGCAACAACAAGGCGAAGACAGATGATTCCAATCCGCGACAACTTGCTTTCCCGGGAAGTGCCGGTTGTCACCCTCACCTTGATCGGATTGAATGTCTTGATCTATCTGTGGGATCGCAATGGGAGCCTGCTGGGAGAAAGCCAGGCCTTCGCGGACTTGGCGATGCGTCCGGCAGAGGTCGTCCTTGCCTTCACCCCGGCTGGCGACCCAGTTGCCCTCGGAAAGATTTTCACCTCCATGTTCCTTCATGGAAGCCTCGCTCACATCATCGGGAACGTTCTGTTCTTGCAGGCCTTTGGGCCGGGAGTCGAGCGAGCCCTCGGGGGGGCCAGATTTACTCTCTACTATTTGGTTTGGGGGTTCCTGGCGGCAGGGGCTCACGTCTTTGTCGATCCTCGATCGGTAGTGCCGACTTTGGGAGCCAGCGGAGCAATAGGCGGAGTCCTGGGGGCCTACTTCCTCACTTTTCCCGGGAGCAAGATGAAGGTGGTTGTCCCGCCTCTCTTTTTCCTTCCCTTCAATCTGCCTTCCTGGCTCCTCTTGGCCCTGTGGTTCGTCTTTCAGATAGCTTTTCCCCAGCCTGGTGTCGCGAACTGGGCTCATGCCGGGGGGTTCATGGCAGGGATGGCAACGATTCTGTTTCTGGGAGGACGCCAAAAGGTCACGCGCCATCTGAAGCTGGAGGAGGATGAAAACTTTGACGACGATTAAGACTCCCTGGTGGATTTGGGTGACCGTGGCCTTCGTCGCTGCCGCCTCTCTCTATAGTATTTGGCCTCGGTTCAAGGCGGAGCGAGAAAATCGAGCAGTTGGACTCGCCTACGAGCTCACGACAATTCGAGATGGGGCGGCGGCAGATGGGACTCCCCTTCCTGCCGCTCTGAGAGAACTAAAGGAGCAGGGATTGACCGGTGTCGTTCTCGTCGAAGACAAGGTGAGCGACCTCGTCCTTCGCGGCCAGGCGAGCCTCACCAATACTTCCGCCGGGACACTCGTATCAGCGGCTCCTCATCGCGTACCAGTTCTTAGAAAACTGCTCAAAGCCAGGTTTGGGGAAGACTCCGTTGGAGAGAACTCACCGATCGGGACAACGAGACTTGGGTTCATCGCCAAGGTGGATGGGGCGACCCTTGGCGCTGCGAGCGCCGGGATCGATTCCATCGAAGCGACGGCAATCCGCCAGGCAGGACTTATTCTCATCGTCCGCCACGGCAACTCAGTCGGAGTTAGCGAAGCCACGGTTCGTAGCACTCTTCAATCATCTGCCGAACTCGGGGCAACGGCGTTCCTGCCTCTCGGCGACCAAGTTTTGGGCAACCGAGAACTGCTGGAAGTCACCCAAGAAGCTCTTCGAGACAATTCCCTGAACTACCTCTCAGTTGAGTTTGGGAAGATCATCGGCGATGGTCGAATGATCAATGAGATACCAGAGAACACGATTCGCTTTCACACGGCGCAACAAGTTGAGATTGACCGACTCAGCTTAGGCGGGGTAACCGAACGCTACGCAAAGGCTTTCCGAGAAAGGAATATCCGCTGGCTTCTTTTGCGGCCTGTGACCCTGGCAGAAGAGAATCCTCTGGCGAGCCTCAAGAAAAGTATTCAGATGATTAAAGGGGCTATCATCCACGAGGGGGGCGGTGTGAAAGAGCCGCGGCCCTTCGCAGAACCACTGACCGAGCAGTGGATTTTCCCGGTCATTGGCGTTTTGCTTGCTCCCTTGGTAGCCTTTGCTTTCTATGGCTTTTTTCCCAAAATCTGGTGGGCAGTCGGTGTCGGACTTCTCTTTGCGGGGCTAGGAGGACTCTGCTGGTTTAGCGAGCCTCGACCATATGTGGCTTTAGCCGGAGCAGTTGCTCTCCCCATGGTCGGGTTCATTTGGGGGCTCTCGTCTCGGCCTCACCCAGTCTTAGGCTACCTCCTCATTTCGGTCTGTGGCCTGGTTGGTGGACTCTGCGTCTCTGGCCTACTGGTCGGACTGAAATTCATGATCCAGGCAGACCAGTTTTCTGGGGTGAAACTGGCCCACTTCGGCCCGATCCTCCTTGTCGGGCTCTTTGCTCTGATCGTGTCTGGAAAGGGGCGAGAGGTCGCAAAGAGTCCGGCCCAGTGGGGAACCTTGGTGGGGGCCTTCGTTCTCACCGCTGGCGTTGCCTTTATGCTCTCCCGAACGGGAAACGACAATCCGGCCGGGGTCAGTGATCTCGAACTCAGGATTCGATCACTCTTGGATGCAATTCTTTTCACCCGCCCCAGAACCAAAGAGTTTCTGATTGGCCATCCCGCCCTCATCGTAGGTTTAGGGTTTTTGGCTTGGTCGCGAAGCAAGGAAAAGTGGTTCACCCCTGCTGCGATCTGTTTGACCATCGGAGCGATTGGCCAAGCGAGTGTCGTCAACACTCTCTGCCACCTCCACAGCCCGATTGATTTGGGCCTTATCCGCATCGGGATTGGCCACCTCTTGGGGGCTATAATCGGCGTGGGGGCCTGGCTCGCAGTTTCGGGCTGGTACCGGGCGCGCGGGGAACAAGTATAAATTTGTGGCAAAGTTAGTTTTGGCCGGATATTTTGGGGCGGGAAACCTCGGAGATGACGCGATTCTCATGGGGTTTGCGAATGCTATCGAGACGCGGGGCCATGGATTTCAGGTCATCGCCAAGAGCCCCGAACTTCTCATGAGAAACCTGGGAATCAGGGGACTCTTGCGATCAGACTTGGGTGAGATCCGGGAGGCACTCCAATCCTCTGACGCCCTTGTCTTTCCTGGCGGAAGCATTTTCCAAGATGTCACGAGTGTGAAAAGCGTCGCCTACTACGCCAACCTCGTTGCGATGGCAAAAAAAGCGAACAAGAAGGTCATCCTTCTGGGGCAGGGAGTCGGGCCACTGAATCGATGGTTGGGCAAGAGGTTCGCGGTTCGGGCCTTTAACTCCGCCGATGCCATCGCGGTCCGCGACCCTGGCAGTGCTCAAACCCTGAAATCACTGGGGGTAAGAGTAAACCCTCGCCTTACTGGCGATCTGGCTTACCTTTTGCCCAAGCCACCCCCAGCAACCAATACGGCTGGGTTTGGCGTTGCGGGAATGAAGACCATCGCGGTGAACGCTCGGCCTTTCGGGAATGACAAAGGAAGGGGAGTCGTCACTCTCTTTTCTGGGCTGGTGCGGAAGCTCTATGCTGCCAACTATGTGCCAGTTATGCTCGAGATGGATGCGGCGGAAGATCGCCCCATTATCGAAGCGATTAGTAAGGAAAATGGCGGCAAGGTACCGGAAATCAAGGGGCTTACAAGCCCCAGGCAGCTGCAAGAGCGCATCGCAAGAGTTGAGGCAGTCATCGCAATGAGGCTCCATGCTGGCATCCTGGCCACAACAGTCGGCATCCCCCCCTATATGGTGAGCTACGACCCAAAAGTAGCAGCATTTTCGAACGCATTGGGCTTCTCGGCCCCTCCTAGCATTCAGGGCCTGACGGTCGAACGAGTCTTCGACGGTTTTCAGTCGTTCATAAAAGAGAAGGAACGAACTGCCGCCTCGCTGGAACGCAAGGTCAGCGAACTAGCCCAATCGGCCCTCCTCAACATCGATGTGCTGGAAGAAACTCTCCGCCGCTAAACCAAGCCTGACGCGAACGGCCCTGGTTGCTGGCCTTTTTGTGTGCCAGAGTTTGGCTCTTGCCAAATCGCAGGATCCGGCTCCCGAGCAAGATCCAGTGCAACCGGCTGAGCCACCGATCGAGCAACCAAAACCACAACGCAATCCCAGCTGGTTAGAGCAGCAACTTCGAAAAGTCCGGGTGACAGGGTCGCGGTTCCTCACTTACCAAATCATGTCGGTCAGTGGCGACCGAGAGGCCTTTGAGTTCTCAAACTTTGGGGGTCTCGGGGGACAAAGGTTCTCCGACTTAGGCTATACAAGGTTCGAGGGTCGAGGAGTCTTTGGCGTCCTTAACTTCAGCTTTAACCTTCAGGACAGTCGATTCCAAGATCCCCAGGGGGAGCGAATCAGCCTGGATTGGAAGACCGGGCCTTGGACTTTCAATCTGGGGGATATCCAGGGCTCGCTTCTCAACACGAACCGCTACGCCAGCTTTAATCGAACTCTGAGAGGGGCCTCGGTTGGCTATCGCCATGGACGGCTAGAGGGGAAAGCCCTGCGAAGCGAGACGAGAGGAGAAGCGCGAACCATCACCCTGAACGGGAACAACTCTGCTGGCCCCTATTATCTCCAGAGTTCCCAGATCATTCGGGGATCCGAAAGGATCGCAATCGACGGAGTCTTGCAGGTTTTTGGCGAAGACTATTCGATCGACTACGACCTGGGGGCCATTACTTTCGTGAATCGCCAAACCCTCACGGCGAAGGTCGTCGCCCCGACGAGCACAATCGTTGCCACCTACGAGTCCTTTAATTTCAACGGCTCCAGCGGCACAGTGGAGGGTATCGGCCTCGCCTACGACATGGGTCGCGCTGGCCGCATCGGAGTCACGGGAATGAGACAGCTCCAAGGCGGGCAAGGAAGGGATTCCTCGCGCCTTGAAAAGTTCCAGGGATTCGGCCCGCCTTCCAGTCGCTACACCCTTCAATTCCTCCCCCAGCCTGGAACTCCGATCGTGATCCGTATTGACGGTGTGCTCCAAACAGAAGGGATCGACTACCGATTCGACCCTGCGAACCCCAGTGTCTTTTTCATCAACCGTTTTGTTCTGAGCACGAGCACTGTGGACGTGCTCTACACTCCCCGCATCGCGACGGCAACCCCTGGCGACCGCGAAACCTTTGGGCTGGACTACCGCCTGAATCTCGGATCCCAAACTCAGATCACTGCCTCGACCGCGCGGGGCAGCAGCACTGGCCAAGAAGCGCGAAGTGGTACTGCCACTGCCTTTGGAGCCTCGACCAAGGTTGGCCCCTGGAGTTTCTCAAGTCAAGTGCGAAATGTCACCGATGGTTTTGTCACAGTTCAAACAGTGGGGCTGGATCGAAACGAAAAGGCGTGGGACGTGACGTTTGGCTATTCACCGAG
Source organism: Fimbriimonadaceae bacterium (assembly GCA_025455775.1). Classification (GTDB taxonomy): domain Bacteria; phylum Armatimonadota; class Fimbriimonadia; order Fimbriimonadales; family Fimbriimonadaceae; genus JALOLT01. The sequence continues at coordinate 21,486 of JALOLT010000015.1, forward strand.
CGAGGCCCTTCGCTACAGTCTGTCCCACAGCAATTCAGCGATTGCCAACAGAACCGGAACCACGTCTCAATCAGGTCGGTTCGTGAGAACAGGGGCAACTCTGGATGTCACTCCTCAGCTGGAAAAGAACTGGCCACTGCAGCTCGCCTTAACCAGAACCTCCAGCCAGACCCCCGGTCGCCAAACGTCAGTCGATGCTCTGAGCCTAACGACTGCCAAACAGGTCGGCAAATGGGGCACCAGGTTTGGTTTGGAAACCTCCCGGGTTTCCGGGGCAACCAAGGCAGACCTTCAAAGCCTGATCTTCAGAAACCTCTATCAGGCAAGTTCTGCTTGGTTCTTTGGCTTCGATGCAAGCCTGAGTCAGGTGAGAGCCGCCGGCAAGAGTGGGACTGGTTATGACGTGACAGGAACCATCATTTACCGAGGCGGTGAAAAATTCAACGCGAGATTTACCGCCACGGAATCTGACTCTGGCGATGTGACAGACCTCCAGAACTTCGACAATGGCTTCGGCTTTGGGTTCAACGGGAACGGTTTCAGCTCCGGGGCTGAACTCGGTCTGACAACGGGAGTCACCAGCGGGAGGTTCTATACTCTGACCGGCGATTGGCAAGTGACGGATCGACTTTTCGTGAATGGGGCAGTCTCTCTGCGGCGATCGACTGGCAGCATCAGCTCAAACTCCGACACGAGGGGACTCAGTGGCGGTCTCGACTATCGCGTGAACGACGCTCTCGCTCTTCAGGGCCAGCTAAACTTTAGCGAAACTCAATTTGTGGGAAGCCCCTTGCGCAGCAGTGCGACAACCCTCAACTTTGGCGCGGATGGCAGACCAGCCGGGAGGCTATCTTACCGACTGAACCTGAGCGCCCTTCTGAGCGGGGGTAATAGCCAGTTCAGGCAAAACAGCATCGCCTATGATATCTCGACCAGCTACTTCCTGGGTCAAAGGCAAAACCTTGTCTTTCGCTACTCAAAAGGGACGACAACTGGCTACTACCCCCAGGATGACTTAGACTGGGCCCTGACCCACCAGATTCAGATTTTTAGCAGCCTCTCGTTCAATACGAGTTACCGTTTTAGAGATGTTAAAAACCGTGATCTTAGCTTTAATAGCGGCGCCTATCGGTCTCGGGGCTTTGCCTTCGAATTGGCCTTTAACTTTGCCCAGTAACGAGATCGAGATTTGTGCGTAACATCATCAGGGAACAATCCAAATGAACCGTGCCTTCACCTTCCTCTCCATCGTCGCGAGTCTTGTCATTCTTTCCGGATGTGGCGGAGAGACTGCGCCCCGCACTGCCACCATCTCTGGCACAGTGCTGGATCGGGATTTCAATCCCGTTCGCGATGCCACTGTCACAGCCGGAAGCCAAAGCACCAGAACCAGCTCGACCGGTAGCTTTACCCTTGCCTCTGTTCCGGCACGTCGACTCGAGGTCGTGGCAACCATCACCCAGGGCGGAACGAACTTCAGAGGCAGAACGTGGGCTCTCAACTTCGACGGTGAACGAACCAACAACGTCAACATCGTGGTGAAACCAACTAATGCGATGGGGAGGGTGATCGGAACCGTACGAGATGCTCAGGGGTTCGTTCTCGAAAATGCCTCCGTCTTCGCCTTTGACGGAGTCGGATCCAGCCAAAGAACGTTCACAGATAGCAACGGCAACTTCACCTTGAGCGACCTCGGGGCAGGAACCTCTTATCGAATCAGCGCGAGCGGTAGGAGTTTCCGCTCGGATCAGACCGATGTCACGGTCACAGCGGGAGGCACTGTGACGCGAAACTTCATCCTTCGCCAACCGACAACGGTGAATCCTCCCGCTCCGACTGGGCTTTCGGCTACCGCGTGGACCGTGAATCCCGACACAACTCGTTCCCTTGGGCAGGGTTCTACTGCTTTGGCTTGGGTCAAGAACTTCTACCGCGACAACCGGCGTTCTGGGGGGCCGAGAACCAGGAACTTCGTGAGTGATCGGTCGGTCGAAGTCGAGCTCTTCTGGGACTCAAATCAATTCCCCGACCTCTACGGCTTCCCTATCTATCGGGCATTTGGAGCCAATGGTTCCCTGAGTTCTATCGACTTTATTTTCGAGCCCTTGGCCTCCTACTACTACGACATGGGCTCTCTCCAACCCAACACCACCTACAGCTACTCCGTCTCCAGTGCCACAACCCTCTACCCAGACTTTCCTTCGGCTGAAAGTCCTCTCTCAAGTCGGGTCACTGCCTCGACCTTGGGAATCTTGAATTTGGGCAACGTTAGCTTTGGCCCCTTGACCTTTAATTGGTTCGCTGGGAGCGGAGCAACCAGTCACGTCGTCTTCTTGTTCGACCGATTCCCTGGCGTGGGAGTGGATAGCATCTGGAACACGTCTGGATCCCCATCGGCAGGTTTCAGTCAGGTCTATACTGGGCCCGCTCTGCAATCGGGTCGAACCTACTACTACATCGTTTTGGGCCTTGCAAACGGCAATTCCAGCCGAACGATTAGCCAGATAGGATCGTTCCAATTATGAGGCCTTCGAAAAGATGCATGGAATCATAACGCGCAGCAGGACAGCCTTGGCCGTCCTGCTCACATTTGGCTTAACCTGTTTTGGCATGGCGGCTGAGCTGCGCGTGGAACTCGCAGCAACGACTCGCTCTGCGGACGACGTCTCGCAGCAAGTCGAAGCAGCAGTTCGTCACCACGCCAGGGTCACAGCCCAACTCTCCGACAGAGTTCGACTCGCCAGGGGCGACAGGTCCACCTTCTTCCTCCCTCTCAGGGTGGTTCTGACCCGCAATGGAGAGGCCCTGCCATTCCCGAGCAGGACGCGAAATGGAGGTGGACTCTCTCTGAGCTTCGAAAGCTCAGGTCCACGGGCATTTCCGACTGAATACCGCACCCTGCTCGAAAATCTTTTCACCAACGCGACCCCGACCCTCGATGCAGTCTTCGGAACCCCGAACCAGGGCGGCACTGTGAAAGTGCTGAATTTTGATGGCGACATCCAGGCGCGATTGGCGGTTGCAGGAGGCTACTACGTTGCCAATGCCCCAGGAGGGCCAGAGATCCGCTTCCCGATCTACCAAAGCGCAGCGAGTGCATCTGTGAACTTTGTCCACTGTCTCTTGCTGGCTTATCGGGGATCTGCCACAACTCCCTTCGACGCCTGGAACGACGGCTTGGTAAGGGCCGCCACGATGCAAGTTGTCCGAACCCCTGGCGTTGTGCCAGTTGTCACCTCGGAACAGATCGAAGGGGTTTTGGATAGCCTCTACGACGTTTCATCCCTCTATGACTGGTCCAACCATCCCGGGCTTGGAGCCCCGACTTTCATTGCCCCAAACCTCCTCAACACTCCCATTCCTCCCGGCGGCAGCACTGGCGGAGCCTTTTTGCTTCGCTACCAGATGGCAGGAACCGCTTTTGCAAAGGTTCTCGCTCAGTACCCTGGCTTTGCAGCGGAATTTAATCGCAATTTTTATGCGTCGCCACTCTCCTATCAAACCAGTGTTCAACTTGAAACTCTGGCCCAGACTGCCTTAAATAACATCCAGCTGCCGCCAGGAGCGACCGTGGAGGGCCTCCCCTTTGCCGAATGGGCAGAGCGGCAAGCCATCTTGGATGTCGCACCGAATGCCGGGCTAAAGCTGGTGCCTCAAGCTTTTCCCATCGACCCAACACCAGGTTCAAGCGACTTTGGTGTCTTCGGCATCGTCCTGAACGCCTTCCTCTCAGACCCTCTTGGGAACGAGACTCTGCTTGGGGGACGCTCCTACCCCCTTTACTGGCGACCTGAGTTTGTGCGGTTCTTCACCACCAGCCAAGACGATATCTTGTTCTTGGGAGGTGGCTACGGAGCCGTTGCGCCGAACTTCCCCGGTGCGACTTTTGGAGGAGCCCCCTATCGGGTGACGGTCGATTTGCCCTATCAAGGCAGGGTCGCGAGACTTCACCTTCCGGCTGGAGCAGTTGCGACCGGCAGTAACCCAGTACCCAACAACTTCTATGGGGTTTTGGTGGGGCTACCCTCGTCCGACACAGGGGGTCTCTTTGTCAGTGCTACCTATCCCGGGGGAGCGATCCCTCCCCAATCGATTCGGAATCGTGCCTTCGGCTTTCGCGTCAACGACCCGAGCTTTGACCGGGCCCAGTCGGTTGTGATTACAGTCAGGCGGGAGGGCGTCGTCGATCCTCTCCTAACGAGAGTTTTGAACAAAGGAGTCGGCCCCCTCGCTGCTGTTTTGACGACCCCCGATAGCGATGCCACTTTCACTCTCACAAGGCCAGGGAGACTCGCCTTTCTTGGAATTCCCTACCAGCCTTACCGGCCCTATGCTCCTGACCTTCTTTCCTCTACCCCTGGGGCCACTTTGGTTGCGCGGTGGAACAGCTCACTCGGAAGGTATGACCTCTTTCCGCGCGAGAGCGAACTGAGCCGCGGGCTAGGCTACTTCGTCAGAGGCGCAGGCCTCTCCAGCCAGGTGGTGCGAGGTCGCCACGAACCCAATACTCCCCTAGCGGTTTCCCTCCAACCTGGTTGGAACATGGTCACTGCCCCATCGCTCGATCCTGTGGCCTTGAGTCAGGTTCAGGTCACAACGACGACCCAAGCGATGACTCCCTGGAACGAGGGGCTTGGGATCCTACTCGGCAACACGATGTTCCGCTTTGTGCCAGATCCCCTGAACCTCGATGGAGGAACGTTCCAACCAGCCACCCTCTTCGAGCCAGGCCAGGCCTACTTCGTCCGGAGTCTTTCCCCAGAAGGAGGAGTCCTTCTCTTTGGAGTCGGCACCAGGCAAACGCGACTGGGCAACGTGATTGTACCAGCGGGGAACCCTGACTGGCTGACCAGCGTGACCTTAACCTCTCGCCTGAACCACTCCACCACTGTGCAGATCGGGCAGCATGGATTCGGCCTCACTGGTTACAATCCCCGGCTGGATGACACGATGCCACCTGCCGTCGGGGGTCTTCAAGCGACTGTCTTTGCCGACACTGGCTACTACCGCAAACTCATGCCGCGCGGTCGAGGGATGATCTTCCGGATTAGGCTGGATGGCCTTCAGCGAGGGGAACGGTATGTCTTGAGCCTTCAGGGCCTCGTGCGCCAACAAAACCTACAAGTTTTTGACGAACGGTTCAACCAACTCGTCAGGGTCGATTACCGCAGAACAGCGATTCTGAGCGGAGAAGGTTCCGTCTGGCTGAGGATCGTGGTGCGATGAAAGACCTGAAGCTGATCCGAAATCTCTGCCTCTTGCTCCTTGTCGTCTTCGCCATCGGGTGTGGCGGAGGAGGAGGAGGGAGTGCCCCTGCGAACGTCCAGGCCTTTGGCAATATACTGTGGATCGAATCTGGCCAAGGAACTGTTCCCGCCAGTACCGTCAGGATTGGGGAAGTGGCTGGTCAAACTGCTTCTGATGGCTTCTTTAACCTGTCAGTGCCGCCAGGTGCCACGAGCCTTACTGTGACCTACACTCCCAGCGTCGGGTCGCCAGTCGTTCGAACTTTCAGTTTCTCAGCCCTCAATGGGACGAGGGATCTCGGGGAGCTTTGGATTGGCCCTGCGTCTATCGTCGTACAAGGTCGCCTCGTAGATTCGACCACCTCAGTCCCAGTTCCTGGCGGGCAAGTCAACTTGGCTGGGCAATCGGGAACCAGTGGTTCAGATGGTCGATTCACTCTCAACGGCGTCGCATTCTCGCCGAACAATACAAGCATTTTTCTGACTCTTGAAGGTCAGGCACTGCGCACTGGCTTTTTTGCGACAACCTTCGGCCTCCCCACCATCCCAGTGGGGGGTGTTTTGGATGTGGGGGACGTGGCGATGGTGCCGACTGGCACGACTGATCCTCCCCCCTTGCCGTTCAACGTCCGGGGAGTCGTCTCCCCGACCGGAGGCGGATCGGTGGTGGAGGTTCTGTCTGGCGCGACCCCCATTCGCACTGTGACAGCTGACACGTCTGGGAATTACTCGGTCTGGATCCCAGAAGGAACCTACACGATTCGGGCAACGAGTGGCACCAGAACCGGTTCGACATCCGTCACAATCACAGACGTCGGACAAGTGGTAACGGTGAATGTCACGCTCAACTAAGCAGGTTTTTAAGACGGTTGGTTTTGCCGCAGTCGTCGTCGGGATTCTCGGCGCGTCTGGCTATGGCATCATGCGCATCATGGCGACCGACAGCCTGCAGCGATTCCGGGAACCAGGGCCGCCTCCCGATCAGGGGCTCGTTGTAAGAGACTTCGAAATGAAGACCTACAACGGCGACAAACTCGTCGCCTACGCCAAGGTAGATCAGGCCATCATTCGCAAAGACCGCAGCCAGATGGATCTTGTGGGCATTCAGGAAGGCTGGTTCCTGACGCAAGATGGCGAGAAAATTGACTTTGAGGCTGAATCTGCCGTCTACCAGGTGTTCAGCAAGAATCTGCTGGCCGAACAGGGGGCGCGCCTTCGCGGCAAGGACTTTGACCTGAAAGTGGCGACCTTCACCTACCAAGGCAACACGGAGGTCGTATCGGTCGAGGGCAAAGTGACAGGCACCCTCTTTGGCGGTGAGTTCGAAACGGAGAACATCAGGATCGAGGTGGCAGAGGGACGCCTCACGTCCGGCACCTTTAGCTGGCAGGGGACTCCTCAAGTCGAGGGCCAGCCCCAGCGCACTTCCTGGAACTTTAGGGGTGCGACGATCGAGACCGTAGGCGGAGTCAGCACCTTCACCGAAGGAATAGCAACCAGCAGTGACACGATCATTCGCGGCAAAAAGATCGTCTTCGATCGAAACGAAGACACCATTACCGCCGAGGGAGACGTGAAGTACTTTGGTGTGGATGCGAATATGACTTGCGCCAAAGCGGTTGTCACTCGCCGCGATCGCAGAGTTCTGCTCACAGGCCGCGTCAATATGCTGATCAAGCCTGAGACGGAAACTGCCCCGAAGGAGGTCGAAATCCCTCCCTTGAAGCCATTCGTCCCAGATGAAATCTCCGTAAACCGACCAGCGGCGCCGCGAGACGAAGCTCAGCGAAAGCAAGATGACGAGATTCGAGGCACAGATAACCTACGCCAATTTCCCATTGCGATCATCGCCGAGCGAGTGGAGTACTTTTACCGCCGGGGGGAGAGGAGAGCGACCATTACCGGCAGCCCCCAAGCCCGCCAAGAACTGGGGAGTGACCGCTGGCGCCTTGTTTGGTCGAACCGGGCGGAATGGGATGGGGAAAAAGATCGCCTGAAGCTCTTTTCCCGCCAGGGGGCAAAAGACGTCCGCATGAGGAACTCGCTGGGCGATGACATGCGCGCTACCTTCATCGAGGTCTCAACCCGCAAAAACGAGGATCTACTCTCGGCAAAAGACGCAGAGGGCACGATGAACCTGGACGACGACGAGGATCTGCCTCGCTCCCCGGCAACACCCCCTCCTGGCTCGTCTCCCTCTGCCCCCCCACTCCAGGGACCGATCGGGCGAGACTAACGGTCCCTGAGACTAGCGCGTGCGGGGATCCCGCAAAAACTTGACGCTCCCATCGAGGAAGAGGCGGTTCCGACCGCCAAAATGAGGCGTTAATCCCCGGAGCGCCGGAGCAACAGTCGGAATTGTCGCCGGGAAGTAGGGATCCACCGCTAGCTCGACTTCGCTCACACTTTGAGGATTTCCGACCTGAGCGTTTCCGGCCACCTGCAAATCTGCTAAGGCCTGATCCGGTGACTTGCCCCAAAAGTTATCCAGAGGGGTCGGGTTTTGGATCCGGTCAAACCGCCACATCCAATAAGTGCTTCGCGGGCGATCCGAATCGAGCCCCGCTTGTTCCACCTGCACGACCCCTCGGAAAAGAGCAGCAATCGACGGGCAGGTCAAAATCGCTTCCCCATTGTAAAGGGAACTAACCGAATCGAACCAGCCGCTGCGAGGGTCAGAAGGGGGCCAGGAAGTCCAGGGCCGATAGCCAAGCTCCTGCTTCAGATCCCTGCGATCTGGCATCAGGTCGTCGTTGTCGCCAAGGTAGAGGGAAAAAACTGTACCAACCTGGCGGAGGTTGCTGAGACAGGTTGCCCGGTTTGCCGCCCCTTTTGCCTGAGCAAAAACGGGAAACAAAATCGCCGCCAATATCGCGATGATCGCAATCACCACCAGGAGCTCAATCAGGGTGAAGCCTCGGGTCACACCCTCTCTACGACGAAAACAAAGAAGGCGAATGAGCATTTAGGCCTAGCGAGACAGGTTTCCACCAATAATCCATCAATAAAACACTGATGAATGATAAAAAGCTATCGTAGCTTTGTAATGAATGGAATACAATAAAGCAGTCGGTCCAAACGGTGGACTTCACCGAGGCAGAAAATGAAAAACGAAGACAGGTCTAACGCAAGGCTAGACGCATTTCGACGATTGTTGAAGTGCGCAGAAGCCTTCGAGACAGTGATTGGTCGCTCCCTGGGCGAGTATGGTCTGACCACGTCTCAATTCAATACACTTGGCGTGCTGATGGAGCATGGACCCCTCTCTCAGCGTGACATCGCCGAACACCTTGATAAGACGGGGGGGAATGTCACCCTCGTCGTTGATAACCTCGTAAAAAGAGGTCTTGTCGAACGCACGCGCGATACAGTCGATCGTCGCGTCATCTATGTGAGCCTGACTGAAAAGGGACGAATCACCTTTAACAAAGTAGTTCCGATCTACCATGCAAGGGTGGTTGAAACCTTGAAAGTCTGGGACGAGAAGCAAATCTCTGGTCTTCTGGAGATGCTGGATCCACTCGTGCCATCCGATTCACCCGCTCCCGTGCGAAACGGGGCCTACGTTGCCAACTGAAGATTCAGAGGGTTTGATACTCCCGCTCTTGGAAAGGAAAACCAAGAGTGGGATTTTTTTTGTCGCTCGATCACTTAGAGGGCATGGAAGCGCGGCCAAGCGATCTCAATTCCATGACTGCGACACCGGGCTTGAACCTGAGCCACTTTTTGAGCGTCTTCATAAATCGCCTGAGGAGTCAGGCCTTGGTCCAAACATTCCATCGCTAGAATCGCGGCAGACTCGCCAATGTTCCACTCCACAGGGTGCAGACGATAGCAACCATTCGTGATGTGGGTCACCCCAATGTTCTTGCCAGCCGCAACCACGTTGGTCACCTCTGACGGGATCAAGGAGCCGAGGGGAATCTGAAAGGGCAGAGTTGAGGTGTCAATCGTCGGCCGACCGTTCGTCGAGGGGTGTAGGTCAATCCGGTAAGCACCAACCCCCACCGAATCCCACATTTCTGGCGCCAGTGTCTCTCCCTGATTCGTGTAGGCAGCAACGTCCTGCTCCTTCACCATCCTCAGGGCCTTGATCCGCCTTGATTCACGAATGTAGGGAGCCTGGGCAAGGCCATCCTCTGTCCCTGTGATATCAGGCCTTAGATAGAGTCCCTTGTACCCGCACTCGGTTTGGAGCCAATAGAGGACACTCAGGGTAAGTTGCCTGGCACTGGAGAGGCGGACATTCGCGTCCTCCTCCGATACATCCAAAATCGTCGCTGCATAATAATCGTTTTGAGGCCAGTTCATGATTGTGGTCGGAACTGGCTCAAAACCAGCAGCATAGAGCGATGGATCTACAATCTGGCGGTAGGAAAACAGGTTGAACCAATGATCGCTAAAGAGAGGAAAGTCGATGACCTCTCCTCGCTGTACATGAAGCATCTTAAAGCTCAAAAGACGATCTGGCCACCCTTCTGGGTGATACTGGCTCCAGAAACCGTATTCCCTGGGGCGGTCAATCGTTCCGTCAACTTCTGGATCATAACTGACTGCCGCACACCAGGTGATTCCCTGAATATTGTCCCACTCGGGATAGAGTCCATCGAGAGCATTTGGCTCGCCTGTTTGAGCTTTTGTCTCTGCTCCCAGCCAGTAGGGGACCGCAGCCATCGGCAGAAGCTCGCCCGTCTCTGTCGCTTCTAAGACAAAGCGGCAATCCACCGTCATCTCGTCACCATCGTGGATATTCACAAAGGTCACAGATGTCACCTGATCGCCGTTTCGCTGAGCGGACAAGGGACGGAATCCGGTAAAAATGCGAAGATTATCCGCCTTCGCTGGGGCAAGCATGTCTTGCAAAACCCCATGACCAACGCTTGGCTCGTGGCAAAGCCGACTCACCCATCCGCCACCGGGATTCAGAAACTGCTCGCTTTGAGCACTTTCCAGAAGGGGGCGGAGTCGATAGGCACTGCGAACGAGGTCTCGATACTCTCGGTACCTTTTAGTGCAACCACACTGCTCGATCCAAGGGTGCTCATCGGGTGGAACAGCCTGAGAAGTGAGCTGGCCACCCACCCAGGGGTACCTTTCGGTCATGATCACCGAATAGCCAGAACCAGCCATGGCCATCGCAGCAGCGCAACCTCCTGTGCCACCACCGACAATTAGAACATCACAGCCAAAACCCATTGAGTCAAAGGAATATACCGGTCAGTGACCAGTCAGGTTCGGGTCATAGCTGGGATAGCTGCCTAGAATCACTGACTCCATGGCCAGTTCCCGTACAGCTTGCAGAGTCTTTGCCACGTTAGGTGAACTCTGGTGCCCGACGCAATCCAGGTAGAAAATGTACTCGAAACTCGCCCGTTGAGCAGGGCGGGATTCGATCATGAGAAGGTTCACCTCATTTTCGACAAAGGATCCCAAGACCCGGTAGAGCTCGCCTGGCTTGTTGCGCAAGTTGAACATCAGGCTGGTCTTATCGCTGCCGCTGGGGGCAGGTTCGTTGTGCCCCAGCACCACAAACCTCGTGCGATTTTTTGAGTGATCCTCGATGTGTTCGGCCAAAAGCTCCAGTCCGTAGATCTCAAGGCACAGGCGGTTGGCAATCGCTGCCCCAACTGGGTCGTCCACCGCCCTTTGCACTGCGCGAGATGTGGGAACTACGTCGATGATTTCTGCCTGGGGCACATGTTCCCTCAGCCACCTGCGGCATTGGCTGGAGGGTTGTGGCCCAGCATAAACATGGCGAATTTGGGAGAAATCGGAAGCATGGGAACCAAGATGATGATGGATATCGAGAAAAGTTTCGGCACAAATCTTCACGTTCGTCTGAGGAAAGAGGTCTAGGGTCTCTGGCACGACCCCAGCCGTAGAGTTCTCGATCGGAGCGACCCCATAATCAGCCTGACCTCTTTCGACCGCGAGGAACGTCTCTTCGATCGTATCGGTTGGCTGAAACAAGGCTGAGCGGCCAAAGGTTTGAACCGCCGCCTGATGAGTAAAGGTGCCTGGCGGACCCCAATAGGCAACAGTCAGAGGCTTTTCGGCGGCGCGAGCTGCCGAGATGATCTCCCGGAAAATCGCGACCAAATGGTTGGTGCCGAGAGGAGCAGCCTCCACTTGAGAAAGCTTCTCAAAAATCTGCCGTTCCCGTTCGGGAGTAAAAAATGGCCTACCGTCGAGCCCCTTGATCCGTCCGATCTCTTGGGCCAGGCCAGCACGGCGAGAGAGCAGTTCAATGAGTTGCCGATCGACCAGATCTATTTCAGTCCGCACCTCTTCAAGTGATCTCATGTCAGACGGTTCGTTCATTCAGAAAGATTATGGGCCGGTTGCCCAGGTTCTCACCAGCAGGAGTTAAACTGTTGGTGAGAACTTGAACGAATTATTCACCGACTTTTCCTCGCGAACACTTGTCACGATCGTCGACATTTTGCTTGTCACGTTCCTGATCTTTCGCCTGCTCTTGTTGGTGCGCGGACAACGTGCGTGGCGCGTGGTGATCGGGATTGCTGTTTTTGTTCTTGCTCTTTGGCTCAGCGATGTCTTCGGACTGCGAACCTTAAACTGGTTGCTCGACAAGGCATCCTTGCTCGCCCCGGTCGCTTTGGTCATTCTCCTGCTTCCCGAGTTGCGCCAGGCGATCGAAGGCATGGCTCGGCTCGGGATTTGGAGCGAACGATTTTTGGGGACAAGGCGCAGTATCGGCGACTTGACCCTGGAGGAGATCGTGAGAGCCACCCAGGTCTTAAGCGGCCAAAAGACGGGAGCGATCATTATCATCGAGCGCAACAACCCGCTTGACGATGTTGCTTCAACCGGGATCCCCATTCAGGCGAAGGTCTCTGCTCCCCTCCTGGAATCGATCTTCTACGGCGAAAACCCCTTGCATGATGGAGCGATCGTCATCCGCTTTGACCGCATTTTGGCTGGCGCCTGTCGCCTCCCTCTTTCTGAAAGCCAGAACCTGAGCAACAACCTCCACATGCGTCATCGAGCAGCAGTTGGGATTACAGAACAAAGTGACGCCCTGGCCCTCGTTGTGAGTGAGGAGCGCGGCACAATCAGCATCTGCACTGGGGGAGTCTTGACTCCTATTGGCCCAAACGACGATCTGCGCGAGATTCTTCGCCGCGAAGTCGGGGAGGATGACTCCAAGCCCAAGGGGGGCAAAGCAATTCTGACCAAATCAGCTGAGCCAAAAGAGGTGACCCAGTGACATTCGGCAAGTTCGCCCTCTTTTTGGGCTCCCTCGCGATCGCCCTTCTCATGTGGCTTCAAGTGGTCGAGAAAGTTTCGACAAAAGCCATCACTGTCTCACTTGAGCTCACTGGATTGCCCCGAGGATTGGTGATCCCCTATCCTCAAGAGTACATCAACGTCACTGTCAGAGGCAGTAACTCCGAAGTCAGTCGCCTCGACCCTTCACTTGTGAAGGCAAGAATTAACCTTTCTGGCGCAAAACCAGGGCAAGTCGACAAGAGAGTGATCCTCCAGCCTCCCCCAGGCACCAGACTCGAATTTACAGCCAACACCCCTCAAATCCGCCTTATCATCGAGAGAGAGGCAGAGATAGAGATGCCTGTCACTGTCATCCCCCAAGGGGTTCCCATCGACGGCTATGTCTATAACGGTGCCACAACTTTTCCCCGAACAGTTAAGGTCATGGGGGCAGAATCTTTGCTTCCCAGAATCAGCCAGGCTCAAGCGGTTCTCAACCTCGTGAGCCTCCAGCCAGGAGATGCCCCCTCGGCAGAAATTCGATTGATTGACAACGAGAACCAGCCAGTCCCTTCGACCAGGATCATTCCCGATCGCGTTGCGATCACCCCGAGCTTAGAACTCGCCCCTAGTGCGAGACGCGTCCTTGTGGTGCCTACATTCGTCGGCCAACCTCGGTTTGGTTACCAAGTTCGGAATTACACAATCGAACCGCCCCAGGTTGAACTTCGCGGCCCAAGTGCAGTTTTGTCCGGCAGATTGACGGTCGAAACTGAGCCGCTCACTTTGACAGGGCTCAATGAAAGTCGAACCAGAACCGTTCCGCTCCGCCTGCCAACCGGGGTGACCGCAGACGTGAGGGAAGTGACGATTACCCTTGAGATTGTCGCAGTTCGCAGCGGAAACCCATGAGAGAAATTCGGCCGATCCACGAGCATGAGAGCGAGACTTTTCTCAGACTCCTGTGTGACTGTTTTGAACTCGACATGTCTCGGGCCCAGGGCGTCTTCTTCACGGAGCCGTTCTTTGATCTGCGGCGCAAATGGGCCCTCTTTGAGGACGGAGTGATGCACTCGATTCTGACGACGACTCCTCTTGAGTTTGGATGGGGCAAGGCCATCGGAATCGCAGGGGTAGCGACGGCGCGCGAGTTCCGCAAAAAGGGTCTTGGCCAGGCTCTGCTCGAGGAGGTCTTGCTATCCGCTGCAGCAGATGGCGAGGGTGCGGCCCTCCTCTTCGCCCATGAAACTGTGGTCTACGAAAGGGTCGGCTTCGACGTGATTGACGAAGTCGTCCAAGCAGAGATCGTGCGAGACGAATCCTGTGGCGAAGTGCGACTTCTCGACTTTCCCACGGTTCAAAAGCTCTACACAGAGTGGGCCTCTGACTCTCCCGATCGGTTGCGTCGCGATAACAAACGGTGGACCTACTGGCAATGGGTTCCTCGCCCCTGCGAAGGCCTCGAGGGAGGCTATCTCTGCCAAGAAGGCCTGATGGTGCGCGAGGCTGTGATCTCCCCCGATCGATCCGGATGGCCAGTCCCGCCTGGGAGTCAGTTCTTTGGCTTACGCTCGATGGCGCAGAAGATGGGAGTGCCTCTGCGCGGAACTCAGCGCAGAGAACTCTTGCTCATGGCCTACCGCTTCCCCAGCCTGCCAGAGATGTTTATGACAGACCAGTTCTAATAAGTTCAAAATAACTAATTCCTGGGAGTTTTCTTGGGACTCATCGGGCATACTGGATTCATGTCGAAGGAATTCCGGTCCCCAGGAACAAGGAAAGGCAATGTCTGGATGATCCGCGCCGGAAAGGAAGCGGGCCGTTGGGGTTGGGAAGTAGAGCTTGTTCGTAAGGATGGTTCGCGGTTCCGTAAAGCCGGTACGCGCAAGACTGAGCAAGAAGCATTGAAGGCTCGAAATGCCGCATACAACAAGTTCAACCAATCGGGCGGCAAGGCCGGGAAACAATACACCGTCGAATCGTGGTGCGAATACTGCTTGGACGGCGGGATGACCACTCAGACGAAGAAAACTCTCTATCACTATCGGGGTTGGCTTAATAGCCGGGTCTATCCGGCCATTGGAACGATCAAGCTCGATGAATTGAGGGTTGATACTCTCCAATTGTTCTACCAGGGACTTCAAGACAAAGATGTTCAATCGGCGGCGGTAAGAGTTCGTGCCGCGTTGAACGCCTGCCTTACGAGGGCGGTTGAAGAAGGACACATTGATAAACACGTTGGCCGAATAGCGAAGCTCAAGAAAATCGAAGCAAGAATGAACCCTGAAACTGCCGACTCGGAGCCTGAGCTTCCTGGAAAACGAATACTGAATTCGGAAGAGCAAGAATCGCTTTTGGATCACGCCCGAGACCGGGGTTTGTTCTGGCCTGTGTTCCTTGGGCTCAAGTTCGGATTGAGATTGGGTGAGTGCTTGGGCCTGAGTTGGGCCAATGTAGACTTGGATAACAATCTTCTCAAAATCAGGTGGCAAGCTCAACGAATTCCAGGAGAAGGAAAGCAATTGACCAAGCTTAAGACCGATAATTCTCGAAGGGACATTCCGATTCCTCCTAGCCTCCAGCCGATCTTCAAGGAAGCCAAGGAAAAGGCAACTGCCACGGGCCAGACGATGGTATGCCCAACCTTGGCCAACACACTTGCGACTCCCCAAGAGTTCTCCGTCAAGTTCAAATCTCTTTGCAAGGCGGCGAAGATCAATGGAGAAGAAGGGCAGATTGATTGCACTCATCACGACCTGCGAAGCACCTTCCTCACCTATATGGCGAATACAGTTGGTGTGAGCCCGGCTACTCTTCGAGCTTTGGCGGGACATGGCAAGATTGAAACGACCTTCCGCTACTACATCCAGGCCGCTAAGTCGGACATTGTTGAAGCGATGACTCACGTTTGATTTTTCAAAAGTCCAAACCTTTGGGTGGTCTGAACCCGACTCGAAGTTCAGCGGTTCGGACAAACGCTTTGAGCATGTCGCGGGAAACCCGTCGAAGCCGTTCCGTTCCTGGCAATCCCAAGGTCTTCAAGTCCCCAGAAGCAACCCATTCTTGAACCTGTCTCTTGCTGACGCTAAGCAACTGAGCCGCTTCTTCGTAAGTGAACGATTCTTGGCTAGTTAACTTGGTAGTATCGCGAATTGCTTGAAGAGCCTCTTGCACCCCTGCATCCCGCCGCTCAAGTTCAGCAAGAACTTCCCGCTTCTTCGGTTCCTGAACGTAGGAATCGCGAACCAGTCGCTCATGCTAACCACCCCTTAC